>JACAED010000069.1 GCA_013389025.1 Hydrogenophilaceae bacterium
ATTTTTACCGTGCGCACGGATTCGACGATACCCATTTGCACTTCCTGAACAGATCTGGCCTGTTCGCGCGAGTAATCCTTGCTGCCCAAACCCGCGGGACAACCTGTCAACAGGGCGCTGGATGCGGCAATCAGGGTGAGTACGGCAAGCTTGTTCATGATGTGACTCCCATTCATTTTGCGATCGCTGTAGGATACGGCGTTATATTCGATAGCCGAAGGATTCGGCGAACCGGGTTTCGATTTCCAACCGGCTGGGGGCGTGATTCTGCCCGCCCCGGCTTTCAATCTTGATTGCACCCATCAGACTCGCCAGCCGTCCGGTAGTTTCCCAGTCCATGTCGTTGACAATGCCATAGAGCAGCCCCGCGCGGAAGGCGTCTCCACAGCCGGTGGGGTCGACGACCTCGCTGACTGGAGCGGCCGGAATGGGGATGGCCGTGTCCTGAACAAAAAGATCAGCGCCTTCAGCGCCCTTTGTGACGATCAGCGCGCTGACTTCCTTTGACAATTGCTGCAGGGTTTTTCCGGTTCGTGCCTGCAACAGCTGGGCTTCGTAATCATTCAGCGTGACATAGTCCGCCTGGCGAACCATGGTCAGAAGCTCTTCGCCATTGAAAAGCGGCAGGCCCTGGCCCGGGTCGAAAATGAACGGGATGCCTGCCTGTTCGAATTGCGCGCAATGGCTGAGCATGCCATCGCGGCCGTCCGGAGAGACGATGCCCAGACGAATATCGCTGGCGGAACGGACATCGTTCAGATGTGAATGATTCATGGCGCCCGGATGAAAAGCGGTGATCTGGTTATCGGAAAAATCCGTGGTAATGAAGGCCTGCGCGGTATAACTGCCGTGAATGGGGCGTACATGTTCCTGGGTCAGAGCAAGGTCTTCCAGACGCGAAGCATAAGGCGAGAAATCTTCGCCGACCGTTGCCATGATGACCGGCTCGCCTCCCAGCAGCTTGAGATTGTAGGCGATGTTGCCGGCACAGCCGCCGAATTCGCGTCGCATGTCCGGCACCAGGAAAGACACGTTGAGAATGTGAATCTTGTCCGGCAGGATGTGATTCTTGAAATGGTCGTGGAAGACCATGATGGAGTCGAAAGCGAGGGAACCGCAGATCAGGGTGCGCATGATGTCGAGGAAAGCTTGGGTGCGCGAATTATACCGCCTGGCCGAAATTGCTCATGCTGCGCCATTCGTACCTGGAAAGAGTCACCCATTCATGAAGGAATTTCGGATCAGCCATTTTGCGCCACGCTGAAAGCCGGCCGATGAAGCGGACTAAAGGCGCGCCGCGTCTCTCGAAATCGCGGTGTCAGTCAGGCCGGGGTGCTGCATCAACAAAAGATTTCAGGCGACAGAGACGCGTATCGATTGCAGCAGGACAATATCGCGATAAGTAGCAGGATCAAAGCCCCGCCGCGGCGGTCATAAATCAGGTCGTCCAGATAGGGTATGACCTCCTCGGTGGGCCACAGGCGCACCAGTTCAGACAGGATATGGGGGAAGGACTCCAGCCCCTGACCCGCCGGCTGAACTTCAGCCTCACCATAGGAGGGCATGGAAACGTTGAAATGTGTTTTGCATTTCAGACGGTAATCCTCGTACTTGCTTTCCGCGCCTTCGCGCTTGAGCAGGTCGAGCAGCAACAACCAGGGAACCGGGGATTCCTCAGGGTTCTTGTCGATATGGTCTTCCAGCATGTGGATGGCCAGGTCGGCGTGACCGTGTGCGACAAAGACCTCAACCTCATCCGCCACGCTGTCCTTGACTTCAGTGCCCTCTTCCCGATCCTTGGAGATCAGGGATGAAATCGGGGAATATTCGTGCTGGTCCGGTACCTTCGACGTGGCGGCTTTCGACTGCGGTGCATCACCGGATTCCTGACTTTCCCCCGCTTCTGCGGCAGGCTTGGCCAGGCCCGGGAGATCGGCAGGCATGTGCCAGATTTCGGAATCGTCGTACTTGGCCAAGGATTGCTGACGTCTGCGGTACATGACATATGCTGCAGCGCCAGTCAGTAGAACCAGGCCAGCCAGAAAATACGTCCAGGTGGATTTGCCGGGTGCCTTGGGCGGCTTTGTCCCCGTTGGCGCTCCAGCCTGAAGTGCCTTGGCGCGTGCCTGTTGAAGTTCCGCATTGCGCCTTTTCAGGGTGGCGAGTGTTTCCTCCAGATAGGCCAGTTTGCGCGTGAGCGCGGTGTTTTCATCGGTCAGCTCATCCGCGTTTAGCGGGGATTCGGCTCGACGGCTTGTGTCAAGCAGCCCAACATCCATATTGAGTGCCAGTTGGGCAGTGGCGGGTGAAAAGAGTCTTCGGCTTCCCGTCAGAACCAAGCGGGGCCCATTGCTTTCAGGCCAGCGCACCACACGCTTCGGGGTGTGTTTCGAGGCAGCTTGTTTCGTGCGCTTTGCGAGCGGGGCATTTGCGACTGCGGACCCTCCGGCACGGGTTGTTCCGCTTGACTGACTGTTGGCAGTCAGGGATGAGGACTTGCCGGTGGTGCTGGCGCTGTTTGCGGCGACAACAGGAACATCCTTGGATAAAACCGGCGGATCAAGCAACAGGGCGTAATCCCGTTGAATCCGCTCGGGACAGACTATGGAAACAGCAAACATCAGGGCTGGATCATTGACGGCCTGCCTGGACTGGATGATGAGACCCGGATCCGGTCCGGTGCGATCTATCCTGATATTGATGTCCTGTAACAAAGGGTAAAGGTATCCATTGACGGGTACGAGCTTGATGCAATTTGGCTCCAGGTCTGCCGGATTCCCGAGCAGGGTAATGCGGGCATTGAGTGGCTGGCCAAGATGGGAAGATACGGTGAGGTTGCCCAGACCCAAGGCATGAGCAGATACGGTGGCAGCCATGGCTGCTACCAGCGCTACACCTCGAAAAGCAAATGAAAACAGGTCCAAGATTTTGATTTTTCGGTAAATCTGCTTCCTATTCCGGCTATACGGCGAACAAACTTTAATATTTTGAGTGCTTCGCATGGTCCCTTCAGAATGAAAGCACCAAAAGCCATACCAGGAATGCCATGGATAGCGAAATCAGCACTGCGGCACTGCCCATATCCTTGGCACGTTTGGCCAGCTCGTTTGTCTCGGGAGAGGCCTTGTCAACAACTGCCTCTATACCCGAATTGAGCAGTTCCACCACGAGTACCATCAAAACTACCCCAGCCAGCATCGCCTTTTCACTTCCTGTTTCTCCAAGCCAGAGTCCGAGGGGAACCAGTACTGAGGCCAGCAGGAATTCCTGTCGGAAAGCATCTTCATGCTTGAAGGCCGCCTTGAGGCCATCCAGGGAGTAAAACAGGGCATTCCAGATTCGCACCAGTCCGGTTTTGCCCTTGTAAGGGGATGTCATGGCGAGATTATGCCGGAAACAGTCGGTAAAATACTGTTTGCAGGCCACGATTTCGGCAGGAGTTATGTCTTGTATGCGATATCAAGCTCTCTTGCGGCCTTGACGTCATCCAGTCTTCTGACCGGTTGGGAATAGGGTGCGCCTTTCACAAGATCGGGATTGGCGAGAGCTTCCTGTTTGATCTTGATGCAGGCTTCCACAAACGCATCCAGGGTTTCCTTGCTCTCCGTTTCAGAAGGCTCGATCAACAGGCACTCCGGCACCAGCAGAGGAAAATACGTGGTGGGCGCATGGAAGCCGTGATCCAGGAGGCGCTTGGCAAAATCCATGGCCGTGACTCCGGTTTCGTCCTTGAGTTTTTTCAGGGTGACAATGAATTCATGGCTGGCGCGCCGTGCGGGATAGGCCAGTTCGAAGCCGGCATCGCGCATTTTGGCCAGCAGATAGTTGGCATTGAGCGTGGCGAACTCGGCCACGCGGTGCATGCCCTCCGCGCCCAGCATGCGCGCATAAACATAAGCGCGCAGCAACACGCCGGCATTGCCGGTATTGGCGCTCATGCGGCCAATCGACTGAGGCAGGTCGGCCTCGACGGCGTGGCGATAGAGGCCATTTTCGTGGATGACGACTGGCACCGGCAGGAAAGGCAGCAGCCGCTCGGCCACGCCAACCGGCCCTGCGCCCGGGCCGCCACCGCCATGCGGGGTGGAAAAGGTTTTGTGCAGGTTCATGTGGATGACGTCAAAACCCATTGCCCCGGGTTTGACCCGGCCCAGAATGGCGTTGAGATTGGCGCCGTCGTAATACAAAAGGCCGCCAGCCCCGTGCACGATGTCGCGGATTTTCAGAATGGATTTTTCAAACACGCCCAGCGTCGAGGGATTGGTCAGCATCAGTCCGGCGGTTTGCGGGCCGACCGCAGCCTGCAACGCATCCAGTTCCACATTGCCTTCGCGGTCGGTGGGGATTTCCCTGACCGTATAGCCGCACATGACCGCCGTGGCGGGGTTGGTGCCGTGCGCCGCGTTGGGCACGAGAATTTCCGTGCGCGCGTGGTCAGCGCGCGACTCATGATAGGCGCGGATCATGGCAATGCCGGCGAACTCGCCCTGCGCCCCGGCCATGGGCGCAAGCGACACGCCCGCCATGCCGGTCACGTCTTTGAGGATTTCCTGCAGCTCGTACATGCACTGCAAAAACCCCTGCCCGGTTTCCGCCGATGCGTGCGGGTGACGCGCCAGAAACTGCGGCAGCATGGCCAGTGAATTGCACGCGCGTGGGTTGTACTTCATGGTGCAGCTACCCAATGGGTAGAACTGCGTGTCGATGGAAAAGTTTTTCTGCGAAAGACGGGTGTAGTGGCGGACGACATCCAGTTCGGAGCATTCCGGCAGCGCGGGCGGTGCATCGCGCAGAAGGTTCGCGGGCAAATCATCCAGCGTGCCATCTTCCGACGGCAATTGCGCGTGGGCACTCCGGCCGGGGTGAGCATATTCAAAGATCAACATGGCTGATTCCAGATAGCATACGTTTTACCGCCAAGACGCAAAGAGCGCCACGAGAACATGGCGTTCGCCTGGCGGTTCATGTTTTTTATTTCAAAACCGCCAAGGCTGCATCGTAGTTGGGTTCCTGCTTGATTTCGGGAACCAGCTCGGCATGCAGGACCTTGTTGTTTTCGTCCAGCACCACCACGGCGCGGGCGCACACGCCGGTGAGCGGGCCACTGTGGATGTCCACGCCGTAGTTCTTCTTGAATTCCCAGCCGCGCATGGTGGATAACGTTACGATGTTGCCAAGATTTTCCGTACTGCAAAAACGGCTCGAGGCAAACGGCAGGTCGGCAGAAATCACCAGCACCACGGTATTGGGCAGGCTGGCGGCCGCCGCATTGAACTTGCGCGCGGATTCGGCGCAGATACCGGTGTCAAGTGAAGGCACGATGTTGAGAATCTTGCGCTTGCCGGCGAAATCGGCCAGCGAGACATCGGCCAGATCCTTGTTGACCAGTTTGAAGTCGGGGGCGGTATCCCCTACCTTGGGGAACGTGCCAGCGACTTCGATCGGGCTGCCGCCCAGGGTTACGTTTGCCATCTTCTATCTCCTTTTGCTGATATGGTAGGAGCAGGCTTGCTTGCGAAAGGGAATCGCACCCAAGGGGGCTCCTACGTGGGGAAGTCATTTCCGCGCGCAGGGCGGCGGTTCACTCAGTTTGGACACAATACGTTGCATTTGCGTGGCGTAGCGATCCAGGTCGGCTTCGGTCTTGGTTTCGGTGGCGCATACCAGAATGGCGTTGCCCAGTTCCGGATAGTCCTTCGACAAATCATAGCCACCGACGATGCCTTGCCCCACCAGCGAATGCAACAGCCTGGCATTGGGTACGCTGGTGCGGATGACGGCTTCGTGGAAATATGCGCCAGTGAACACGTTTTCAGCGCCAGCAGCAACCAGCTTGCTGACCAGTTTGACCGTGTTGGCGTGGCTGGCGCGTGCCACGCGGGCGAGGCCCTCGGGCCCCAGCAGGCTCATGTAGAGAGTGGAGGCGGTTACGACCAAACCCTGATTGGTGCAGATGTTGGAGGTCGCCTTGGAGCGGCGGATGTGCTGCTCGCGCGCCTGCAGGGTCAGCGCGAAGCCGGGCTTGCCGTTGAGATCGACGGTGCGGCCGACGATGCGGCCCGGCATCTGGCGCACGAATTCCTGCTTGCAGCACATGAAGCCGTAGTATGGGCCGCCAGAAGATAGCGGCGCGCCCAACGGCTGGCCGTCACCCACGGCAATATCCGCCCCACGATTGGGATTGTCGTGGCGCCCCCACTGGCCCGGCGCTTTCAAAACCGCCAGTGTCATCGGGTTGACCAGTGCGATGGCCATCAGGCCGTTTTGGTGGGCCCAGTCGGTCATGGCATCCACGTCTTCCAGCACGCCGAAGAAGTTGGGCTGCGGAATCACCAGCGCGGCGCATTCGGCGGCGTCGGTCGGCAACTTGGTCTGGCCGCTAGCCGGGTCGTAATCCACTTCCACCAGTTCGATATTCTGGTTGCCAACGACGGTGCGGCAGGCTGCCCGATACAGGGGGTGCACGGTTTTGGGCATCAGCACCCTGCGGGCACTGGACTTGCTGGCGCGGATCGCCATTAGCACGGCCTCGCCCAGCGCCGAGCCACCGTCATAAAGGGACGCATTCGACACGCCCAGCCCAGTGAGCCGGGTCATCATGGTCTGGTATTCGTAAATCAGCTGCAACGTGCCCTGACTGGCTTCAGCCTGGTAGGGGGTGTAGGCAGAGTAAAACTCGCCACGCGTGGCAATCTGCCAGACCGCTGCCGGAATGTGATGCTCATACGCACCCGCGCCCAAAAAGTTGAGATAACGCCCGTCGGCTTCGGCACGCTCCATCATCAGCCGGCTGATTTCCATTTCGGAAATGCCAGGCGGTACCTGGGTGAGTTTGCCGGCTTTCAGCTCGGCAGGGATTTCATCGAACAAGGCGTCGATGTCTGGTGCGCCGATGACGGCGAGCATCTCGCGGATGTCACGGTCGGAATGTGGAATGAATGGCATAAAAAACCTCTGGCGCAAAGACGCAAAGGCACGAAGAAAGGCAGGACAAATTTTCTCTGCGTTCTTTGCGTCTTTGCGGCAAAAAATTTGTTAGTGCGCTTCGGACGCGACGTGCGCTTCGTATGCGGCGGCATCCATCAACGCGTTCACGGCTGCTGCATTGGCAGGCTTGAGCTTGAACATCCAGGCAGCGTAAGCGTCCTGATTGATTTTTTCCGGGCTGGATTCGACCTCGCTGTTGGCGGCGACAACCTCGCCGGCAACGGGCGCGTACACGTCGGAGGCGGCTTTCACCGATTCGACCACGGCGCATTCTTCGCCCGCGTTGAGGCTGCGGCCCACGGCCGGATTTTCGACAAACACCATATCGCCCAGCAAGTCCTGGGCATGATGGGTAATCCCCACGGTCAGCGTGCCGTCGGCTTCAACGCGCACCCATTCGTGGGTTTGGGTGTATTTCAGGTCAGCAGGGATAAACATTTTTCGACTCCAAAATTTTAACAGGGAGGTTCAGGGAGGAAGGGGAGAAAAGCGAGGAAACCCCCCCTTTACCTCCCGTGCCTCCCCGTTAGATCAAAACCTTACCGTTACGTACAAAGGGGTATTTGACCACTTTTGCTTTCAACTTCTTGTCGCGGATTTCCACCTCGACTGCTTCGCCTGGGGCAATGCCCAGGGGAATGCGCGCCAGGGCAATCGACTGCTGCAGGGTAGGTGAAAAGGTGCCCGAAGTAATCTCCCCTTCGCCATATCTGGTGAAGACTTTTTGATGGGCGCGCAACACGCCCTTGTCCAGCAACACCAGACCCGCCAGCTGTTTGCTGACCTCGCTGGCTTCCAGCGCCTTGCGGCCAACAAACTCACGTTCGCTTTTCAGGTCTACCGTCCAGGCCAGGCCCGATTCCAGCGGCGAGGTGGTTTCGTCCATGTCCTGGCCATACAGATTCATGCCGGCCTCCAGGCGCAGGGTGTCGCGCGCGCCCAGTCCAATCGGTTTGCCGCCGGCTTGCATCAGCGCTTTCCAGAAGAAGGGTGCGGATTGCGCCGGCACCATGACCTCGAAGCCGTCTTCGCCGGTGTAGCCGGTGCGGGCGATGAACATTTCGCCCATGGCCACCGCGTTGAAGGGTTTGAGATTTCCGGTCATGCTGTCTACGCCGGGCATGGCCTCATCCAGCACTTTTTTTGCGTGCGGTCCCTGAATCGCGATCATGGCCAAGTCGCGGCGCGGGGCCAGCGTGAGATTCATGCCCCAGTCGGCATTCATTTTTTGCATCCAGGCAAGATCCTTTTCCGCCGTGCCGGCATTGACCACCAGACGGAACCAGCTTTCGTCCATGAAATAAATGATGAGGTCATCGATGACGCCGCCTTGCTCATTCAGCATGCACGAATACAGCGCTTTGCCGGGTGTTTGCAATTTGTCGACGTTGTTGGCGATGAGGCGGCGCAAAAAGGCGCGCACGTTTTCGCCCTTGATGTCGAGCGGCAGCATGTGCGACACATCGAACAGGCCGCAAGCCGTGCGCACTGCATGATGCTCCTCGATCTGGGAGCCGTAGTGGAGCGGCATGTCCCAGCCGCCAAAATCGACCATTTTGGCGTTGAGTTCGCGGTGGGTGGCGTTTAGGGGAGTGCGTTTCAGTTCGATCATGTTGGGCAATCAAAAAATAACAGGAAGTTAAGGGTGGTTCAGGGAGGGGAAAGGTTTACTCCCTTACCACCCGCCCCTCCCTGTGAGTTTGGTGTTGTATTTCTTCGGCGAAGTAACTGCTGCGCACCAAGGGCCCAGCCTTGACCCAGCCAAAGCCCAGTGCGCGCGCCTCGTTTTCGTATTCGGCGAATGTGTCCGGGTGGACGTATTCGGCAACCGGCAGATTGTCGAGCGAAGGCCGCAGATACTGGCCGAGCGATACGCGCCGTACCCCCACTCCGCGCAGATCCTTCAGCACGGCCAGCACTTCTTCACGGGTTTCGCCCAATCCCAGCATGAGGGCGGATTTGGCCTCCACGCCGGGCTGTTTTGCGGCTTTTTCCAGCAAGGCAAGCGAACGCTCGTACTGTGAGCCTTTGCGCGCGGTTTTGTACAACCGCGGTACGGTTTCCACATTGTGGCCCCAGACCAGGGAAATACGGTTTTGCCCGCCGGACATTCCTGTTTGTATCGGGTGTGATCGCACCGCATCCATGATGATGGCGACAGCTTCATCCTGCACATTGCGAAAGTCGGGGGTGAGAAATTCGACACCAATGGCCGGCTTGCGCCTTCTTAGCTGACGCAGGCTTTCGGCAAACACCCAAGCGCCGCCGTCCTCCAGGTCGTCGCGGTTGACCGAGGTCAGCACGATGTAATGCAGGTTCAAGCCCATCACGGCTTCAGACACGCGGACGGGCTCGTTGGCGTCGTACCAGCCGGGCTTGCCGGTCTTGACCGAGCAAAAGCCGCAGGCGCGGGTGCAGGTGTCGCCCAGCAGCATGAAGGTGGCGGTGCCCCGGCTCCAGCATTCGCCGCGGTTGGGGCATCTGGCTTCCTCGCACACGGTGTGCAGCCGGTTGCCATGCACGGCGTGGCCGGTCAAGCCGAAATGCTTATCCGTGCCCAGATTCTGACGAATCCAGGGCGGCATGCGGCTGATGTTGTGCAGTGTTTGAGTTTGCAAGCGGCGCTCCGGAAATAAAAAAAGGGGATGCAAAACCTTGTTTTGCATCACCCCTCTGTCCTTGGTGCCTGAGAGATTGATCCCCTTCGGCGGCAGAACGAACTGCACTCTCCAGAGTATTTGTAACCTTGCGCGGTCCTTTTGCCTGAGCGTTCCCGGGTAATTACGCCTTCGGCGACAGTCTGTTTGACTGTACTCTCCCGCTGAGCCGCAAGTTTAACACAGGCTGTCAGTAAAACATTTGCAGGCGGTATCCCACAGCCTTGATGTCTCGGGTTTGGAGCTTGAGCATCAGGGGAACCTCGGTCAAAGGTTGCATGCCCGCCGACTCCAGTTCCGGGGAAGGCAGGTATTCGCTGGGTGCGAAAACCCGGCGCCCTACAGGCTGGTCCTTGATGTCTGTCAAAGTCAGTTCAAGAACGGGCCACGCCATGGCATGTTTTGCCCGATTGGCGAGGGTGATCGCCAGCGCAAGATTGCCCGGGCTCTCTGTCTGCAGGTCGGATCCCAGTATCAGCACCTGCTTGGTATCACGCGGCAGGGTCAGGTTGCAATCCATGGCCTGGCAGAGTTGGGAAAGATAAGGACGCAACTGAGGAAAATTGACAGCCAGATCGTCACGCAGGAAATAAACCAATTGTGCGGTCAGGAAGAGTAGTAACAGCAACATGGTAAGCAGCCATGCCCAGACCCGCTTTTTGACGGGTTTTGGGAGAGCCGCATCCAATTCCTGTCTGGGTATCCAGCCTGAGCTGGTCGCCGTGGCGGGTTTTACGGCAGGCTTTTGAATATCGGGTGTTGGTGTCTCTTCGGCATGCTCAAAGGTCGGCATGGGTCCGAGGTCATCCGCAGGAATGTCGGGATCAACCAGAATGATGGATTCCAGTTTGGGCCCGATTGGGATTGAGGGCTTGTTTTCGGCCATGCGCTGAGCAAGCCCGGCCAGAGTGGGCGGATTGGTTTCGTCGGTATCAGCGTTGTCCGCCGGAGATGCAGCCTCC
Organism: Hydrogenophilaceae bacterium; assembly: GCA_013389025.1. Lineage (GTDB taxonomy): Bacteria > Pseudomonadota > Gammaproteobacteria > Burkholderiales > Thiobacillaceae > UBA6918. The sequence continues at coordinate 10,607 of JACAED010000069.1, forward strand.
ATGCTCTCAGGCCTGCTGGCGGATACCGTTTCCGGGGAAAGGGATTCTTCCGGGACGCTGGCTGGTGGCGTGACGGTATCCGGGGATGCGGTTTGTTCGTTCGGCTCTGCTGGGGGGATTGCTTTCGGGACTGTTTCCGGTTTTGTTTCAGGTGCGGGCTGCGTGTGGAATACATTTCCGCAAACGCCGCATTGCATCCAGCCCTTGGCGGCTTCCAAGTGCTGGGGGAGTACCCGGAAGACGCTTTCGCACTTCGGGCATTGGGCAGTCAGTGTGCTGTCATTACTCATCGCTTGACCCCGGTCAGCCTTACCCAGCCATCCAGGCTCGCGGGAGTCTCAAAATCGAACCACTGCTCGTAGATCCGCATGACTTCATTGGCCTGTTGTTCAAGTATGCCCGACAAGACGATGCGCCCACCAGACAAAACGTACCTGGACAGCAATGGCGCCAGCGTCTTGAGCGGGTTGGTCAGGATATTGGCGACAACGATGGCCGCCCGGTTTGCCGGAGCGTCTTCTGAAGTAAAGAAGGCAATGTCCACGGCGTTCATAACGGCGTTGTCCCGCGCGGTCTGAACAGCCTGCGGGTCGATATCCACGCCCCAGACCTGGCCTGCGCCGAGCTTTTTGGCGGCAATGGCGAGGATACCGGAGCCACAGCCATAATCAAGCACGGATTCCCCGCCTCGAACATGATCATCGAGCCAAAGCAGGCAAAGTCTTGTGGTAGGGTGGGAGCCGGTACCGAAGGCCAGGCCCGGGTCGAGCCGGATGTTGACGGCGGACTCATCCGGGGATTGATGCCAGCTCGGCACGATCCACAGGCGGGGGGAAATCGTTATGGGGTCGAATTGCGACTGGGTCAGCCGAACCCAGTCCTGCTCGGCGACGGATTCTATCGTGTGTTCGGGCAGTTCGAGCAGGCCAATCCGGTCAGACGCGGATTGCAAGATTTCGGCTGGCTGGGCGTGTTCGTCAAGCAAGGCTACCACGATGCACCGATCCCACAACCCGGCATCTGGCAACCCGGGTTCACCAAAGATGGGCGTTTCATCGATACTGTCAGCATTGGCGTCTTCCAGCGAAACCGACAGGGCGCCTGCCTCCATGAGCGAATCAGACAGGGCTTCGGCACGGGCCGCTTCCACGGTGATCCGTACCGACTGCCAGGCCACATCAGCCCCCTTTGTCCTTGGAGAGCTTTTGCTCTAGGTAATGAATGCTGGTGCCGCCCTTCTGGAATGCGGCATCGTCCATCAAGTCCTTGTGCAGGGGAATGTTGGTCTGGATGCCTTCAACAATCATTTCCATGAGGGCGCCACGCATGCGGGCAATGGCCTGATCGCGTGTTTTGCCAAAGGAAAGGAGCTTGGCGATCATCGAATCATAGTGTGGCGGAACGAAATATCCCTGATAGACATGCGAATCCACTCGAATGCCGGGCCCGCCGGGCGGGTGCCATGCGGTCAGCCTGCCGGGTGATGGAACAAAAGTGTAGGGATGTTCCGCATTGATGCGACATTCAATGGCATGCCCTGAGAGGCGGATATCGCTTTGCTTGTAGCGCAGTGGTTCGCCGGCGGCAATGTGCAGTTGTTCCTGCACGATGTCGACGCCGGTGACCAGTTCGGTAACCGGGTGTTCGACCTGGATGCGGGTGTTCATTTCGATGAAGAAAAACTCGCCGTCCTCATACAGGAATTCGAACGTGCCGGCGCCACGGTAACCAATGCTGCGGCAGGCTTCGGCACAGCGTTCACCAATTCTGTCGCGCAGCTTGGGATCGAGGCCGGGCGCGGGGGCTTCCTCGATGACCTTTTGATGGCGGCGCTGCATCGAGCAGTCGCGCTCGCCGAGATGTATGGCGTTGCCGTGCTCATCGGCCAGCACCTGAAATTCGACGTGCCGCGGTTTTTGCAGATAGCGTTCCATGTAAACCATGGGGTTGCCAAAGGCCGTTTGCGCTTCCGCCTGAGTCATCTGCATGGATTGAAGCAGGGCGGCCTCGGTATGGACCACGCGCATGCCGCGCCCCCCGCCGCCGCCCGCCGCCTTGATCAGGACCGGATAGCCGACTTCGCGGGCGATGCGAATGATTTCGTCCGGGTTGTCCGGAAGGGCGCCATCGGAACCGGGCACGCAGGGCACATTGGCCTTCTTCATGGCGTCCTTGGCGGCAACCTTGTCGCCCATCAGCCGGATGGAGTCGGGACGCGGGCCAATGAAGACAAAGCCCGAGGACTCGACGCGCTCGGCGAAGTCGGCGTTTTCAGAGAGAAAACCGTAGCCTGGATGGATGGCCTCAGCGTCGGTGACTTCGGCCGCCGCGATAATCGCTGGAACGCTCAGGTATGAATGGCTGGAAGGAGCCGGCCCGATGCATACGGATTCCTCAGCCAGTTTGACATATTTGGCATCTCGATCCGCTTCGGAATGCACGGCCACCGTCTTGATGCCCAGTTCACGGCAGGCGCGCTGAATCCGCAATGCGATTTCGCCACGGTTTGCGATCAGTATTTTTTCAAACATGACAAAAGTCTTTCAACGCAGAGGCGCAGAGGCGCAGAGAAATCGCACAGAACACCAGTAAATGGACTGGTCTTTGCGTCTTTGCGTCTTTGCGTCAGGTTTTAACCAATCACAAATAATGGCTCGCCGTATTCAACCGGCTGGCCATTCTCAACCAGGATGGCCTTGATGATACCGCCCTGGTCCGCTTCGATTTCGTTCAGCAGTTTCATGGCCTCGATGATGCAAAGCGTGTCGCCAGAAGATACCGACTGCCCGACTTCGACAAAGGCCTTGGCGCCGGGCGAGGGGGCGCGGTAGAACGTACCGACCATGGGTGAACGCACGACATGGCCTTCCGGTTCTGCCGGCGCGGACTCGGCAACGGCCGCCGGCGCCGCGGGCGCAGCCGGGGCGGCCGCCTGCACGTACTGGGGTGCAGGCATCATCATGGGCGCCCCAGCCACTCCTTTGGAAATACGGACTTTCTCCTCGCCTTCGGTGATTTCAAGCTCGGCAATGCCGGACTCTTCCACCAGGTCAATGAGTTTTTTCAGTTTTCTGAGATCCATGGGAGGCAACCTTTATATGTAAATGGCGCAAGGCGAACTCAAGGGCGAGTTCATAACCTTGTGCGCCCAGCCCGGCAATCACGCCTAGGGCCAGGTCGGAAAAATAGGAGTGGCGGCGAAACGGCTCACGGTTGTAAACGTTGGACAAATGAATTTCCACAAACGGAATGCCTGTCGCGGCCATCGCATCCCGCAAAGATACGCTGGTGTGGGTGTACCCCGCCGGATTGATGAGGATGAAATCGACGCCCTCGCGCTTGGCTTGCTGGATGCGGTCGATCAACTGGCCTTCGTGATTGCTCTGGAAGGCATCGACGGATACTCCACAGGCTTCGCCCCTTGTCTTGAGTGCCTGGTTAATGTCCTCCATGGTCGCCAGCCCGTAGTGCTGGGGCTCGCGACTGCCAAGCAGGTTGAGATTGGGGCCATGTAAAACCAGAATGGATTTACGTAGTTCCTCAGATCCCTTGCTGCCTTTACGGGTGCTGGTGGCTTTTGGCATGGGCGCGAGTTTGCATCATTTTCATGGAAAATGTCCAGAACTTGATGCAAACAGTATTTAAATCAAGGGAGCTAGCAGATGCTGTAAACGGGTTTTATCAATTCCACCCATGACTTTTTCCCTCAGTTGACCTTGTTTGTCGTAAATCAAGGTATAAGGTAAACTGCGGGTCCGATTGCCAATGTCTTGCATGATCTGCCCCACATTCTCATCGGCAACGAAAATGGGGTAATTGATTCGGTAGTAATTCATGAATTCATTGACTGAATCCGGTTTATCCAGGGCAATTCCGGCGAATTGGACACCTTTCGCTTTTAATTCTTCTTGTGCTTCCACAAAATGCGGTATTTCCTCCCTGCAGGGCGGACACCAGGTTGCCCAGAAATTGACGACCAGCACTTTGCCCTGATAGTTGCCGAGGGTCTTTGGCTGATTGTGAAGGTCCATCAGGGGGATGGTCAGGAGTGCCCCCGCAGCAGTTTTGCCGGGTTCGGTTTTCTGATTGAGCAAATGGAATGTCCCCAATCCCAGACCGAGAGCAAACAATCCTGCTACTGCGATGATTGGAGCTTGGGAGTTCATCGGGAATTGCCAAGTACCCTGTCCAGACTGGTCAGGAATTTGTCCGCGGCTTCGTAACCAATGACCTTGTGTGTAGCCTGGATGCCGTCAGCATCCCAGAAGATGATGCCGGGCGGGCCAAAAAGTCCGAATCGTTTGAGCAGGGCTTTATCTTCACTGGTGTTGCCTGTGACATCAGCCTGCAACAGGATGGCATTGGCCAGTCGTGTCTGGACTCGCGCATCGGAAAAGGTGAATTTTTCCATTTCCTTGCAGGAAACACACCAATCGGCGTAAAAATCCAGCATGACCGGTTTGCCGGCCATTTTGGCGGCTGCCAAACGGCTGTCCAGCTCGGCCGCATTTCCCACTTTTTCAAATGTCAACCCATGCGCCGTAGCGGCCTGGCCGTTGACGGGGCCGGCAAGCGCTCCCTTGTAAACTGCGAGGGGCTGGAGGATGTCACGGCTACCCCCCAGTGCACCGAGCAAAAGCCCCAGGCCGGCTATCAACGAAACCACGCCCACGCCTTTCCACAGGCGCTGCCATCCCTTGGCGTGCTGGGGCAATGGGTCCAGCGCATGAAGGTAAACCGCGGAAATGATCAGCAACGCCGCCCACAAGGCCATGTTCAGCCACGGGGGGAGGAAGGGCGAAATAAGCCAGATGGCCACACCCAGCATGGCCACGCCAAAGAAATACTTGACACCATTCATCCATGGTCCGGCTTTGGGCAGCAACGTGCCCGCCGACAAACCCACGGCAAGCAGGGGAACGCCCATGCCGAGGGCCAGCGAGAACAAAGACAGGCCGCCCTTCAGGCTGTCGCCTGTTTGCGCAATGTAAGCCAGTGCGGCAGCAAGCGGTGGGGCTACACAAGGGCCGACGATGAGCGCGGACAGCGCACCCATGCCAAATACGCCGGTGAAATGACCCCCATGCAGCTTGTTGCTGGTTTCGGTCAGTTTGCTCTGCAGAGCGCTGGGCAACTGAAGGTCGAAGAACCCAAACATGGATAGCGCCAGGACAACAAATATGGCCGCGCCTATGCCCAAGGCAATCGGGTTTTGCAGGGCGTTCGACAACAGGGTGCCGGATTGTGCGGCAATCACGCCAACGATGGCATAGGTGATAGCCATGCCTAGAACGTAGGCCAGAGACAGCATGAAGCCGCTGCTACGGGTGACATGCTTTTGACCGGCAATGATGCCCGAAAGAATCGGAATCATCGGAAACACGCAGGGTGTCAGCGACAGGGCCAGGCCGAAACCGAAAAAGGCTGCGACGGCCACCCACAGACCGCCACCCTTCAGGGTTCGTTCTATGCTGGCGGCATCGCCAACATCGGCACTTTCGTTGACGGGTGCCGTGTTCGGGCTTGCCATGGCCTGACTGGCCGGGACGCCGTTAGCAGCAGTCAAGGTGAAACGCTTGTCGATGGGCGGATAGCAGATGCCTTTTTCGCTGCAGCCCTGATAACTGATTTCAACCGCCAGCGACTCCTCGGCGTTCAAGGTTCGGGATAGGGGGATCTCGGCAGTGAAATCGTGGTGGTAAACCTCGGTTCGGCCAAAATTGGGGTCATCCTTTACGTCGGGATTGGGGGTGACGGGTGTTCCGGCGGTCAAACCTGAAGGAGAAAGGACATTGAATTTCAGTTTGTTGCGATAGAGATAGTAATCAGGCGCGATGGTGTAGCTGACACTCAGGGTCTTGGCGTCCTTCATCCGTGCCGAGGATTTGAAAGCTTCATCCGGCGGAAGAAACTCTTCCTCGGTCCCTTCGTCGTTGGCCAGGGTTCGCAAACCCGACAAGGCATCGGAGGACTGGGTTTGAAGGGCAGTTGTCTGTTGTGGTGTGATGCCGGAAACAGTGGCAGGGCGTTCTGCAGCCGCGTTGGCGGGTACAGGGGCCACGGGTTCCCTGGATTTGGGAGTCTCAAGTGAAGCCAGCCGCACCCTTGCGGTTTCGGTGATGGGCATGTAGCAGACGCCGCCCTCCGCGCACCCCTGATAGGTGACAGTTAATGTGACCGGCAGGGCTTTCCCGGGGTCGCGTTCAACAGGGATCGTGAATAGCACCCAATTCCTGTAGATTTCCACCCTGCCAAATGTGGGGTCGTCCTTGGTTTTGCTGCCAGGGAAGCGAATGATGCCAAGTTTTGCGCCATCCAGGCTGAACTTGAACTTGTCGCGATAGAGGTAATAGCCATCTGCAATTTTCCAGGCCGCTTCGATTGATTTTGCGTCGATGGCGCTGGCCTTGAATTTGAAGGCTTCAGCAGGATCGAGAAAGTCCTCTTCCGCCTGCAAAGGGCTGGTCAAGATGAAAAGCATCCATATAGGCAACGCAAAGAGGGCTTTCAGCATATGGTTCATGGCAGTCTCTCGTTACTGTTTTCGTTGTCGGGTGCTGTTTCCTGCGCCACCCATTGCAAATAATCAGGCAATCCGCACTCGGTTGCGACCGCGAGGATTTCGGGGAGTTCGTAAGGATGGCAGGCTTTCAAGGCAGACTCAAGCCGGTCATAATTGTCCGGTGTGGTTTTTGCCATCATCAAGACCTCGCGGGAATTTTCAATTTGCCCCTGCCAGCGATAAATTGAAGTCAGGCCGGGCATGATGCTGACGCAGGCGGCAATTTTCTTGTCAATCAGGATTTCGGCCGCATTTCGAGCGGTTTCTTCGTCCGGAAAGGTGGAAAGGACAATCATCGCGGCCATGGATTTGATTCTATAAAGATAGGGTAGCGGATTGAACTGGCACAAATAGCCCAAAGCTGAGGGTTAATCATGATTTTATCGGGGAACCTTACATGCAAGCCCGGCTTTTGTTAATGGCTTTGCTATTCTTTCCGGTCGCTGAAGCGCTGACCATATTCGGGTCGGCAAACACATTTGGCTGGTGGACCATGGCCTGGCTGGTCTCTGCCTTTGTTGCAGGATTGCTGCTCATCCGCTATGAAAGGCTGGCCTTTGCACCGCGCATGATGTTTAACCTGCGGCAAGGGAAAAGTCCTTTCAGGGCGCTTTATCTTTCCACCCGATTGTTTCTGGCCGGCGGTCTGCTGATGTTTCCCGGGCTGATTACGGATATTTTGGCGTTTATCCTGTTGCTGATACCCGGAACATGGCGCCAGTCATCTTTCATCAGGCGCAGGGCCGCCAATGATGACATCATTGAAGGCGAGTTCAGCCGAGAGGTGGAAGCGATTTCAGACAGGTTTCCACGTCGGGAAATCTGAGCCGCGCCTTCAGCTCTTTTTTCATTCTCGTATTATCAAGTATGCGCGATTCGTTCAAGAACGACAGCAATGCCGGCGACAGGATTTGCTGGGCTTCGGCGCGAGTGATGCGTGGACTGCGGGCCAGTTTGAAATGGTCCGCGACCATGTCGAAGTAGTCTCCCATTTTTTTTACGCTGTCATCAACGGCGTGATAGACCCTGTTGGGTTTTCCGCGAAATAGCGCAAGCCAGACCAGTCTGGCCAGGTCTTCCGCATGGATGTGGTTGATGTAACTGTCTTCGTCACGATGCACGGCTGGAGTTTTCTTGAGAATGCGCTCGATCGGCAGCCTGTCCGCCGCGTAGATGCCTGGCGCACGAAGAATGCTCAGCCGGATACCGTTCCGGGTGGCAAAGCGGCGCAGTTGCCTTTCTGCGTCTACCCTTCTTTTGGCACGATTGCTGGTAGCTGCTGTCGGACGATGCTCAAAAACCATTTCGCCATTGCAGTTTCCATATACGCCACTTGTACTGATATAGACCATCCGGCGTGGTAGACTGCCCCGCTTTGCAGCGGCTTTGCCAAGTGCGGCAATGAGATGCCGGGTACGATGATCGCCATCCGAGTCAACCGATGGCGGAGCCAGATGGACGACCCATGGCGCGAGACCTGCCAGTCGATCGAGACTGGAGCGTTGATCCAGATTGGCCAGCAACGGAATGGCTGGTGTCTGCCGTATCCTGGCGATCGTTTCGCTGGATCGGGCGAGGCCGATCATGCGCGACCAGGGCTGTCCGGAAGCCAGACGCTGGCCGATGTCGCCCATGCCCACAACGAGTAATGCCTGTTTTTTCATGCCTGAATCATGCCATATCAAATAATCCTGCAGCCCAGCGGCCATCACCTTACCGTCAATGAGGATGAAACAATCCTGTCCGCCGCATTAAGGGAAGGCTTTTCCTTGCCTTATGGCTGTCGTAACGGCGCCTGCGGTTCCTGCAAGGGCAGGGTGCTTGAGGGCAAGATTGATTATGGAAAATATCAGTCCAATACGCTCAAGCCCGAGGAAATCGAGGAGGGCAAGGCCCTGCTTTGCGTTGCGAGGCCGCTTTCCGATCTGGTGCTGGAAGTAAAGGAAATACGCGTGGCGGGTGAGGTTCCGGTAAAAACCCTGCCCTGCCGGGTGCAAAAGCTGGAAAAGCTCGTGGACGACGTCATGCTCATGCAGTTGAAGCTGCCCGCAAATGAGCGGCTGCAGTTTCTTGCCGGGCAATATATCGATTTTCTGCTCAAGGACGGCAGGCGCCGCAGTTATTCCATCGCCAATCCGCCTCATGCGGACGAGTTCATCGAACTGCATTTGAGACATGTTCCTGGAGGGCGTTTTACCGATCAGGTATTCACCACGATGAAGGAAAGGGACATCCTGCGTTTTGAGGGACCGCATGGCAGCTTTTTCATCCGTGAAGAATCCGACAAGCCGATCATCTTCGTCGCAGGAGGGACCGGCTTTGCACCCATCAAGGGAATGATCGAGCACTTGTTTGCGGAGGAAACAGACCGCCAACTCATCCTGTATTGGGGCGCCCGCGCAAAAAAGGATATCTACCTGCCAGAGCTTCCTGTCAGGTGGCAACAGCAGCACGCCAATTTCACCTTCATTCCGGTGTTGTCCGATCCCATGCCGGAAGATGACTGGCAAGGCCGGACAGGATATGTGCATCAAGCGGTTCTTGGCGATTTCAGCGATCTCTCGGGTTACGAAGTCTATGCCTGCGGCGCGCCCGTCATGGTCGATGCGGCGCGTGCGGCCTTCACTCAGACACGTCGTTTGCCCGAAGATGCGTTCTATGCCGATTCGTTCGTGTACCAGTCCGATTGACGCCGTCTAACCGGCTCTACGGCAAAGCTCCAGAGCCTTTTTCAGGTGCCTGCATGCCTCGCCCATCTGACCGGTTTGTTCCTTGAGGGCGGCCAGGGCAAGATGAGCATCGACATTGGGTGCCACGGCAAGACTCGCTTCGGCATAGCTTTGTGCCTTGCCCCACAGCTTTTCATGCGCGCATAAATCCGCCAGCGACATGAGCAGGGCACCATCATGCGGATGCTCTGTGAGCCATTTTTCCGCGCGCTCAATTTGTTTCAGGGGATTCTTTCCGACAATTTGCCCATAGCGTGCTGTCAGGGACTCGTCCCAGCTGGTGTTGAGGGCGGCCTCCAGTATGTCTACTGCCGTGTCATTCCCGCCCAATTCCTTGAAAGCATTGGCGGCTTCAAGGGCATTGACGGGATCTGTCCTGAACGCTTCGGGCAATTTTCTCCAGTATTCGAGCAAGCCCTTGTCATCACTGGCGCGTCGCCTGATATTGCCAAGGTGTGCGTTGCGCCTTACATGATCCAGCGCCGCGGGTTCAAGCGCATTCGACTTGGCAAGTTGTTCGGCGAGTTTGAGGACATCATCCCATTGGCCAAGCATTTGACGCGCCTTGAGTTCCAGGCGAGACAGAGCGGTGTGGGCCGGGGCAATCACCTTGCCTGCCTCAATCGCTGTAAGTGCGCCGGTGGCATCGCGTTCTGAAAGCCGGGTTTCGGCTTCGGCAAACAAGGCGGCAAGTGGCGATTCGCTTTCCCGGGCTTCTGCAAGATAGGCATCCCGACGAGAATAAGCACGGATTTCCGCTGCTGAACGAGCGGCCAGCACGCGGCCCAGCTGAATCCTCTGCGGATCGGACTGGATTCGTGATGCCAGCTTCTCTGCTTCCTGATAACGGCCTTCCAGGTATGCGGCCAACGCATCCGTGAATAATGCATTCTGCCTTTCGGCTTCCCGTCGCTGATGCCGGGCTTTTACTGCTTCGGGCAAATTGAGCGTAATGATCGCGAGCCGGGTTAAAAGATAAGCCCCGGTTACCAGCATGGCCAGCAGGAGCAGAAAGCTGACAAATGAAAGTTCGGCTCTCCAGGGTGGATAGACCAGGACGACGTAACCTGGATCATACCGTCCTGCCAGAGCAAGACCTACGGCCATGATGGCGATGACAATGAGCGAAACCAGCCAGCGCATTACTGGCGTGCTTCCCTGAATCGTTGCACGGCGGTCTGGCTTTCTTTCAGATCTGGCAAGGATCTTTCAACCCTGATTCCGGCAAGCGTGCGAAGTTCTTTCACGGCCGACACGACGGTGGCATCCAGGGTATTGAAGTACCGGCCAAGCAGTTTCAGACTGGCATCCAGATCCGATTTGTAGCCGTTTTCGTCATGCATCAGCACAGAGAGACGTGCGCTAAGCAAGCGGAGCTTCAGATTCTGGCGAAGGAAATACTCCTGTTCGGGTGTCAGCAGTGCCGGTTCGCCCTGATCCATCCTGCGTATCTGTACCAGGTTTTTCAGTTCGGCCAGCAGATCATGGGTAATCGGCCCTTTGGGTTTCCTGCCATGGCTGCCGGTCTGGGTATGAGAGCTGGACAGCGGCCATTTGTCGATGCCATTGATCTGCGCGATGAGCCGCATGCTGATGCCCGCCTGATCGAAATCCGGAACGGCCCGCAATTTGGCCAGGTCATTGCTGATGGCCTGGCGGATAGCCGTGAATTGTGGCTTGTCCAGTCTTTGCAAACGCAGATCGGCGGTTTCAAGGGCCACGATTGCGGCCCTGAGGTTTCCGGCCAGTTGAAGCTGTTGGCTTGCCGTCAGGATGATTTGTTCGATATCCGCCAGCGCCCATTGGTCGCGATCACGCGAAAGTTCCTTGTACAAGGATTCGAGCGCCAGCTGCTGTTCCCTGGAATTGGCCAGTTGGGACTCGACTTGAGCAAGCCTTGATAAGGTCTCGCGCGTCATGTCATCGGCATTTCGGGCAAGCAGCCGGCTTTCCTTGACCGAGGCATCGAATTCTGACAATTTCCGTGCGAGTTCGGTCTTCGCGCTGCGCGATTGGTCCCGGCTATCCAGCCATACGCCGGCAGACAGAAGGGTCGCAACGATGCCCAATGCCACTCCCCAGCTGAAATGAAAGGAACGGCCGTGGCTGGCAGGTGATGGATGATGATCGGCAGGATGACTATTCATGATTGGAAGAATTTAACCATACCATCCAGCAGTCCAGAATCACTCCCCTTGGTGGTGACGACCGTATGGATGCCACGGTTGCGTGCAGCAATGGCAATACGTTCGTGCAGCACAAAAAATGGGATCGATGCGATTTGTTGAAGATTCTCTGAACCGGCCATCTCAAGCAGGTTCACAAGCCCCTCAGAACTGGTCACGGTAATTGCGGACAGATTGGTTTGACGCAATATATCGGGCAGGGTGTTATTGGACGAATCGGGCCTGGCGCGGTGATAGCATTCGGCATAATCGATTTCCGCTCCACGTTTACGCAAGGTGTCGGCCAGCAGTTCGCGACCGCCTTCGCCACGAAAGATGATGATTCGTTTGCCGGCCACTTTTTTCATGCCGGAAAGCTTTAGCAGGGATTCGCTGTCAGCCTGATCCTCCGGTGAAATGATATCTCTGAACCCCATGGTCTCAAGTCTGCGCGCGGTAGCCTGCCCCACAGCAGCCACCGCAATATCTGATGGCCATTCTCGCCTGGCCAATATTGACTTCAAGCACCACTCGGCTGCAGTTGGGCTGATGAAAATGGCCAGATCGTAGCTGTCCAGCTGTTCAATCCGACGATCCAGGGTGGCAGGATCCGAGGGCCCAAGAATTTCAATGGCCGGGCAAATCACAGGCACGCCTCCGGCCGATTCAACAAGTTTTGCCAACCGATCCGACTGCTCCCTGGGGCGGGTGACCAGAATGCGTTTACCTTCCAGCGGCCGGTTTGGATTCACAAGATGAACAGAAGGATCAGCCAAGGGAGGCAATGATGTGTTCTGCACCCTGGCTGCGCAGGGCCTGCGCCAGTTGCTGACCCAGGTTTTCCGGGTTATCCGGCGTTCCCGTGACCTGGGAATGTATGAACGGTTCGCCATGAGGATGTGAGACGAAGCCACGCAAATACAGAAGATTGCTGTTCAGCGTGGCATACACGCCCAGGGGCACCTGGCAGCTACCGCCAAGCTGCCTCGATACTTCGCGCTCCGCGCGTACGCAGGACGCAGTATCCCGGTGATGCAAAGGCGCCAGCAATGGCAGCAGGTCTACACGATCAGAGCGGATTTCGATTCCAAGTGCGCCTTGTCCTGCTGCAGGAAGACTTTGTTCGGGTTCAAGCAGGGAAGCAATGCGATCGGTGTAGCCCAGGCGTTTTAGTCCGGCCGCCGCAAGGATGATGGCGTCATACAGTCCTTCGTCGAGCTTGCGAAGGCGCGTATTGACATTGCCTCTCAGCGGTTGAACGTCGAGGTGCGGATAGCGGGCGCGCAGTTGCGACTCGCGCCGGAGACTTGAGGTGCCGACGACAGCCGCCGGCGGCAAGTCCGAAAGCTGGCGGAACTTGTTGGAAACGAAGGCATCTCGCGGATCTTCGCGTTCGCCGATGGCGGCCAGGGAAAACCCCTCTGGAAGAGTCATCGGCACATCCTTGAGAGAATGAACGGCAAGGTCCGCGCGGCCTTCCAGAAGGGCCTGTTCGAGCTCCTTGACAAAAAGGCCCTTGCCCCCGATTTTGTTGAGTGTGACATCAAGAATCCGGTCACCCTGTGTGGTCATGCCCAATAATTCGACCTGCAAGCCGGGATGCAATGCCATTAACCGGTCACGGACATGGTGAGCCTGCCAAAGGGCCAGTGCGCTTTCACGGGTGGCTATGATCAGAGGTCGCTTGAGGGTCATGAAATTGGTAGTAAATTACGCTTTCGCCGGGGGGTGATTTGCCGCATATTTAGGTGGCATTTGGCCACATCAATTAATGGAGTCCGAATTCGATGAGATATAGCTTTCTGGCTGTTGGCATTCTAGCATGGGCGCTGGGCTTGCCCTTGCATGCCGCGGACCATGGCGATGTTCCACTTACTGACAGCCTCAAGCAGGAAGGCAGGGATGCGGCACACCGCAAGGTGCCGATCATGCTGTTGTTTGCCAGTCCCGAATGCCATTATTGCGAACGTGTAAAAAACGAGTTTCTCGGGCCCATGGTTAAAGACCCGGCTTATCGTGACAAGGTCATCATTCGCCAGGTTGAGGTGGGGTCTGACTGGAATCTTGTGGGGTTTGACGGAAAAAAGACCACTCATGGCGCCTATGCCGCCGGCCAGAAAGTCTTCATGGTGCCAACTGTGAAAGTGGTGGATGCGCAGGGCAAGGAACTTTCCAAACCAATCGTGGGCTTGCTGACCCCGGACTTCTATTTCGGCTACATCGAGTCGGCAATTGACGAGGGGCTGGATAAAATTCGCGGCAAAAAGAAGAACTAACGGAAGTAGTCCCGCAGCTGTGAATATTGCCTGCGGCTGACGGGAAGTGCCTCATCCAGGCCACGCAACCGTACGAAATGGCCATCGTCGTTGCCAGCCAGTTTGCCGACCTGTTCGATCAGATCCTTCGCAACCAGACAATTTCGGTGGATGCGCAGGAAGCGGTCCCCAAACTCGGACTCCAGCTTGATTAGTGATTCTTCAAGCAGGTATTCACGTTCAAGGGTTTTGACCGTGATGTATTTCAGTTCAGCCTTGAGATATAGGATTTCCTCAACCGGCACCAGACGAAGTTTGCCCTTTTCCGACAGGGAAAGATGGGTTCTTGCCTTGGGATGGGCTTGTCTCAGAGCATCCAGGGTTGACTGGGTCAGACTCTTTGCCTTGCCCAGGGCGGCAACCAGTCGCTCGGCGCGGACAGGCTTCATCAGGTAATCCACGGCATTGACTTCAAATGCCTGGCAGGCGTAATTGTCATATGCGGTGGTAAAGATGATGGCAGGCGGACGATGCAGCTTTTGCAGGTGCTGGGCGACTTCGATGCCGTCCATGCCGGGCATGCGGATGTCCAGCAATAGCGCATCCAGCCTTTCGCGTTGCGCGGTTTCCAGCGCATCCACGCCATTGTCGCTTTCGCCGACCACCTGCAGGGGCAGTCTTTGACTGCAATCTTCAAGAACCTCACAAAGACGACGTCGAGCAGGCGCCTCGTCATCCACGACGAGAAGGCGCAACGGGGTTTCGGTGTTTGTTTGCACGGGTATAGGGCAAGCTGATATGCACCTGATATACGGCTCCCATCAACTCTGACTTGAGGGTGGCATCCAGGTCGAAATGCAAAGCCAGACGTTCGCGGATATTGCCCAGGGCCAGTTTGTTGCCTGCATGATGCGAACCGGATTCTGCATAGGGATTGCGGATCACGATATGCACCCTATCGCCGCTGCGGTAGATATTCAGACTGATCTGACCCGGTTCACGATGAGGCTCGATTCCGTGATATACGGCGTTTTCAACCAGCGGCTGGATGACAAGCGGCGGTATCAGCGCGTCGGACGGCATCTTGTCGACGTGCCAGTCAACCGACAAACGGTCACCCAGGCGGAGTTGTTCAAGACCCAGATAGGCCCGCGTCAGATCAATTTCATCCTGCAGTGATACAAGATCGCGGTTTTCGCGCATTAGTGCGCGAAACAGTTCGGACAGGTCTTCAAGCGCATGTTCCGCCCTTCGGGGGTCGGTCCGGACGAGCGAAAGGACGGCATTGAGGCTGTTGAACAGGAAATGCGGGCGAATTCTCGCTTGAAGCGCCTGCAAGCGCGCTTCCGTAACCGCCGGGGAAAGGGCCATGCCGCGCAGATGGAGATATCCGCTCAGTAGCATGCTCATCAGGAAGCTGAAGCTCAGGGTCTGAAACGGGTCAAGCAGGCTGGCATCGGGCAGCAAACGGTTGAGGAGCCAGGTTGTCAGGACTGGAACCAGGGCACCGGTGAGAAAGAAGACAAACATTCCGCGCGAATAGTCCAGTGTCCGCACGATTGACGATATCAGGCAAAGGGCCAGCAAAGTCAGAAGTAGTGCGGGTTGAATCAGTGCCGATCGCTCTGAAAAGCTTGAAAGACCCTCGTTCAGACCCGGTGAATCGGCAAAGGCTGCGAACAGGGCAGCTGATTCGACAGCAATAATGACTCGCAAACTTGTACCCAAATGACAGAAATTCGGCAAAACACCCAGCCGGTTGTTATGATTTTTACTTTGCATCTCGAGTTGTCATCATGGATAAAGCCTCTGGAACATGGTCGGGACGGTTTTCCGAGCCCGTCGATGAACTGGTCAAGCGTTACACAGCCTCCATTCCCTTTGATTATCGGCTGGCCGAGGTCGACATAAAGGGCTCGCTTGCCCATGCCCGCATGCTAAACCATGTTGGAGTCCTTGATGCCGAGGATTTGGCTGACATCGAACGCGGGATGGGGGAGATTCTTTCCGAGATTCGGTCTGGACGCTTTGAATGGTCACTGGATCTGGAAGACGTCCATCTTAATATCGAGAAAGCCCTCACGGCAAAAATCGGCGATGCCGGCAAACGATTGCATACCGGCCGCTCGCGCAATGATCAGGTTGCAACGGATATCCGTCTTTACCTGCGCGATGCCGTTGATCGCATCCAGGAAGGTATTCGGGCTTGCCAGGACAGTTTGCTGAATCTGGCGGAGCGGCATGCATCTACCGTCATGCCCGGGTTCACTCATTTGCAGGTTGCCCAGCCGGTGACCTTCGGGCATCACATGATGGCCTACTTTGAGATGCTGGAGAGGGATCATGAACGTCTGGCGGATGCAAGGAAACGCATCAATCGCCTCCCGCTGGGAGCGGCGGCGCTGGCAGGTACCAGCTACCCGATCGATCGGGAGATTGTCGCTCGAGAACTCGGATTTGACGGGGTTTGCGAAAACTCCCTGGATGCGGTGTCGGATCGTGATTTCGCCATCGAATTCACCTCCGCGGCTTCTCAGGTAATGGTGCATTTCTCGCGTTTATCCGAGGAACTGATTTTGTGGATGAGTCCCCGCTTTGGCTTTATAGATCTGGCGGATCGCTTCTGCACGGGTTCTTCCATCATGCCGCAGAAGAAAAACCCGGACGTGCCGGAGCTGGTCCGGGGTAAAGCCGGACGGGTATTTGGTCACCTGACGGCGCTGCTGACCCTGATGAAGGGCCAGCCCTTGGCCTATAACAAGGACAATCAGGAAGACAAGGAACCCCTCTTCGATACGGTGGATACCTTGCTGGATACCTTGAAGATATACGCGGACATGCTGACAGGGATTCGGGTCAAACCTGATTCAATGAGACAGGCGGCAAACGAGGGTTACTCGACCGCCACCGATCTGGCAGATTACCTGGTCAAGAAAGGCCTGCCCTTCCGCGATGCCCACGAGGCGGTCGCCAGGGCCGTGCGGGCGGCGGAAGCAAAAAACTGCGATTTGGCTGGCCTGCCACTGGCAGAGTTGCAGGGTTTCAGCCCGCTGGTGTCGGAAGATGTTTTTGCCGTGCTGACACTGGAAGGATCTCTGGCCGCGCGAAACCATGCGGGCGGAACCGCGCCCGAGCAGGTCAGGGCTGCCGTGGTCCGTGCCCGGGAAAGGCTGGCATCGACCCGGCCTTGATGCCTGATCAAACGGTTTTTTCCTCCACGGGCATGTGTTCCCTGCAGATCTTGCTGACCTCCCGACTGGACAGTTTTTCCTTGGTCAGGCCGCATACATAGCTTCGCGGGCCAATGTGCAGGTTGTGTTGGCATGTCGAGCAGACACCAAAGCTTCTCAGGCCATTTTTGAGCTGCATGCGGGCCAGTGCTTCCTTCAATACCTTTGTGGCCGAACTCAGCCTGGCAGGGCTTGCTTCGGCCAGCGCCTCACGCCATGTGTTGGCAAGTCCCAATTCCTTGAGTGTTTCCTTTCCCTTGTCGGTAAGCGTCAGTCGAACGATACGGCCATCCTTTTCATCGGCATGCCGGGCAATCAGCTTGCGACGTGCCAGTAATAGCAAACTTTGGGATACGGTTCCCTTGGTCAGACCCAGATACTCCGCCAAGGCCTGCGGGGTATTGCTGTAGCGGTTGGCTTCATTCAGGTAAATCAGCGCCTGAAGATGGATGGGCTGGAGGCCTTGGATTACCCCGGCCTGGCGCAAGCCTGTCCGCAGGAGATTGCCCAGCCGCTCGACGGTGTCCAGCAGGACAAGTGTCTGGTTTTTCATGGCTCCATATTAGGTGTGGCCGGAATCCTTGACAAGTCTGTGAGTCTGGCTAGTATGGTATCGACACGAAACGTATCGTGTCGATACTTAACTTGAGGAGACCAAAATGAAAATGTTTTTTGTATTGGTGGCGGGATTTGCGGCGGCAACCGCCTTGGCTGGAGATGGTTTCAGCGTGGCTTACCCGGAGGGCTACAGGGATTGGCGGCATGTGAAGTCCATGGAACTCAAGCCGGGGCATCCCCTGTATGAATCCTTTGGTGGGCTGCACCACATCTACGCGAATTCCAAGGCGGTCAAAGGCTACAAGAGCGGAAAGTTTCAGGATGGGGCCATGATCGTTTTCGACCTGCTTGAGGCCAAAAACGAGGAGAATGCCTTGGTGGAGGGTAAAAGGAAGGTGCTGGGGGTAATGGCTCGGGACGCCAAACGCTACCCGGAGACCGGCGGCTGGGGCTTCGAGGGGTTTGCTGGCGGCGATCCTGCCAAGCCGGTTGTGGGAAAGAACGCGGTCAAGGTCTGCTTTGAATGCCATGCATCCCAGCGTGGCAATAATTATCTCTTTTCTTCCTTGAGGGATTGATTCCAGGTCTAGAGGGGGCCGCCGAAATCGACGGTTCCCCCGCCCTGGATTTCAATCAAGTCCGCCAAACGTGCCGACAGCTCTGACTTGTCGCGGGTGTCACGCCAGGCAAGGCCATCGTGGCTGAAGTGGAAGCCGCCCGTTCGGGCGGCCACCCAGATCTCTTGAGCTGCCCCATGGCGATTGATCACGATTTTGCTGGCATCATTGAATTCGATCTCCAGGATGCCATCGGCAGGCTGTTCAAAGTCGAGGCCAGCCTTCTCGATTGCCTGTTCGATGCGTGAGAGGGTCTGGGCGGTCAATCTGAGAAAATCCGTCTCATTCATGGTTTTTCATGTCGAATATAACGAGGAATCCTGCAGGCCGGTCCGCGGGTACAAGCTGCAATTGCCATGCTAACATTGCAAGCATGAACTTTCGTTCGCTTTTTTTCGCCCTGCTTCTGGTATTGTCTCAGTTGCCAGCCTGCGGATCCAAGGGCACCCTGACCTTGCCGGACCGGAATCCGGCCAACGCCCAACAACCCAGCAAATGAACCCATTGCACAGAATGGACGGACGCCTTTTCCTGGAAGAGGTGTCCCTCGAAGAATTGGCGCGCGTGTACGGAACGCCCTTGTATGTCTATTCACAAGCCGCGCTGACCGAAGCCTTTGACTCCTATGAACGGGCACTGGCAGGTTTGCCCCATCTGATTTGCTATGCCGTCAAGGCCAACGGCAATCTGGCCATCCTTCAGCATTTCGCCAGGCTCGGGGCAGGTTTCGACATCGTGTCCGGCGGGGAACTGGCACGCGTGCTGAGGGCCGGTGGGCAGGCGGCAAAGATCGTGTTTTCCGGTGTGGGGAAGACGGAGGCCGAGATGCGGGCCGCACTGGATGCCGGCATCAGATGTTTCAATATCGAGTCCGAGAGCGAACTTTCCAGATTGAACAGGGTGGCAAAAGAGATGGGCAGAATCGCCTTGGTCTCCATTCGGGTCAATCCGGATGTCGACCCGAAAACCCATCCCTACATTTCAACCGGTCTCAAGCAGAACAAGTTCGGCATCCCGATTGGAAGGGCGCAGCCCCTGTACAGACAGGCGGCATCAATGGACGGGATCGAGATTGTTGGGGTGGATTGCCATATCGGCTCCCAGTTGACCGATCTTGCACCAATCGCCGATGCGATTGATCGGGTACTTGATCTGGTCGGAAAGCTTTCGTCGATCGGGATCCGTCTCAAGCACATTGATATCGGGGGCGGTTTGGGTATCCGGTATCGGGATGAGACGCCTCCGGACATGACGGATTTCAGGTCAATCCTGATTTCACGCTTCCGTGGGCGGAGCGAGGAAGTCATAGTGGAGCCAGGCCGTTCCCTGGTCGGGAACGCCGGCTTGCTGCTAACGCGCATTGAGTATGTAAAGCGAGGCGATACCAAGAACTTCATCGTGGTGGATGCAGCCATGAATGATCTGATGAGGCCGTCCCTCTATGATGCCTTTCATGACATCGTTCCGGTATGCCAGTCTGGTGAACCAGACTTGCCGTGCGACGTGGTGGGTCCGGTGTGTGAAACCGGTGACTTTATCGGACTGAATCGGGCAATTCGGGCACGTGAGGGCGAACTTCTGGCGGTCCTTTCGGCGGGTGCATACGGCATGAGCATGAGTTCCAACTACAACAGCCGACCCCGATCGGCGGAGGTGCTCGTGAACAAAAACAAAATTCACCTCATCCGTGAGCGGGAAACAATCGAAGGCTTGATGGCCGGAGAGCGGCTTGTTTACTAGGATTTAATCCAATTCATGATGATCGATGTTTCTTGTTTTATGGTGTCGACACGATATTATTTGTGATGACGCTACATTTTTCGTCATCAATATTTCAAAAAAGCTCAACTATTTGTTGAAGTGTCCGAAAAAGTATCTAGAATGAGGCTCACCAAGCGGAGCTTTGGTATCGCCCGCCTAGTGCGGGATTCGGAAGGTTGATGGTTGAAACCTGCGAATCGGGTACTGGATGTGGATGCCACGCTTTGGAAGTGCATTTACAAACCTCTGCACGCTTTATTCGTAAGTAGTAGTGAATTTGTTCAACTTCTAAGGAGTGATGTATGGCAACTGCCAAGAAACCTGCAGCCAAGAAACCTGCCGCCAAGAAAGCCGCACCGGCCAAAAAGCCGGCAGCCAAGAAACCTGCCGTGAAGAAAGCCGCACCGGCCAAGAAACCGGCAGCCAAGAAAGCAGCACCCAAGAAGCCCGCTGCCAAGAAAGCAGCACCCAAGAAGCCTGCTGCCAAGAAAGCAGCACCCAAGAAGCCTGCTGCCAAAAAGCCGGCAGCCAAGAAAGCCGCACCGGCCAAAAAGCCCGCTGCCAAAAAGCCGGCAGTCAAGAAAGCCGCACCGGCCAAGAAGCCTGCCGCCAAGAAACCTGCCGCCAAGAAGGCTGCACCCAAGAAGCCTGCTGCGAAGAAGGCAGCTCCCGCCAAGCCTGCCCCTGCGGCGGCTCCAGCACCTGCCCCAGCACCTTCCATGCCGGTCATCAAGCCTTTCGGGCTTTAATAGTCAAGCCGGATTCGGCAAGACAAAAGGGGGCCAGGCGGCCCCCTTTTTTTCATGTTGATTCGCGGAAATTGGTTACAACCATCCTTGTGGGAAGGGAACTCCCCAATCGTAAGCCCGATTCATCACTTACGGATTGTTTCGTAGTAGGTTTTGCGTGCTGATATGATGAAGACTTCCCAGCCTTCAATATGAATCATGAAAAAGGCCCTGATTCTTTTCATTCTTGCGATGGGGCTTGCCTGGGCTCAATCTCCTGGCGTAAACCAACCAGTTCCCGTGCGCATGGCAAAGGTTCAATCTGCGGATGTGTCTGACACGGTTACTGCGGCCGCGACGTTGGTCCCACATGAACAGGTCATAGTGAGACCCGAAATTGATGGCCGGATAGCAAGTCTCTCCTTCAATGAAGGAATTGCCGTAAAGAAAGGCAGTGTGATTGTCCGTCTGGATGACGCCGAGCAGCGCGCCGCGCTTGCAGCGGCTGAAGCGGATTACAAGCTTGCGGAAAGCAGGTTCAAACGCAACGAGGAACTCGCCGGAAAGGGCTTCATGAGCCAGCAATCCCTGGATGAAGCACGGGCCAACCTGGATATCGTCAGGTCAAAGGTAAGGGAAGTTCGTGTTGCCTTGGACAGAACGGTAATTCGTGCTCCTTTCACTGCCATGGCTGGGCTGCGCAAAATCAGTCCCGGGGCCTATGTCAAGAAGGGCGACGACATTGTCGAACTTGCTGCCACAGACAAATTGAATCTGGACGTGCGGGTTCCCGAAGTGTATCTGCCACGGGTCAAAATCGGTCAGCCGGTCAGCGTTACCGTCGATGCCCTGCCCGGAAGAGCTTATAACGGAAATGTCTACGCCATTGAGCCCACGGTTGATCAGGCTTCACGCGGTGCCCTGGTTCGTGCCAGGATTCCGAATCCCGGGGGGCAACTCAAACCAGGCATGTTTGCACGGGTAACAGCCAATCTTGGAAACCGCCCGTCTGCCATTGTCGTACCTGAGCAGGCCATACTTCCCAAAGGCACTCGGACATATATATATAAGGTAGAGGAAGGCAAGGCCAATCTGGTGCCGGTTCGGCTTGGACGCCGATCGCCTGGGCAGGTGGAGGTTTTGTCTGGTATCAGTTCAGGCGACACGATCGTGGTGGATGGCTTGCTAAAACTCAGACCCGGGGTTCCGGTTGCACCGGTAGAGGCGGTCATGCAGATAATGAAGCAAATGCAGCAAAAGCCGACCACCAATCCTTGAATCGGAGAGACCGAAGCCCCTTTTAAGCATGGTCCTGTCTTCCATATCAATCGGTCGGCCGGTGCTTGCCACGGTCATGAGCCTGATGATCGTGCTGTTGGGCGTCATGGCCTTTGAACGGCTGCCCGTTCGTGAGTATCCCAATATTGACGCGCCAGTCATGTCGGTACGAACGGTGTTCAAGGGGGCATCCGCTTCTGTCATTGAAAGCCAAATTACACAACCGCTTGAAGATAGCTTGTCAGGCATTGAGGGCATCCGAACGGTAAAGTCCGTAAGCAGGGAAGAAGTCAGCCAGATCACCGTCGAATTCCTGCGGGAACGCGATCCGGAGGCGGCGGCAAACGACGTACGGGACCGCGTGGCGCGTGTACGCGGACAGCTGCCGGAAGCTGCTGAAGATTCCATTGTTGCCAAAATCGAGGCCGACGCACAAGCCATAATCTGGCTGGCTTTTTCCAGCGACAGGCAGAGCCCGTTGGAAATCACCGACTATGCAGACCGCATTGTCGCTGATCAGTTGAAAACCCTTCCAGGCGTTGCCTCGGTCATCATTGGCGGCGAACGCCGGTATGCCATGCGGATATGGCTGGATGCCCAGCGGTTGGTGGCCTACGGTTTGACGGTTCAGGATGTGGAAGCGGCCTTGCGTGCGCAGAACGTCGAACTGCCGGCAGGTCGTATCGAAGGCAAAATGCGCGAATTCACGGTCCAGGCATCGACTGACCTGAAAACGCCCGAGGAATTCGGTAATGTCATCATTCGGCAGGCTGGAAGCACGCCGATCCGGATTCATGATGTCGGGCGGGTGGAGCTGGGTGCGGAGGATGATCGCAACATCGTCCGCGTCAACACTGAGCCGGCGGTTGGGCTCGGCATCGTCAAGCAATCCACTGCCAATACGCTTGCCGTGGCGCAAGCGGTCAAGGCGGAAATTCCAAGACTTGAAAAGAACCTACCCCCGGGGATGAAGCTGAAAATCGGTTTTGACAGTTCGGTTTTCATCGAAAAAAGCATCGACGCAGTCTATGAAACCATGGGTGAGGCGCTTGTGCTGGTTGTGGCAGTGATCTTTTTGTTCCTGCGTTCATGGCGCGCCACCCTGATTCCATTCGTAACCATTCCCGTCTCGCTTGTTGGTTCATTTGTATTTCTGTACGCATTCGGATTCACCATCAATGTACTGACCCTGCTTGGCCTGGTGCTTGCCATTGGTTTGGTCGTGGATGACGCGATCGTTATGCTGGAAAACATCTATCGTCATATTGAGGAGGGTATGCCAGCGCTGGAGGCTGCAAGAAAGGGCGCCAGGGAAATCGGCTTCGCGGTGTTGGCCATGACCCTGACCTTGGCCTCGGTTTTCGCACCACTGGCCTTTGCCACCGGAAACACCGGGCGTCTTTTCACAGAGTTTGCTCTGACGGTGTCGGCGGCTGTGCTGGTATCGGGTTTTGTGGCGCTGACCCTGACACCCATGATGTGCAGCCGGCTTTTGAAACATGAAACCCGGCACGGCACCCTGTTCATGCTGGGCGAGAAAATTCTGATTGGACTGAATCTTGGATATCAGCGACTGTTGGGCCACGTGCTCAATGTCCGCTGGGTAATCCTTGTGTTGTTCATCCTAGCGGCAGTTACAGCATGGGGACTGCTGAAGTCGCTGAAATCCGAGCTGGCCCCAACCGAAGATCGGGGTTTTTTCATCGGCTTCATGCTGGCGCCCGAAGGGTCGACGATGGCTTATACCGATCAGTATGCCAGGCAACTCGAGGACATCTACAAAAGTGTGCCCGAAGTCCGCACGGCCTTTGTGGTGGTGGCACCCGGTCTTGAACGCCCCAATCCAGTGAATACCGCTCTTTCCTTCGTGATGCTGAAACCGTGGGACGAGCGTGAGCGCTCTCAGATGGAGATTACCCAATCGCTGGGTCCGCGCATGTTCGTGAGCATGCCTGGCGTGTTGGCGTTTCCCATCAACCCCCCGTCGCTGGGTCAAAGCTTTCGCAATCCCCCGCTGCAATTTGTCGTGCAGGCTCCGACTTATCAGGCACTGGATGAAGCGCTGGAAAAACTCATGGCCAAGGTTCGGGCCTATCCCGGGCTGGTCAATGCGGATACCGACCTCAAGCTCAACAAGCCGCAGATTTCCGTTTCGGTCAACCGGGACAAGGCGGCGGACATGAAAGTCGGCGTGGATGACATAGGCCGCACGCTGGAGTCCTTGATGGGCGGCCGCGAAGTCACGCGTTTCAAGCGCGAGGGCGAACAGTATGACGTCATCGTGCAGCTGGAACCCAGGGACAGGGCTGCGCCACAGGATCTCGGGGTGGTCTATGTGAGAGGAGAGAATGGGGTGCTGACCCCATTGTCCAACCTGATCGCAATCGAAGAGACGGTGGCTCCGAAGGAACTCAATCATTTCAACCGGCAGCGAGCGGCCATCATATCGGCCAATATCGCGCCTGGACATACCCTTGGCGATGCCCTGGCTTTCATGGATCAGGCCGCAAGGGAAACGCTGCCTGAGAATTTCCAGACCACGCTGGATGGCCAGTCGCGCGAGTTCAGGGAATCCGGCAAGACCTTGCTGATGACCTTCGCCCTGGCGCTGGTTTTCATCTATCTGGTACTGGCCGCGCAGTTTGAGAGCTTCAGGGGGCCTCTTGTGATCATGTTGACGGTACCCCTGGCGATGACCGGTGCACTGCTGGCCCTCAAGCTGACGGGGGGTACGCTTAATGTTTACAGCCAGATCGGACTCATCATGCTGGTGGGCCTGATTACCAAACATGGCATCTTGATTGTTGAATTTGCCAACCAGTTGCAAGACCAGGGCAAAGCGATTCGAGAGGCGGTGATCGAAGCATCTTCTTTGCGGCTTCGTCCGATCCTGATGACCACCGCTGCCATGGTCCTAGGGTCTGTACCACTTGCCTTCGCAACCGGAGCGGGAGCGGAATCGCGCTCGCCGATTGGCTGGGTCATTGTGGGTGGATTGTTGCTGGGTACCCTGCTCACATTATTTGTCATCCCTGTCGCCTATACCCTGCTTTCAAGCAGACAAAGGGTGGCTATTCAATAATCGTCAATTTTCCGGACTGGTCTGTCGGGGCTTCGTCAAAGTATTTGACGAGCACCCATGCATCTGAACTCAAGACAGTAAAAAATCCTTGATTTCACAGTAATTTCATTTGATTCGGCTAGGATTGTCGCTTGGCATACAGTCTGCAAGAAGGAGAGCACCAAGTGATGATAGAGGGAGTAACGGAAATGGAACTCGACAATGGCACAGCAGTAAGCATCAGTCTGGTTGAGGACAACAGCGGCAAGGATAAGGTTGCCTTCACACTAAGCACTGGAGAATGTGATCTGAAATTGTCCCCGCATCAGGCACGGGTGCTGGCCACAGAACTGATCATGGCAGTCAATCGTGCGGAAGTCCGAGGCAATCTTCGCCGCAGCCAGAATCTATCGCGCAATGTTGACTCCGGACGCAGCATGTTTCAACAGGCCTTTGCCAAGTAAGATTTTTCAACGAGCTGGCTTCGGCTCGCAACAAGGGGACCCCAGCCGGATTCCTGGCTGCCCAAACCAAGAAGACCGCGCATTGCGCGGAGACGTTGCCCGTGATAGGGTGGCACTTGCGGCGCGGCTTAAACCGCGCCGTTTTATTTGAATCAATCCGGAGCAAACATGGCCACCCTAGAACTCAACAAGGATAATTTTCAGCAAACCGTTACCGGCAATGATGTCGTGATCGTCGATTTCTGGGCGCCCTGGTGTGGTCCCTGCCGGGCATTTGCACCGATTTACGAGGCAGCATCGGAAAAACACGATGGCGTAGTTTTTGCCAAGGTCAATACCGAGGCCGAACAGGATCTGGCAGCCGCCTTCAATATCCGCTCCATCCCGACATTAATGGTGTTTCGCGAGCAGATCATCATTTTTTCACAACCCGGTTCCCTGCCCGCTTCGGCGCTGGATCAACTGCTCGGCCAGGTCATGGCGCTTGACATGGATCAGGTGCGCAAGGAAATCGCCGAAGAACAGCAGAGAGCCTGAGAAGAGCGACTGCGAGGGCGTGAGGCCGTGTCGTAAACAGGCTCAAAATGCTCATGGGTGCCGCAAGCATTCTGCTTTTTTACCTGTTTGATTCTTGCCTGACACCCCCTCGCCACATTCTTCTTTGCCCACAAAGCTAATTCAACAGGCTCTTCAACAATGGCAGTGTGACGCGCCGCTGGGTTTGCAGGCTATAGCGGTCCAGCGCTTCCACCACTTGCAACAGGTAGCCCAGGTCGCGTCGTTGACGAGCCAGCAGCCAGGCCGGGATAGCCGGGTCCAGATCAAACCCAAGATTTCGGGCATGCAGGATCAGCGCATCCTGCATGTCCTGATCGCCAAGCGGTTGCAGACGGTAAACCAGACCCCAGCCCAGGCGGGTACGCAGGTCGTCGCGAACCGACAAACCCGATGGCGCATTCTTTCCGGCCGCGATCCAGAGCGTGCCTGCCGTTATCGCGTGGTTGAATGCCGTAAATGCCTTGATCTGGGGGGCTTCTGAAAGTTGTTCCACGTCATCCAGGGCGATCAGCCGGGTTGCGTCGGGTATCTCATCCGCGCCATTCCAGTAAAGTGCAGCGGGTTGGCGCGTCAATGCCCGCAGCAAGTGGGTTTTACCACTGCCTGGCGGGCCCCACAGATACAGCGATTTTTCGGGCGTCTTGCCTGTCTTCCACTCAAGGAGGTGGCTGACAAGTTCCTGGTTGGGGCCGGCGATGTAATTATCCAGGCTCGGACTGGCTGCCGGTCGAATATCAAGAAGAAGTTGCTGCATGGGGCATGAGGATAAGGCATATGGCTCGTGTCCGGCTATACTCCATTCTTTTGTTCCGCTGTAGCTGAAACGCGAATGAACATCGATTTTCCCGTGCCGGTCAGGCCGGTCATCCAGCCACCTCCCATGGTGGAAGAGGTGCTCGACGACCGCGAGAGGCTGGCGCTCAAGACCCGCATCAGGAAACTGATGATGGAGCAGGATGCCGTTCTGGTGGCGCATTACTACACCTCGTCCGACCTTCAGGATCTGGCGGAAGAAACCGGAGGTTGCGTGTCCGACTCGCTGGAAATGGCACGCTTCGGCCACGCGCACAAGGCCAAGACACTGATCGTGGCGGGCGTGAAATTCATGGGCGAGACCTCGAAAATCCTAAACCCGGAAAAGCGCGTCATCATGCCGGATCTTGGCGCGGATTGTTCGCTGGATCTGGCCTGTCCTGCGGACGAGTTTGCCGCCTTTTGTGACGCGCACCCGGATCGCACCTCGGTCGTCTATGCCAATACCAGCGCGGCGGTGAAGGC
>JACAED010000100.1 GCA_013389025.1 Hydrogenophilaceae bacterium
ACCAGCGTATCTCACAATCCTGCGCGTCAAGGGTGCGCTCCGCCGGGCTGCGCCCGCCCTTGACCCGCAGCCACGGGACGCCCATTACCCACTCGTTTTTCAAATGAGGCAAAATTATGGACAAAATCTGCAATAAGGATTGGTCTTCCTTTCCTGTTGGTGGCCCGGAGGAGTGCTTGTAGTCTGAGGCAGGCTTGGAACGGAAGGGACAGAATTCGGGGACACTTCCGCAGCAATAGCCCCGGGATTCACTTCTTCCTTGGGAATTGGCTTGGTTTCAACAGGAACTGGTTGAGCCGTAAAAACCTTTTTACCCCCCAGCCGCTTGTAACGCTTGAGCAATTGCCTTGCTTCCGGGTTGTGGGCCAGCCCTTGCTCCAGAATTTGCAATGCCATGTCCTTTTTTTTGTTTTGCTCGTAATAGTCGCTCAACTGTCCATACGGCTGAGGATAATCAGGCTTGAGTGCAATTGCCTTGCTGAATTCCCCGACTGCCGCTCCATGATTTTTCTGCATCATCAGTACAGTACCCTTGTTTGTGTGTATCTCGGGCAAAAGGACAAATTCCGCGTCTGCGCCATTGAGTACATAATCGAATTCCTTGATGGCCTGTCCTAGATTGGCCCCCTTTTCTTCCCTGTTCTTCGCGCCATACGCACGATTGAGATGCATCAGCCCAAAGCAGTAATGATGCATGTTCCAGAAGTTTCTCCCGTAAATCGAAATGAATTGTTTGGTTTCATCATCGTGTCCGGTTGGAGCCTGCTCGCGCCCGTAATGTTTGCTGATCACCGCAGTCTTGATGCAGTATGGCGGCAACAGGCGAAGCTCCTTTTCAGTTGGAATGATGTAGCCACTGGCAGGACTTGCAAGGCTTGCCATCAGGACGCCAGCAAGACATGACAGATTGAAAGAAACGGTTTTCAATCTCGATACCCCCTGAATGACTCTGACATAGGAATTTCCTTCAGCATTTCAGCACCGAATGGGTGTTGCTGGCCACCGCCTCCCAACCAAATGATTCTCTGGCACGACTCAAGCCAGCGTCGCCCAGGCGCTGGTTAAATGATTTGTCTTTCAGCAGGCTGAGCAGCGCATTTCGAATTTCTATAGTTGACTTGCCATCTACCCGCAATCCCGTCACGCCATCCTCAACTGCCGCACCAGTCCCTCCAGCCAGTCCCGCCACAACTGCCTTGCCGCATGCCGCCGCCTCCAGAAAAACCATGCCAAATCCCTCTGTGTCTCCATTGATTTCGCGATTGGGCATGGCAAAAACATCACAGGCGTTGTACCAGCCAGGCAATTCATCATCAGAAACAGCACCCAGGAAATGAACCCGGTCAGCCACATCCTGTTCCCTTGCCAAGGCAACAAGCTGATCCATGGCTTCACCCTTGCCGGCAATGGCGTAATGTACATCCAGATCGTATTCTCTCAAGGACGGCAATACCCGAATCACCTGATCAAAGCCCTTGCGCAGGTTGAGCCTGCCTACGGAAAAGATCAGCTTCTGTTCACTCGTGATCCCTATCGATTCACGTAGACCCTTGTTCACGTTATCAGGACGGAAACGAGCCAGATTCACTCCCGGAAAGATGATCACGATTCGTTCCGGATTGACCCCCAATTTGACCAGTTCAGTTTTGGTAAATTCGCTGTTGGCTATGACCATGTTTGCGTGACGATACAAGAATTGCATCGGATACAATCTCTTGGTGTTTCGCCAGGTGGTGATCTCTTCGCCATGCGCATAAATGAAAAGACACTTCCCGAACAGTCTCGAAATCACCCATCCTACAAGCCCCTCGGGCAACACCTTCCCGGCATGGACTGCCCTGAATTTGATCCTCGATGCAACGCCAAGGCATTTCACCAGCAGATTCCAGTAAATTGGCAGGGAATAGGGTCTCAGCCAGGTGCTGTGTCTCAACTCAACACGATGGATGGTGTTGGGGTGGCTTTGGTCAATATCACTTGAACCCGTAGTCTGTCCCGTGACAATATGGATCTCCTTGCCACCCAGACGGCTGTATACCTCGTCGAACCACACAGCCGTGCCACCACGTATGGGCGAGAAAATATCCGTAATGACCATGAGTCCCGTTTTTACCATGATCAGCGGCCCGAAAAAGCAGCAAGGAACTTCTCGACTTCATGCTCACACCGCGATTCAATTTCTGCAAACCAGTCATCCGTGGCATATTCCTGCCAGCGATTCTTGAGTTTGCCTTGATTAAGGGCAGCCAGTTCAACCAGATTGACGTCACGGATATCGAGCTCTTTCAGCAAATGCGTCATGACTGTGTCAAAGTCAGTCACCAGCTCTTCGTAGCCAATTGATATATCGCTTAAGGATTTGCCAAACATATAGGAAAGGCGCCAGAGAAGATAATGAATCTCATAAGGATGACGTCCTGCCGGTTCAAGGAACGGGAAAACATGACGCAAGTCCCGTGCCCATTCAAGGGTATAAAAATCATTATCACCCGATAGCTGTCCTGCCTTGTAGCTCGCATCCAGCTTTATGACACCAGCCTTGCCAATAATTGACATCCATTGCTCGCGCGGATCACGATAGAGATGGACTATCTTTGCTTCGGGGTAGTTTGCCTTGAGCCATTGCAAGCGAAAATCCACCCTGTTGAACTGCAGTACTGGCCGCCCCATGGCTCTGCCTATCAATGCATCGATGTAATCCTTGAGCCTGGGATCATGATGCGTCGCGTCCATATATAGATATCGAAATGGCCAGTTCAGGTCAAAAATGCCCTCAAGATCCTGCATGCCCTGATATTCGCGCCGGTAGTCCTTCACCCCAAGATGGGTGCTGTCGACTTTCAGTGCGCCCTCTTCAAGAAACCATCTGCGCTCGTTCAAGGGTTCGTAATAGCAGGTAATGCCATCGATATTTCTGAACAATTGCCACAGGAACGTGGACCCGGAACGGAAACGCGCAGTAATGAAAATCGGAGATGGGCTCCTTCTCTCCGCTCTTCCCATCTTTTGCCGCCGATACGGAATGGGCAGTTCGTGTGGCTGGACACCCTTCAGAGAAGGCAGGTGGGGCTGCGTAAACAGATCTCGCTCATGCTCGTAAAGCCTGTCCCTGAAAACGGGGGAATCAAGAAGTTTGATCATGAACCGATAAAATAAGGCCTTGAAGAGATTCATCTTGGATCTCATCATTGATTTAAATGAATTATAACTCCATGGTAGAACGCTTATCCGGCCAGCCCGAGAAAACGCTTCTGACAGGCAACATCGAACGGATTAACATCCTCAAATAAACCAGCAATGCAAGGGAGACACAACATGTCAGGATTTTTCGGGTGGACTGGCTTGCCATCGCAACCTGATCAATCGCACGACTGGCTATTGCGCATGGCGCACGCCGCGAGATTCAATGACATAAAATCTTCCGTAGTAAAAGACAATCTTGCCCTTTCAGTTTCCGGTGGCGTTTACCCTGTAACCCATTTTGCAAATGATGAAATATGCACAGTTTTGATGGGCCGTCCGCGCTGGCTGGATTCAGGATTGGCTGCCAGGGCGAAAGAGGCCAGTGACGCGTCCGCATTGGCCATGGGCTGCATGCAGTTCGATACTTCTATACTGGACCGAATGGCTGGAAGCTTCAGCTTTGTGGTCATGCAGCATGGTAAAACTGTTGCGGCCATTGACCGTTGCGGCATTCACTCCCTGTGCTATGCCCACGTCGACGGCGGGCTGGTTTTCTCAACTCATGCCGAAGCCATTGCCGCCCATCCTTTGGTACAGGGCAATATCGATCACCAGGCACTTTACAATTATTTCCACTTCCATGTCATTCCATCGCCGGGTACCTTGTTCAGGGAAATCCGCAGGTTGCAGCCAGCCCAGTCAATAACCCTCAAGGATAAACATCTCGGTTCATCTTTCTATCATCGGCATCAGTACAGCCCCGTAATTACCGGCAGATTTAACGATAAAAAGCAAAAACTTCACTCCTTGCTGGAACAAGCGGTTGCAAGGCAACTTCACGGGCAAAAAGCCGCCGCATTCCTTTCTGGCGGACTGGACAGTTCAACCGTCTCGGGCTATTTAAGCAAATTGCAGGCCGGTGTAACCGATACCTTTTCAATCGGTTTTGCCCATCAGGATTTCGACGAAATGGAATATGTCCATATCGCGGCCCGGCAATTCAACCTGAATTCTCATGAGTATTACCTTCAACCGCAGGACATCGTCGACGCCATTCCGATCATTGCCGGTGCTTACGACGAGCCTTTTGCGAACAACTCGGCAGTTCCCACCTACTTCTGCGCCAGGAAAGCGCAAGAAGATGGATTCGATCTCATGTTTGCCGGGGACGGGGGTGATGAAATATTTGGCGGAAATGCGCGATACGCCAAACAGATGCTCTTCGAACATTATCACCTGGCACCTGCCTGGTTGCGGAAAGCGCTGATTGAACCAGTTGCTTTTGCCACGCCGTTTTCAAAACACCTGTCACCCCTGCGAAAACTGCAAAGCTATATTGTGCAGGCCAACGTACCGTTGCCGGATCGGCTTGAAACCTACAACTTGCTGAACAGACAATCCCTGTCGGAAATGTTCGAACCGGAATTTCTGTCTGTTGTGGATACTGGGGCACCGATAGCCGCATTGCGCGAATGCTACTTTGACACCAACAGCGAACATCCTGTCAATCGCATGCTCAATCTGGACATGAAATTTACACTGGCGGACAACGACCTGAGGAAGGTGGTCTGCATGGCAGAAGCGGCAGGGGTGGAAGTTGCCTTCCCCATGCTGGATGACGATGTGGTGTCTTTTTCCTGCGGCTTGCCACCTTCAGACAAGGTACGCGGCCAGACCCTGAGATGGTTTTACAAGAAAGCCATGCACGGGTTTCTGCCGCAAGCCATCATCAATAAAAGCAAGCATGGCTTCGGATTGCCTTTTGGACCATGGGCCCTGTCCCACAAACCGTTAAAGGAACTTGTCCATACCCGATTGGATGAGCTTGCAAAGCGCCAGTGGATACGCTCCGACTACATACAAACATTGAAAAGGCTGCACGCCGAAGTGCATCCTGTCTATTACGGAACAATGATCTGGATTCTTGTCATGCTGGAAGAGTGGTTGCAGACGCGAAAGCTGTAATTCTCGAATCAGCCATTACCGGGAAAGCCAGAGAAAGCCAGCACTTCATCGATCTTAACGGTTCAAGGAATGGGACAGAGATTCCCCCAGAATCTGACGACCACTAGCCGATGCCAGCTGGCCAGATCTGATTGCGACATCAAAAGCGACCAAAACCATGACAATCAAGTGGTAATAGAGGTCGAAATATGCAAGACCAAGGAAGGCTCCCCCTGCGGCATAACCGATCATGCTGACTTGTACCATGCCTGCCAAATCTGCTGCCCATTTAAGATCCGGATCCCGTTTGCCGGCGCGAATGATTCTGCCTGCCCTCAACCAAGCCAGCAATCCGACGGAAACCCACAGGATAAGGCCTATCCATCCATGCTCTCCCAGAACCTCGAAATAGATACTGTGCGCGTCATGAACATCCAGCGGATCCGGCGCGTACTGACTGAACACAGCCGGCAGGAACATTTCAAACCCGCCACCGGTTATGCGCTCCATGGCTACATTGAAGGCTACATGCCAGGCATTGATCCTGCCCATGGCCGAGCCGTCTTCCTGATAGTTTTGAATGGTATTCATGCGCTCGTACCATTCCGCCGGCATGACCATCGCAATCAGCATGACGGCAATCAAGGCGTAGATACCGGTAATGAGCTTGTTTCGGCTTTTAAGCCACAAGTAACCGCCCATCGCCAAAATGCTCAACAGAGCTCCTCGCGACTGAGAGCCGATTGCTGATACGGCACATAACACCATGGCAGCCGCAAGTGCATAACGTATCCAGCGTCGTGTTTCCTGCAAATGCAGATAGCGTATCAATGGAATGATCATGATCAGCGCCAAGGCAATCTCGTTGTTGCCGGCTATGAAGGTTCCATCAGGACCCCATACACGATAGGAACCGCCAGTGGCGATGGTAAAGATGCCACCCTTGACACCGTAGTAGCCAATAGACAGGGTAATGACCCACACAAAGCCATTCAGGCGTTTTGCGTTGGTAATCAACATCAGTGTCAGCAGCGTCATCAACTGAATCTTCCAGACTTTGTCCCATTGCGCCCAGGCCAGATCTGGAAAAAATGAGAAAACTGTCGTGATGACCATCCATAGATTGAACAGGACAAGTATGGCTATCTCAGGTGTCCATGCGATGCGCTTGGTTTCCCTGGAGAGGAAATAGGCCAGGATGGTGACAATGGCAGTGATTTGCGCAAAGGGAAAGTCGTAGGCAAAACCCCATGCCTGCTTATGGGGATTCATGTATGAGAGCCATGACCACAAGTAAATGCCGTAATGAGGGTGCCGTAAAACCACCAGTAGGACACCGAACACAATGACTGTTATGGCAATATCTCTCATTGATTAAGGTCTCAAAACGCACTGCTGGCAGGATATTGTCCGCTGGCTTGGCGCAACTCCCCATCCAGGTCGACGTGGCTGACTACGTAACGGTATTTTCCAGAAGCTTCTGCAGGAATAACATCGACTAGCCGCAGGTCCACCCGCAGATTCTCTCCCATGCGCGCGCGCAGGCCATCGATGACTTTCTGGCGGGCAAGGTCGTTCCAGCGCGAATCGGGCACCACCTGCACTTCTAGGTCCAGCGGCGTGTGCTGGATGCACTTGAACCGTGCCACGCCCTCGGTCGCTCGCAGCACGTAGATCAGCGACAGGGCGTGCATCAACGTGCCGTCCTCGCGCACCACGAAATCAGTCTGCCGCCCGAGCACTTCGTCCAGCACATGCAAGCCGCGCCCGCCACGGTCGGGCATGGTGCCCACGCGCGCCTGGTCGCCGGTGCGGTAACGAATGAAAGGTTGTGCTGCCGTCGCCAGGTTGGTGATGACGACCTCGCCGGCCTCGCCGGGGCCCACGGGCTTGCCCTCGCCGTCCAGCATTTCGATGATGACGGTTTCGCTCATCTGCAGAAGTTGGCCACCTGGTGCCTGATGCGCGAGGTAGCCGCCGTCGCGGCAACCGTATTCCACGGCGACCGGCACGCCGAACACCCGTTCGATCAGCTCGCGCTGGTGCGGATACAAGGGCTCGCCGGTGGCGAACACCACCTTCAGCCCGGGCTGGGTAAAGCGGTACCTGCGTGCTTCCGCATGGGCTGCCAGCAGGGCCAGCGATGACGCATAGCCGAAGATGCAGGCGGGCCGCCACGCGCCGATGAATCGGCAGTAATCATCCATGCGCGCAGGTGACATTTCGAAGGCATTGAGCAGATGCTGATTAAGCAGCGTATCGCGCAACTTCTTGATGCGGTCAGTCTTGTTGAGCTCGACCGGCGCGCCCCAGAGGTACAACTCCCTCTCACCCGGCTCGACGCCCCACCAGCGGTGCGCCCGCATGCGGTTGGCCGCATCGGCCGCCTGACGCTCACGCCCAAAATAAAAGATCAGCGGCTCGCCTGAAGACCCACCAGTGGTGTACTTGTAAACACCACCCGGTGCTTCATGCCAGACGAGCGTGTCGACATTTTCTCGCGCATCGCGTTTATCCATCAGTGGTAGGCGACGCAGGTCCGCAAGTGTCACAGCCTGACTGCGTACCATTTCCTCCATGCCGGCTTCGCGGATGCGTTGAGCATGCCAAGGGCTGTGCTCGAGTGCGGTGGCCAGTAAAGCGTTCAGCCGCTTTTCTTGTAGCGCCTCGATTTCGCCGCGCGACAGCCACTGTGACTTTTCCAGGTCGTGCCAGAGGGCAAAGGTGGGGCGCTTGAGCAACCTCTCGTGGAGCGGAAGAAAGACAGACTGAACAAGCGTCGAGTACATACGTAATCGCTTCGTCGAGACGCTACAGTGGTAATCCGCGGTCAGCCAAGCGTGGCTTCAATTCACGGTATACCTGCAGATACTTTGATGCCGATCTCTCCACGCCAAAATTTTCCATCACATGCGCCCGCGCCGTCTCACCCAAGGTTCGCCTCAGATTCTCATCGTTCGCAAGGCGCGTGATTGCACTCACCAACGCGGCACGGTCCCCTGGTTGAACAAACAACGCATGCTCCTTGTCCGTCAGGACGGATGGAATTCCCCCGACTGGGGTCACCA
This sequence comes from Hydrogenophilaceae bacterium, assembly GCA_013389025.1. Classification (GTDB taxonomy): domain Bacteria; phylum Pseudomonadota; class Gammaproteobacteria; order Burkholderiales; family Thiobacillaceae; genus UBA6918. Next base: position 8,196 of record JACAED010000100.1, read on the forward strand.
CCGCAGGCAACCCTACAGCAAGCGCCTCCAACATCGATATCGGTACCCCCTCCGCGTACGAGGGCAGGGCAAAAATATCGGCGGAACGTAGCCATCTGAATTTTTCGATACCAGTTGCCGGCCCCGCCAGGAGAACCCTTTCTTCAAGGCTCTCTTGTTCCAGGAACCGCTTGACCTTTTCTGTCATGCCTGGCTCTTCTTCTCCACCCACCAACACGATGCGCACGTACGGAGGAAGATCCCTCGCGCTGCTTATCAGATCCATTACACCTTTTCGGTGGCACAGATTACCAAGGAACAGGACCGTAATGACGGATGAATCTTTTTTTACATCAATCAATGGCGCTTGAGAAACGCCATTTTCGATTACCGCAAACCGTGCCTTTGGAAACTGCTCCCGAAGCGCCCTCTCCCATTCCCCTGAGAGAACGATCACTCTCGACGCCCGGTTGGCGAGGAATCGCACGACCCGCTTCCCTGGCCACGACAGGCCATCGAAGAACTCGTCGAACTTGGCACCATGAATGTGGAGCGCTGCTGGCACGCCTCTAATGCGGGCCAACATCATATACAGCGAGTCAAGAAAGAAGCTGAGTCCGCTGCAGGTGTGAATATGGGCAATCGTCACCTTTGCCGGCTGCAAGACGTGCCACCATTCGCGCAGAAGCAAGAAACGCATTCTGATCGCCTCCCAGATGGTTCGCTGGTCTCGCGTTCGCTTCTTTGTGTCGAACAACACGAGATCGACGGCCTTCGAAAGGCTTGAGTGCGCCATATCGTCGATAACCGTAGCCATGCCGCCTATTGCCGGGGGAAGTGGGCCCGCCATGACCACACGCATGCACTTATCGCCAACCATTCCGCTTGTCATCTTCAAGCTCTCAGGACACTCTTGTACACCTCACCGTAGCGAGCCACACTCACTTTCCAGTTGCGCTCGGTTTCTACAAACCTGCGCCCGCTGGTTTTGAACCGCGGCCACTGCTGGGGATGATCGAGCAAGGCCAGTGCCGCGGTTGCCAGCGCCTTGACATCGCCAGCACGAAACAGGATACCGGTTTCATTGTGCCTGATCAGCTCCTTGTGTCCGCCGACATCCGACGCAATGAATAGCCGTCCCTGTGCCATGGCTTCGAGCGGTTTCAGCGGGGTCACCAGTTCAGTGAGGCGCATGGAATGGCGTGCATACACCAGCACATCGATCAGGTCGTAGTAGCGGTTGACTTCCTGGTGGGGGACGCGGCCGGTAAAAATGACCTTGTCTGCAATGCCCAGCTGCCGGGCCTGCTCTTTCAGCGCTGTTTCCTGCGGCCCGCCGCCCACCAAGAGCACCTTGACGTCCTTGTGATTCAGGATCTTGGGCAGGGCGGACAAAAGCAGATCAAGCCCTTCGTAGGCGTAAAACGAGCCGATGAAGCCCAGCACGTTCACGCCTTCAAGGCCTAGCTGTTTCCTGAGCGCGGGGTCTGCCTCGCCGCCCAATGGGAATTTTTCGATATCGACCGCATTGGGAATGACCGTGATTTTCTGGGCTGGCACGTCACGTTGCAAAAGATCGTTGCGCAAGCCTTCGCAGATAGTGGTAACGGCATCGGCTTCCTTGACAACCCAGGTTTCCTGACTGCGCGTGAGTTTGTACCGCAAACTGTTTTCAGTGGTGGTGCCATGATCGACTGCCGCATCTTCCCAGAAGGCGCGGATTTCATACACCACTGGAATGCCAAGCGTGCGGCCGGCACGCACGGCGGGCATGCCATTCAATGCCGGGGAATGCGCGTGGAGGATATCCGGCCTCAGTTTTTTGGCCAGTTCAACCAGACGATTTTCCGTTGCCCGCATCTGGGCCATGTGATTGAGCACCGGCAGGCGCGAAACAATCCCGCGCGGCGGGCTGGTTCGATAGAAATGCAAGCCATCGACTGTTTCTTCCGGCACGTTGCAATTGATCTGCTTGGGGCTGCTCAAGTGAAAGGTTTCCCAACCCAACGCGCGCTGCTCGCGCAGGATCGCTGCGCTGCGGAAGGTATAACCTGAATGCAGCGGCAGGGTGTGGTCGAATACGTGGAGGATTCTCATGATCGGGCCATCAGGCGGCTTTCTTCTGCGGCATGCTCATGCCCAGCACCTGTGCCAGAAAGGCATCGAACATCATCAACGTCCACAAGGCGGTGGAGTAGTCGCAGCGGCCGGACTGGTGCTGCTCGACCAGCTCGCGCAGATAGGCAGTGTTGAACATGCCGGTGGCGGCAAGCCGCTCGCCCAATACCGCATCGCGTATGGTTTGCGCCAGCGGCCCCCGGAACCAGGCGGCCAGCGGGACGGCAAAACCCATTTTTTTCCGGTACAGCACCTCGTGGGGCAGGTAAGGTTCCATCGCTTTCTTGAACAGATATTTGCCTTCCCTGCCGCGCAGTTTCATGTCCACCGGCAGGCCGGATACCCAGCCCATCAGGTCATGGTCGAGCAGCGGCTCGCGCACTTCGAGCGCATGGGCCATGCTGGCGCGGTCGACTTTGGTGAGAATGTCACCAACGAGGTAGGTCTTCATGTCAAGGTACTGCACCAGCGACAGCGGGTCCTCCGTGGGCGCAACGACGGCATGGCGGCGCAATACTTCTACCGCCTGATAGCCCTGCAATTCACGCCTGAATTCATCGGAAAACAGCGCCTTGCGCTGCGCGTCGGAAAAGAGCGACACGCCATGGAAATAGCCCGCAACGGTATCGCGCGCGAGGGCCTCGAAGGTGGTCTTTGCGCGGAGGACCTTTGGCGCCCAGTCGGCCTTTGGATATACACGGCCCATCAGGCCAAACACGGGCTTGCGCAGCGCATAGGGCAGCACGGCGCGCATGCGCTCTTCGTAGCGAAACCAGCGATAGCGGCGATAACCGGCGAAATGCTCGTCGCCGCCATCACCGGACAGCGCAACTTTCACATGCTTTCTCGCCAGTTCGCAAACACGGTAGGTCGGCAGGGCCGAAGAGTCGGCGTAGGGTTCGTCATAAACCGTAGCCAGCGTGCTGACGAGTGAAAAGTCGTCGCTTTCCACCGTCTCGACAAAATGCCGGGTCTTGTAACGGTCGGCCACTATTTGTGCGAATTCGGCTTCGTTGTAACTCGGGTCAGTGAAGGCAATCGAGCAGGTATTGACTGGCGAAGACGATTGCGCCGCCATCATCGCCACCACGGCCGACGAATCCACGCCGCCAGAAAGAAACGCGCCCAGTGGCACATCGGCGATCATGCGCAGGCGGATGGATTCCTTCAGACGCGCGATGAGCTCATCTTCGGCTGCTTCTATGCTTTCCACCTTGACCGGCGTGAACGGCATATCCCAGTATTGCCGCGGCATGGCGCGTGATTCGCCACGGCGCTGGACAAGGGTAAATCCGGGTGGCAGCTTGTGTACCCGCTTGAAGATGGTGCGCGGCTCGGGCACGTAGCCGTAGGCGAAATACTCTTCCACCGCAAAAGAATCGATGTCGCGCGGCAAGCCGGGATGCTGCATGAGTGACTTCAGTTCTGAACCGAAGATCAGCGTGCCATCTTCCAGCCAAGCGTAATAGAGCGGCTTGACGCCAAAGCGGTCACGCACGAGGAAAAATGTCTGGCGATTGCGGTCCCATAAGGCGAAGGCGAACATACCGCGAAAGCGGTCGACGCATTTTTCGCCCCAGGCCTCCCAGGCATGCACGATGACCTCGGTGTCGGAATGGGTGCGGAATACATGGCCCAGCGCCTGCAATTCCGGTACCAGTTCCTGAAAGTTGTAGATTTCGCCATTGAACACAACGACTACGCTGTGGTCTTCATTGAACAGCGGCTGCTGGCCGGTGGAAAGGTCAATGATGGATAGGCGGCGATGCCCCAGGCCCACACCCGGTTCCAGATGCAGCCCGCCTTCGTCCGGGCCGCGATGAAACTGCGATTCGTTCATGCGATGCAGAAGATCGCGGGAAATTTCCCGCGAGCCTGTCGTATCAAATATGCCTGTTATGCCGCACATGCTTGTTTATTGTTTTGAAGTACCTGCTCATAGACATTCGAGTAGGCTGCCGCCATGGATGTCAAACTGAATTTGCTTTCCACCAGGCTTCTTGCATTCTTGCCAAATTCCCTTCGCTTGTCGTCAGCATTGTAAAAATCAATCAAAGCCAAGGATAATTTGTGCACATCGCCAACAGGCGTCAACAATCCAGTATGACCTTCCTCGACCAATTCCACATTTCCGCCAGTCCGAGTGGCAATGACGGGCAATCCACTGGCCATGGCTTCAAGAATCGTATTTGATATGCCTTCGCTAATCGATGGAAGGACGAAAACATCCATCGACTGCATCAAGCCAGGGACATCATTTCGTTCACCTGTAAACCACACCTTGTCAGATATCCCCAAATCGCTTGATAGTTGTTGGCAGCGTTTTCTTTCACTGCCGTCGCCCACGATAAGCAGCCTGGCTTTCGGAATGATCCTGGCGATTGCCGAGAAGGCGTGAATCAGGGTTACATGATCCTTGATCGGGGTCATGCGCCCAACGGTTCCAATCACAAAAGAGTCATTTGTGGCAAACCCTGCTGGAAAGCCACTGGGCTCATTCGGGTTGCGCGGCAGAAAACGTTTCGTGTCAACTCCGTTATAAATCTGATGAATACGCATTTCCGTCACACCTACTGACTGGTGTAACCAGGTCTTCAGATCATGGCTGACACATATATATTCGTGTACAAAATGCCTCGCTGTCTTCCGGATGAAATTGTATTTCCAGTTTTTTCCGTTCAGATCCGCGGGATTGTCGCGACCGTGTTCCCCATGAACCCGAGCACCGACACCTGACAAGGCGCCAACAAACTGACCCTCCAAAGCTGCAAGATTCCTTGTATGCAGAATATCCGGCTTCAACTCTCTTAACATTGAATAAAGCCTGGCAAACATGCCCGGATCATTGCCCGGTTTCTTGTTCAGTGCCCTGAAATCGACCTGCTGGGCAGTAATTCTTTTTCTGAAGTCAGAAAATCCAGTCAAGGCAATCACGGTATGCCGGTAATCCGGATAAGGCATATTGTTAAACAGATTCACCATACCGTTTTCCATGCCTCCCGTATCAAAGGCATAAACCAGATGAGCGACGTGCCTCTGCATCATGATTCAATCATTGCCGGTTGATTTCTGTTTGCAGGGAAGCCATAAAATTGGAGAGCGTTTTCTCTGCGGGTCCCAGGTCATTCAGGTAGGGAGTGGCAATGATGATGGCTACTCCCTCATCGCCATTGCCAATAATCTTGTTCAAAGCCAGCTTGAACTTGGCAACATAATCGTTGGTTACCATGCTCCCATCTATCAAGTTCCATTGCCAGGCCAGCAAGCGCTGATCGAATGAACGAAGTTTTGCCTGCCTAACTGTAAGAGCCTTGCCGTGAACAATAACTCGTTTATTCTCCTCGCCTACATTACTCCACAAGGGATGCTTTTGAGGAATGAACACGTTCTGTGAATTAATGAGTTCACGGTCCTGGCGCTGGCTGCGGTAGTAATTGACTTCCATGAAAACTCGTTCACCCCCAAGCTGGTAATTGCCGCGAATCTGTTGATCCGCCCCCAGCCATCGTGGATGCCAGTCGGTTGTGGGCATATCCTTTAATTGCCATCCACCATTTGTGGTGACTTCGATGCGGGCCACTTCCAGGTCAGCATGCTTGTTCAACCAGGCACTGTATAGCGGTGACAACATCGATAACATCAAAACTGCCATGGCCATCAGAATAAATCTGCCCGGATTCTCTTGACCCCTTTCAGTCTCTTCGCCGGATGACACTGGATACTTCAGATGTTCTTCATCTTCGCGCCAGAAACTACCAATCCAGAACAAAATCAACATGACTATTCCGAACCACACCCACCCATAGATGAAATGGTCCACACCCAGTGCCAGTTTCATGTCGGAGAGATGCGCGATCATGACGATCATGTAAGCCCGGAAACCATTGGCAATAACGGGAACAATGAGGGATGAAATTGAAAATATCAGACGTTTCTTCCATGACCGATAGGTCAGATAGGCATAAAGGACACCAAGCGTGATTGATGCAATCAAGTAGCGCAGGCCGGAACATCCTTCGACAACCGACCAGTCTCCGCTTGGAATACTGAAAAAGGTTCCTTCGCGGTAAACCGGAATACCGGTGAGCTGCAAAGCTTTTACCGTGAAGTCAGCGGTAAATTCCATTAGCGGGGCAATCAGGAATTCGCCGACTGGAACGGCAAATAACAAAAATGCCAGAGGGAAAAATATCGCACGTACTACCCTTGATCCCAAGACAGCCCAAATTGCCGCTATCAGGAGCGCAATGAAGGCATACTGGGCGACCACTTTCACGCTTCCCGCATCGGCCAGCAGCCAGCCGGCTCCGGCCAGTACGAGGAATACCAATCCCCGCCAGTCCGGTCTGGGTTCGATCTGCGTCAGATGGTATCGCTTCCGCCAGATCAGCCATGCGCTGATGGGAAAAATCAGATAGCCATGGGCGAAGGTTTCCGAACGTTCCCAGATTTCCAGCATGGAATGAAACGTGGGCCAGTACAGGATAAAAATCGCAGTCAGTAACAAGCCGGCAATAAGCGCGGCTTTGGGCCAGGAATTGCCGGCAGCAGGCAGGGTGGCTGTGTGGTTCATGACAGACATGACGAGCTTTCATGCGCCGGGCTGGAACGGCTGGCTTCCAGATGCGGCAGGATTCGTGACAGATTGGTTTGCCAGTCATACGCTAGCAATATCCTGGCCCGGGCCTGTGCCCCCATATCGGGGAAAAGCCCCTTGCAGACTGCCGTCACCTGGGCGGCAAAATCCGCGGCGTTATCCGCGACCAAGAAGTTTTCTCCGGCCTGGGCCGAGATGCCTTCCGCGGCTTGCGGACTGGTCACGACGGGCCGCGCCATGGCCATGGCTTCCAGCACCTTGTTCTGCACGCCGCGCGCAAGCCGAAGTGGCGCGATGGCGCAGGCGGCATGCTGTACGTAGGGCCGCACATCGTCCACCCTGCCGGTGACCCAGACGCCGGGCTGTGCGCCAAGGGTTTTCACCGCTTGCGATGGATTGCTGCCGACAATGGCAAACATGGCATCGGGAATGGCGTCGCGCACCCTGGGAAAAATTTCGCTGGCAAACCAGGTCACGGCATCGATATTGGGCCAGTAGTCCATGGCGCCCGTGAAGACGATGGGTGTTGTTCCGTGTGCATAGGGAGACGGGCACGCTGGATCGGGTTGGAAAAAATCCGCATCCACGCCGTTTTCAAACCAGTCGATTTTGTCCGCCGCATCGGCCGCCATGCGCTTCAGATGAGCCGCCTCCGCTCCGGAGACCAGCAGGGTGGCATTGAAATCCCGCGCGATGCAGCATTCCCATCCGGCCAGTTTCTTTGCCTCGCGCCGGTAGAGCCAGGACAAGGGCCACGGTTTGGTCGGTGCGTACTGGGCCCACTTGTCAGAGTCGACATCCACCATGTCCATGATCCTGACGGTCAAGTCAGGCGGGACGAACTGTGCCATGGCAGACGAAAATGCCACGGCGATGCTGATTCTGTATTGTGAAACCGTCTCTTTCGCCCAGCGGAAGAGCGAAGCGTTGCGATAATACGGCAGGGTCAATGCCTCGTCAGTCCACAAACCCCTCAAACTGGCCAGTTTTGCCAGTCTCGGGTTCAGATCAATCACTTTCACCTCCGCGCACCATTGACGCAATGCGTCGACATGAACACGGTCTGCAGGGTCGTCGATGAAGGCTCCGAGAAAGATGTTGTACCGTTCAGCCAGACATCTCAGCAGATGATAAGAACGTATCTTGTCGCCCTTGTTGGGCGGATAGGGCAGCCGATGTGAGAGAAACAGGAGGTTCTCTTTCACCCCAGATTCCGGACAAGGTGAGGCCCGATGAAGTTTGCTACCGGCAGCGGCAGTTTTTTCCAGGCCGCGATGAACAGGCGGTATTTTGGATTGAGCGGATTGACGTCCGGTATATCGGCTGCCCTGATGAGCCGATATTCGTAATGAAGCGGCTGTGGCTCGAATCCCCAGTTTTTCTTGAAGTGCCAGGGACCCGTGCCCACCTTGCTGCGTCCGTAGTCGAACAGGGTGTAGCCCGCTTCGCATGCGCGCCGCATGAGTTCCCAGTACTTGAAATCGTTGGCCGCCAGTTCGCGCGCCTCGGGCATGTCGCCCGCGTAGTAAGGCAGGATTTCGTTGCGGAAATAAAAGCTCAGCACGCTGCTGACTACTTTTCCATCCTTGAGCACCGACATGACGGAACAGTCGCTGCCGAATTCCTCGCGCAGGATCCGAAAGTACTTCCTGGACAAAGCCGGCGTGCCATGGCGCAGGACATTGTCCGAATAGACGCCGAAGAAGCGATCGATGCCTTCATCCATTTCGCTGACCAGTCCGGCCTTGATGCCCTTCCTGACCATGGCGCGCTGCTTGCGCGGTATGGCATTCATGTTGGCCTCGATATCCGGCAGAATGGGCTTGCGGAAGGTCACGTACAGGTCACGCTTGGCCGGCCAGTCTGCATGCACGGGTTCAGGATTTCTGTATTCGAGATGATCGACATTCCGCTCACGGGCAAGCGACAGTGCAGCGGATTCGAGCGCGGTGCGCGCAGCCACATCATCCGCCACGATGCCGCCATAGGCACAAAAAGGCAGTGATGACAAACTGTGCCCGAACAGGCGGCTCTCGATTTCCGCCAAAGGCAGTACACCCGCAATGCGGCCTTCGCGTTCGGCATAAATAAAATGCGTGCGATGATTGAAGGCACGCTGAATGACGCGTTGCCAGCCCGCGCGGTGGAAGAAAGTCGCTTTGGGGTGCGCCAGGACATAGGCATCCCATCTTGCGAAATCCGCTTCGACAAGGGAACGGACAAGGCATTCGCCTGCCGGAACGGAGAGAGTTTCGGCCTCGAGGACGGCTGACATGGTTTTAGCTGTTCAAAAAGACCCGGTCGACGCGATCCCAGTCAAAATCATTCAACAGGTTGCGGAGTTTGCCCCGCATCTGTTTCAGATTGACGTAATGACGGAAACGCGACCTGAGCGGAGCATCCTTCTGGCGCGGCTGGTCCGGATCGATTTCCCAGGGGTGAAAATAGAACATGCAGGGGACCTGCTCCCTGTCATTAACCTGACGGATGAGCCAGCGCGAAATGCCATACGGCATCAACCTGAACCATCCTCCACCCGCTGCGGGCAGGTTGCGGCCCAACATGGGGACCGTGGTGGGCGGCAGTTCCCACAAACCGCCTTCGCCATTGGGTTGCCAAGGGTGGCGCGGCGCATCCGGCACGCCATAGTGGTCGTGCCTGACCGGAAAAATGCTGGAACTGTAGCGATGCCCCGTTTCTTCCAGCACATCGATTGCCCAACGGTTTCGGTCGCAGATGGAGAAACTCGGCGCACGGTACCCCTGCACCCGCTGGCCGCCAAGGTCTTCGAGGATTTTCTTGGCGCGATCGACGTCCCGCTGGAACTCGCCACGGTCCAGTTCACTGGCGCGTTCATGGCCATAGCCATGACTGGCCAGTTCGTGCCCGTTCTCGACAATCCCACGCACCACGCCCGGATAACGCTCCGCGATCCAGCCCAGGGTAAAGAAAGTCGCTTTCGTGCCGGTTTCATCGAGCAGACCCAGGATTTCATCCATATTGCGCTCAATCCGGCAGGGCAGGCTGTTCCAGTCCTTGCGTGAAATGCAACTTTCAAAAGCCGAGACCTGGAAATAATCCTCCACATCGATGGACATGGCATTGGTGATGTTCATCAAGCCACTTCCTTCATGTTTGCCGGCAGCCAGGATTTCATCACCGCCGCGATCCGGTCGGCGGCATGGCCATCCCAGTATTCAGGCACCCTGCCTGCCTTCCCGCCCGTGGTCATGATTTCGGTCACCGCTTTCTTCAATGCGTTGGTATCCAAGCCAATCAGGGTGTTGGTTCCTTCATGCAGGGTGATGGGTCGTTCGGTGTTTTCACGCAAGGTCAGGCAGGGAACGCCCAGCGCGGTGGTTTCTTCCTGTATGCCGCCGGAATCGGTCATGACCAGGCGGGCAGATTTCATCAATCCCAGAATTTCGAGATAGCCGGCGGGCGGCAGGACATGCAGGTTCTTCAGCAGGTCATGCAGGCCGAATTGCTCGATCTTGCCGCGTGTGCGCGGATGCATGGGAAAAACCACCGGCAGTTTGCGGTTGATCTCATCGACAGCCTCAAGCAGGGAAGCCAGCGTAGCCTTGTGATCGACATTCGACGGCCGGTGCAGGGTGAGCAGGGCGTATTGATCGATATTCCTGCCCAGCGTCTGTTCGGCTGGCACCGACTGGGCCAGGTTGCGGAACAGGCTGTCTATCATGACATTGCCGACGAAATGCACGGCTGCTTCGTCAACTCCTTCGCGTTTCAGATTCTCCAGCGCCGATCGTTCGGTGGTGAACAGCAGACTGGAAATCTGGTCGGTCAATACCCGGTTGATTTCCTCGGGCATGCCGCGATCGTAGGAACGCAGGCCGGCTTCGACATGGATGACGGGCACATTGAGCTTGCTGGCGACCAGCGCGCAGGCGATGGTGGAATTGACATCCCCCACCACCAGTACCGCCGCCGGATTTTCCTGCAACACCACCGGTTCGAACCGCTTCATCACTTCCGCGGTTTGGTGGGCATGCGATCCAGAGCCGACTTCAAGATGGTAATCCGGCGCGCGTATGCCGAGGTCGGCAAAGAACCGGTCGTTCATGGCCTCGTCGTAGTGCTGCCCGGTATGCACCAGTTTGGCCGCAATGCCGGAGTTGTGGAACGCCGTCATGATCGGCGCGATCTTCATGAAATTCGGCCTCGCGCCGACGATGCATAAAACTTGCGTCATGACGTTCCCTGAAAACCGGAAATCAGCCCGTTCGCTCGATCGGGGGTTGCTGATCCAGCTCTTCGTTGCCGGCCTGCTTCTCGCTGACCGTAAAGAGGATCTTGCGCACGATGGGCAGAATACGATTGATGGAACGCTCCATCTGCTCGACCCGCTGGGACAACCTGATGGTTTCCTCGGCCAGCCCGGGAGGGGGCAGCACGCCAGCGGGAGCCGGAATGTTGGTGGTTTCCTGATGCGCCACCTCATGGCGCAAATCCTCGATCACCTCGGATATTTCATCCTCGCCGAACTGCTGTTTCTCTTCGAGATATCCAAACAGCATCAGGCGATCGCAAAAGGTATTGATGCGTCGAGGGATGCCCCCGGTGAATCGATGGATGGCCTGATAAGCCTCTTCGCTGAAGCCTGGAACACCCTTCCAGCCCACCAGGTTCAGGCGATGTTCGATATAACCGCGTGTTTCGTCGGCATCAAGCGGCCCCAGGTGATAGGACGCAATCACGCGCTGCCGCAACTGCTGCATGTCCATGCTTTGCAGGATGTTGCGAAACTCGGGCTGCCCCAGGAGAAAGGTCTGTATCAGCGACCGGTCTTCGTCCTGGAAATTTGACAGCATGCGCAGTTCTTCCACGGCGCGCGGCGTGAGATTCTGCGCTTCATCCACCACCAGCAGGACACGCTTTTTCTGCCGGGTCGCGGCAACCAGAAAATCCTGGAGGTTCTTGAGCAGGGCGGATTTGCTGATGCCTTCATGTTCCAGGCCAAGCGAGGCGGCAACGCTGCGCAGTGTGTCGTCGGCATCGAGCTGGGTCGAAACCAGTTGCGCCGCGATGATGTTGCCCTCTTCCATCTGTTTGAACAGATTTCGCACCAGCGTCGTCTTGCCGGCGCCCACCTCGCCTGTCACGACGATGAATCCTTCGCCCAGCGAGAGTCCGTATTCGAGGTAGGCCATGGCCCGCTTGTGTCCGCGGCTTCCATAAAAGAAACGCGGATCGGGACTGAGCTGGAATGGCTTGGAGGTGAAATGGTAATAGGACTCGTACATGGCAACCTCAGAATCGCATGGTGACAGTCGCTGACAGGCTGTTTTCCGAAAATTCCTGCGCGCTGTCGCTCGATTCGCGCTGCTGATGCCGGAAAACGAGGGAACCGTTGAGATCGGGCTGGAACTGGTGGGTGACACCCACGGACAGGGTATAGATGTCGTCGTCCCGGTTTGATGCAGCGATCAGGCTGCCGTCAACCTGGTTATTGGTCAAGCCCAGTAACGCATTGATCGACGTGTGCGGTGCCGCCTTGTAATTGAATCCGGCCTGAAAACCGCGGGTCCTGTCTTCTGGCAGCCCCGCAAGCTCCTGATAGGCGCGAGTCGTGTCAAACAGGTCGATGGACCAGGTAATCCGCCTTTCAGTCCAGGTCATGCCCCCGCGCAGCGTCTTGTTGATGGATATGCCCTGGTCGGTACCCAGGGCAATTGAATTGGGGGGCAAAACTGCCAGCAACACGCACTCTGTCCTGCCTTCTGGTGGGAACACATTGCTGAAATGAAGAAAAATGCCTTCAGTGCATTGCCATGCATACAGGTTGGCCGTGTTCCGGATTTGCTGTTCGATATCCGAAGCCCCTTCATCATATTGAAGGTGCCATACCGAGCGATTCATTTTGTGCCTGAATTTCAGCGCGTAATTGTCGCCGTAGTAACGCTTGCCAAAGGAGGCCTCGAGCGAGGTTCGCCGGCTGGGCGACCAGTCGAATCCGGCTGTCCAGTACTCGCCATCGGTCTTGGTCCCGGCTGTGGCCGGATAATCGTTATTGTCGTATCCGAATGAACCCCTGAGCCGGAACTTTCGTGTCAACGCATAGCCCAGGGTGGCGCCATAGGATTCGAACTGGGTGTCCTGCCTGCCGTCTGTCGAAGCATCGCGCAGGGAATAGTTGAGTCCCCACAATAGATCGTTGAAGCGCGATCCGCTTGTGAAATTGGCCAGCAGGGCACTGGACGCGATATCGCCGCCGGTGTTTTGCTCGAAGATGGCACCCGACTGGGTAAATCGCAGGACGCCGTCGCCGAATGTGCCAAAGCGTTTGGTCAGGAAGGGGCTCAGGCTATACGTGCCAACCGTGGAACGATTGCCCGTGTCGAGGCTGCTGTCGCCGGGCGCGCCCAGCAGGGAAGTCAAGGCTTGAGTGATGTTGGCGCTTCCCTCAATGAAGAGCAAATCTTCTGCCACTTCTGCCTTGCCGGTGGCATTCAGACGGTGGTTGAGATCGTCCGAATCGCTGGTTCCCCCGCCCCCGATGCGTTCTGTTGCGCTGAGGCCATAGTCCAGGCTGGCCTGTACCCGCCGCGATCCTTTTGACTTGACCGCGATGCCTGGCGTGACCGTAACGATAAAAGCGCCGTCGCCGTTTTTTGTCTGCGTGGCATTGTCGGTGAGTATGGTCGTCGCACCGATGGCCGGTTCGATCTGCCAGTCCAGGGCCATCGCCGCGCCCGGCAGCAAGGCGGAAACCAGCACCGACAACCCGAGCGTCTTGGTTAAATCAGGTGAACCTGGATGCAAGATGTTATTTCCCGTAACTTCCGTAATAGCCGTAATAATAATCCGCGCCGGGAGATGGCGTCGCCTTGTTCAGCAGCATGCTGACTACTTCGCAGGTCTGGATATGGCTGAGCGCCTCACGAACGGCTTCTTCCGAAGTTTTCTCCGCCTCAACCACCATGACGATCTGGCCCATGTGGGTGGCCAGCACGCTGGACTCGCTGGTGGCCAGAAGGGGCGGCGAATCGAAAATGATGATGCGATCGTGATAACGGCTGCCGATGTCCTCGACCAGGTCGGTCATGGCGGAACTCGCCAGTAGTTCGGTGGCACGCTTGTAAGTGCGCCCCGCGGGCAGGATGGTCAACTTGGCGATGTCCGTCCTGATCATGACATCGGAGAGCCTGAGCTTCTTGTCGCGCAGCACATCGAGCAGGCCAAGGTCAGAATGAATGCCCAGGTACTCCGGAACACGAGGCCTTGCAACGTCTGCGTCAACCAGCAATACCGTGCGATCCATTTCCATGGCCATGGACAGGGCCAGATTGATGGCGCAGAAGGATTTGCCTTCGCCAGGCAGTGAACTGGTCACCATGATCCTGTTGCCGTTCTTCACCCGCGTCGCCCCCTGGCCAAAGGCATTGGCAATCAAGGGACGCTTGATGATGCGGAATTCCTCGGCGATCTGGCTTTTTTCGGCATCGGGCGTGATCATGCCCATTCGATGCATGCGGGCAAGGTTGATCGACTGGTACTGGCTGGTGGATTCAGCCGGTTCTTCCGCTTGAGGAACGGGCTCCATCCTGGATTCAGGCGCCGTCCGCACTTCGGACATTGTCCCGACATCGGGCATGGCCGCAGACTGTGCCTGATGACGGGAAAGTTCCTTTTGCCTTGCCAGCGCAGCCTCGATGAGGCTTTCCTCTTTTCTGGGTGCATCTTCGGTTCTGGCTGGCTGAGGAGTCGCACCCTGTCCGGTTGTGCCTCCCAGTTTTTTTGCGGCTTTTTCGATAATGCTCATCTGGGTCCCCTTATGCAGCTCTGGCCAGAACCAGATGAAGCGTGATCAATACGCCATACGCACCAAACAGGCTTCCGATTGTGGCAAGAAAGGCCATCAGCCGCTTGCGCCGGATTCTGCGGGTTTCTTCGGTTTCGATTTTCGTTACGGCTCCCAGCAAGGGCAGGCCGGTGAGTTCTCGCAAAGCCTTGCGATCAGGCACCGTACGACGGATCTGACTGACCAGGAAGGCCAGGGCAAAACCCGCCACCAGCCCGCCAACGGGGACCAGCGAAATCAGCAGCGGCCGGTTGGGCCATGCAGGCTCCAGCGGGACACGGGGCGGGTCGATCACGCGGAAATCAACCGTATCCGTTTTGCTTTCCACTTCACCGGACATTGCAGCCGATTCGCGCTTGGCCAGCAATTCCGTGTAATTTGCCTTGTACACGTCGTAGTCCCGCATCAGCTGGGTGTATTCCTGTTCGACTTGCGGGATCATGTTGGAAGCATTGCGCAAGGCATTGAAGCGGGCGCGGAATTCATTGACCCTGGCTTGCAGGGAGGCGACGGTTGCATCCGCTTCGGCGATGGCAATGGTCAGTTGCTGATAGACCGGATTCTGAATCTTGGCACCCGTCGGATCTTCCTTCTTGCGGGCGGCGATTTCCTGCTTCTTCTGCTCTTCCAGCTTGGCAATCAGACGCTTGGTGGCCTGAATGTCGGGATGCAGGTCGGTGTATTGCAGACGCAAACGGTCGAGATCCTTCTCGAGCGCCTGGATCCGTCCGTCGAACTCTGAAGAAGTCGGAAGCACTGTTGCCGCCGCGGCAAGTTCGGGTTCCTCGTCTTCGAGCTGACGCTTGAGCTGATCACGACGGTTGGTGGCCTCGCTCAAATCAAGTTCGGCCTGCTTCAACAGCCCGCCCGCCTGTTCCAGCTTGGCATAGTAGTCTCCGCCCTGGCCGGGCATGACGCCGACATGCTTTTGCTTGAACTCCTTCAGGGCATTTTCCGCATCCACCAGCTTTTGCTGATACTGTTGAAGCTGCTCTTCGATGAATTTTTGTGACGACGCGATGTCCTGCCGGGTTTTGCCCAGGCTGCTTTCCACGAAGATCGTCAACATGGCCTGCACCACCTTTTTGGCCAGCTCGGGGTTTTTGTCCTGATAGCTCAGGGTATAGAGGTTCTCGCGGCCGGTGTCTGCAATGGAAATCTTTTCGGCCAGATCGTCCAGCATTTTTTCCGTGTCTTCGGGAGTCTTCGCATGGATGTCGAGATCGGTCATTCGCGCGACCTTTTCCAGCGTCGGCCGGCTGACCAGGGCACGGGTCATCAGCTTGATCTGTTGCTCAACTCCCGGGTCGACCGTCAATCCCGACAGCAGCGGCTTGAGCAGCGTCTGCGTATCGACATATACCCGCGCAGAAGCCTCGTAACGATCGGGGATCAGATAGACAGCAATCCACCCGGCTATGGAAATCAGCCAGGCCACGATGTCCACATACCACCGGCGATGCCAGATGGCACGGGCGTAAGACATCAATTGCTGTACGACTTGATCCATGAATGCTCCTGGAAAGCAGCCCACTCAATCAAGTGGGCCTGGCCGTTTTGTTATTTTGCTCAGAAGAGGCTTTCCGGAATCACAAGCACGTCGCCGGGCCGCAAATCCACATTGGCGGTGTAATCGCCGTCCTTCATCAGGCTTTCGAGACGAACACCCATTTTTTCCTGCTTGTCGCCCTCGGTTCGCAGAATATATGCCTTGTTGCCTGCGGCGAAGTCGGTCAGGCCGCCGACGGCAATCATCAGATCGACCAGGGACATGTTTTCACGGTAATTCAGCGCCTGGGGCTTGGCAGCCTCGCCCACCACACGGATTTGCTGGCTGAAGGGACCCACACCGCCGCCCACAATGACGGTGACGATCGGTTCCTGAATGTATTTGGACAGGGATTTCTCGATATCTCGCGCAAGCTGGCTGGGGGTTTTGCCGGATGCCTGCATGTCCTCGACCAGATTCATGGTCATCTTGCCATCCGGTCGCACGGGGAAATTGCCCGATACTTCAGGATTTCTCCAGACGAAAACATTCACCGAATCACCCGGACCGATCAGATAATTCCAGTCCCGTACAGCCGACTTGGCTGGCGCGGGTGGATAGGTCGGCGTATTGGAGCATCCCGCAGCCAGAATCGCTGCGCTGGCGGCGACCACACTCAGGATGATTTTGTTCAGGGCAGGCATGATTTCTCCTAAAAAATCGCTTGGAACTGGCCATTATGCCAAAAACACTTCAGGTACTGGGGCCATACACGTCCAAATACCATGTAGCAACAAGCAGACCAAGCTTAACACATATGATTTTCTGTCTGATTTCAGCCAACTGCCATATCGGGTGCAAACCGGAGCCGGCGGTTGACGGACAGGTCTGTCAAAACTCCGACACTTCCGTGAAATTCATGGTTCTTCCATACGGTATCATTCACCCATGTCAAAAGAGACTATCGATTCGCTTGAAACCCTGAAATATCGCATCCGTGAATTCGCCTTTTCCAGGCAATGGGAGCGTTACCACACGCCCAAAAATCTGGCCATGGCGCTTATCGTGGAAGCCGCCGAGCTGGTCGAGCGCTTCCAATGGCTTTCTCCCGAAGAGAGCGAAACGCTGGATTCAACCCGTCGCGAGCAGGTACGGCAGGAAATCGCCGATGTCCTGATCTACCTGACCCGGCTGGCGGATTTGCTGGAAATCGATCTGCTGGAAGCGGCACGGGACAAGCTCGAAATCAACGCCAGCAAGTACCCCATAGAACAGGCCCGCGGCAATGCCGCAAAATACAACGAGTTTTAGAATGTCCGACAATTCCTATTTCCGGTATCACGTTTTCTTTTGTACCAACCATCGCGATGACGGAGCCAAGTGTTGCGGAGCCGCCGGAGGGCAGGCCATGCGCGACTACCTGAAAAAGCAGGTCAAGAAGCTCAACCTGAACGGCCCGGGAAAATGCCGCATCAACTCGGCGGGGTGCATGGACAGATGCAATGAAGGGCCGCTGCTGGTGGTTTACCCGGAAGGCACCTGGTACACCTATGTGGACGAACAGGATATCGACGAAATCCTGCGCGAGCACCTGCAGCATGGCCGTATCGTCGAGCGGCTCAAAATCTGATGGGTATTTCACTGCCAAATGCCGACGACGATCATCGGCTCAAACGGCACAGACTGCGCATCGACACCCCTGGTGGACGCATGGAAACCATCATCGATGACCCGGGCGGCTCCATCAACGATTCCGGTCGCAAGGGCCTGATGCTGATTGCCCACCCTCACCCCTTGCAGGGTGGCAGCATGGACAACAAGGTTGTTCATACCCTGGCGCGGGTGGCCACCGATCACGACTACGTGGCCGTTCGTCCAAATTTTCGCGGGGTCGGCATGAGCGAAGGCCAGTTCGACCACGGTGTCGGGGAAACCCTTGACCTGCTTGCCATCATTGAGTTTGTCAGCAAAAGCTATCCCGGCCTTCCATGGAGGCTGGCCGGCTTTTCATTCGGCGGCTATGTGCAGCATCGCGTTGCCCGCCACGTGCATTCCGACTGCGTGATTCTCGTCGCTCCCGCCGTCAACCTGTATCCATTCGAAGCGCCCACGCCCGGCACCGTGCTGATTCAGGGCGATGAAGACGAAGTGGTGCCTTACGCGGACATCAGGGCATGGGCCGATCATCACCATGTCCCGCTGACCGTGATTCCTGGCAGCGGACATTTCTTTCATGGCAAGCTGCAGGAACTGAAGCAAGCAGTCAGCGGGCTATGCCAGTGGTAAATGCGCGCAATCTACGCAAGCAATACGGCCCGTCGGAGGTGGTTGCCGGCCTCGACCTGAGTCTTGCATCTGGCGCCTGCCACGGACTGTTGGGACCTAATGGTGCAGGGAAGACGACAACCTTGAAAATGCTTCTGGGTCTGATCGAGCCCGATGGGGGCGAAATCCGTGTGCTCGACCTCCCCGTACCGTCACTCGCCCGGCAGGCCAGGGTACGCATAGGCGTCGTGCCGCAGATGGACAACCTCGATCCTGACTTTAGCGTCACCGAAAACCTGCTGACTTATGGCCGTTATTTCGGGCTGAAGGATGCTGCAATTCGCGACCGGATCCCCTCCCTGCTCGATTTTGCCGGATTGAACAGCCGGGCGGAGTCCCGCATCCAGACCCTTTCCGGCGGCATGAAGCGGCGATTGACACTGGCTCGCGCGCTGGTCAACGACCCGGATGTGATTTTTCTGGACGAACCCACCACCGGTCTTGATCCCCAGGCACGGCACGTCATCTGGCAAGGGCTGCGCAAATTGCTGTCGCGGGGCAAAACCATCCTGCTCACCACGCATTTCATGGATGAAGCCGAACGGCTCTGCGACCGCCTGACCATCATCGACCGCGGACGGTCCATTGCCGAAGGCAGCCCGCGCGAACTGATTGCAACACATATCGAATCAGATGTCGTGGAGCTCTACGGTGAGGACGCTTCCGGATGGGGGCGCCAGGAAGGGATGCTTCATGCAGACCGTATCGAGGAAGCCGGGGAAACCGTGTTCTGTTATACCCGTCACCCGCGGCCGCTGCTGGATGCACTCAAGGACCGGCCTGACCTGAAATACCTGCATCGTCCCGCCAATCTGGAGGATGTGTTCCTGAAGCTCACCGGCCGGGAATTGCGTGACTGATGTCGGGTCAGTTCAGATTCCCAAGATTATCCCTGCGCTTCATTCCGGTGTGGCGGCGCAATTTCCTGGTCTGGAAAAAACTCGCCCTGCCCAGCATTCTTGGCAACCTCGCCGATCCCATGCTGTACATGCTGGGCTTGGGATTTGGCCTGGGCAGCTTGTTGCCGGATATCGACGGCATGTCCTATCTCACCTTTCTGGGCGCAGGCACCGTGGCCTACTCGACGATGAACAGCGCTACCTTCGAAACCCTGTATTCGGGGTTTTCACGCATGCATGTGCAAAAGACCTGGGAGGCCATCCTCAACACCCCGCTCGAACTGGATGACGTGCTCATGGGGGAATGGTTGTGGGCCGCCAGCAAAAGCCTGCTTTCAGGCCTGGCCATTCTGGCGGTGATCTGGATTCTGGGACTACAGGCCGATTGGGCCTTGTCGCTCTGGCTGATTCCGCTGGCATTCCTCATCGGACTGTGTTTTTCCGGCATGGGCCTGGTGATGACCGCCATCTCACCCAGCTACGATTTTTTCATGTATTACTTCACCCTCGTCATCACGCCCATGGTGCTGCTGTGCGGCGTGTTCTATCCGGTCAGCCAGTTGCCGCTCATGCTGCAAACCCTTTCTGCCTGGCTTCCCCTGTCTCATGCCATCGATATCGCTCGCCCGCTGGTTCGGGGTGTAATTCCCGTCAACTGGATTGGACATGCTTCTGTCCTGTTGTTATGGGGCCTTTGCAGCTTCTGGCTGGCTTTGGGCCTGACCCGCCGACGCCTGCTTGAATAATATCCCGACATAGTTGACAAATTAACTCAGGTATTTTTAAATAATACCCAAGCACTTTGTTCAACTATTATCACGAGGTGAAACCATGGAACTTCCCGCACGCGATGGCGATGGCTATCTGGAAAACATGAACGACTGGACCGAGGAAATCGGCCGCGCGATGGCCGAGGCCGATGGCATCGAACTGACAGACGCAAAATGGGAGCAAATCCTGAAGGCGCGCGAATACTACGACGAATACCAGCAGGTACCCCCCATCCGCAAGTTCGCCAAGTACATCGACATGGATCAGAAGGAAGTCTTCAACATGTGGATGACCGGCCCGATGAAGCCCATCACCAAATACGGCGGGCTGCCCAAACCCACGGGTTGCGTTTGATCTTGACCGAGACGGCGCCCTTGCGGCGCCGTTTTCTCGTTTTATTCGATTAATCCGCGCGCCTGGATATCGGCGTGATAGCTCGACCGCACCATCGGCCCGCAAGCTGCCTGCCTGAATCCCATCTCAAGTGCCGACGCTTCAAACTTTTTGAATTGCTCGGGCGTGACGTAGCGCAAAACCGGCAAATGCGCAGCGGACGGCTGAAGATATTGGCCGAGGGTGAGCATGTCCACGCCGTTAAGGCGCAAGTCACGCAAGACAGCCAGAATTTCCTCATCGGTTTCGCCCAAGCCCACCATCAACCCCGATTTGGTTGGAATGTCAGGATGGCGCGCCTTGAAATCCTTCAGGAGTTTGAGCGAGTGCGCGTAATCTGCGCCAGGCCTCGCGGCCTTGTATAGTCTCGGCACCGTTTCCAGATTGTGGTTCATCACATCCGGCAGGGCCGTGTCGAGTTCATTCAGCGCGGTTTCAAGCCTGCCACGGAAATCGGGCGTAAGAATCTCGATTCTCGTCAGCGGAGAGACACTTCGCACGGCGCGTATGCACTCGGCAAAATGCCTTGCCCCGCCATCGCGCAGGTCATCGCGATCCACGCTGGTGATGACCACATACTTCAATTTCATCGCCGCGATGGTGTCCGCCAAATGACCCGGCTCGTCCACATCCGGCGGCAACGGCTTGCCGTGCCCCACATCACAGAAGGGGCAGCGCCGCGTGCATAGATCGCCCAGAATCATGAAGGTGGCCGTGCCATGGGCAAAACATTCGCCAAGGTTCGGGCAGGAAGCTTCCTCACAAACCGTGTGCAGTTTCTGCTCACGCAAGACTTCCTTCAGCCTTAACACATCCGGGTGGGTGGGCGACCTGGCACGAATCCAGGCAGGCATTTTGAGTTTGGGTTGGGGCACAACCTTGACCGGAATGCGCGAGGTCTTGGCTTCGCCCTTGTGCAGTTTGATATCCGCCACGATATAATCCATAAAAAAATCAGAGGCTTATTCTAACGCTATCCAGAATGGGCCGCGTGGTCTATACAGAGAGTCCTGTCACTGCATAGGAGACGGTCATGGAAAGGCACATCTCTGATTTCCTGGTTCATCTGGATGAATCGCTCCCTCCCGAAGACCAATGCAAACTGGAGGATTATGTCCGGCAACAACCCTGTGTAGTGGGGGCGGGCATCTCGGTCGACAATCCGCACCTGATGGTGATTGCCTATGATTCAGCTTGCGGGCCGGCAAAGGACATCCTTTACAGCATTCGTGATGAAGGGTTTCGCGCGGAGGCTATCGGTTTCTAGGAGACCAGGCTTTGGGCCAGACGCCGGGCAAGCTCTTCGCCCACGATTGACGGTGTGTCAGACATGCCCAGACTTCTCGTCTGGGTCACCGCCATGCCAGGGTAGCCGCACGGATTGATCAAAGAAAATGGCGCAAGATCCATGTCCACATTCAATGCCAATCCGTGATAGCTGCGTCCCTGCTTGACGCGCAGCCCAAGCGCCGCGATTTTCGCGCCTTCCACATAGACGCCCGGGGCACCTCTCAGGCGATTGGCTCTTATGCCATTCTTGCCTAACAGGTCGATTACAGCCTGCTCCATGCGGTTCACAAGCTCCTTCACCCCATAACCGCGCCGTTTCAAATCCACCAGAACATAAATCACCACCTGCCCCGGCCCGTGATAGGTAATCTGCCCGCCGCGATCAATGGAAACCACCGGAATATCCGTCTGCCGCAAAAGATGCTCACGCTTGCCGGCCTGCCCCAGGGTAAACACGGGTGGATGCTCGAGCACCCAAAGTTCGTCAGGCGTGGTTTCCTCGCGTGCGGCCGTGAATGCCTGCATGGCCCGCCACGTCGGTCCGTATTCGACCCGACCGAGATGCTTGATGATCATGTGCTTCAAAGAACGATTTTCACGTAGGGGTGGGATGACAAATCGCGATAGAGATTGTCGAGTTGTTCGCGTGACGTCGCCTTGATGGTGCACGTCACCGCAAGATAGTTGCCCTTTCCGGAGGCACGGATATCAATTGAAGCAGCGTCAAAATCAGGCGCATGGGTTTTCACCACCGTGACAATGGCATGGGCAAAGTCGTCCCGCGCCGCACCCATGATTTTGATGGGGAAATCGCAGGGAAATTCGAGCAGTGAATCGCTCATGACAGGAAACTGAAATACCTGAAGCGCCTATTCTACTTCCCGTCAGAGCTGAAGCTTCCTCAAGCCTTCCGCATTCAGCACCTTGATCACCCGTCCGGACACTTCGATCAAACCGGATTCGGTCAGGACATGAAGCACGCGGGAAAAAGTTTCCGGGGTCAGGTTCAATTGTGACGCCACCACATGCTTGGCAGCAGGCAGCTGAACGTCATATTCCTGAGCCCCCTTGGTCGGCGCAGCGTGCTGCAACATGCACGCCACGCGTTGCGCGCTTGAACGCATCGAGCAGGCCTCAAGATTACTCACCAGTTCATGCAGACGAATGCTGATCCCCGCCAGCATCTTCTTGGCCAGCTGTGTATCCCTGTCCAGCAGGTTGTTGATGGCCTGTTCAGGAATATCAAGCAATCTGCTGTCCACGCTGGCTTGCGAAAAAACCGGATAAGGGTGCCCCAGAAACATCAGCGCTTCGCCAAAAGTCTCGCCCGGCTTGATGACTTCAAGTATCCGTTCAGCACCTTGTTCGGACGGGAAAGCCAGCGTAATCCTCCCTTCCAGCAATACATAAAATCCATGTGGCCGGTCACCTCTCTGGAAAAGAATTTCACCGCGCTCTACTTGCAATTCCCTGACCTGTTCGGCCAAGGCTACTACTTCTGCACGTTCAACCTTGCGAAACAACGGCACGGACGAAAGCACGTCCGCCATATTATTTGTACGTTTTGCCATCATGATTGTTTACTCCTTTTTTTAATTCTTGACGAGCAACAAAATGAATGCAACGAAAAACTTGATTCTCATCAAGGTTTTTTTTTGCAAACGGGGGCAGGATGTTCAATCTGAATCGGAGGGGAAAGCGATGAACTATTCAGGCATCCTGGTCATGGCCAGGCCGCAAAACATTCCTGACGTCAGTATTGCGCTCAATTCACTGGAGGGCGTTGAGGTATTCCAGCAAGAACCGGAAACCGGCCGAATCGTGGCCGTTCTGGAAGCAGAGAGCATCAAGGCCGAAACCGACATGCTGCAGACCATCAAGGCCCTGCCAGGCGTAGCGGCCGCGGAAATGGTTTACCACTATTTCGAGGATGACCAGGAAATCCTCACCCATATCCCCGAAGAACTCGACAAACTGCAAGGCCTGGGCACCGTGCCCGAAGCCCTGCAGGACAACTAGATACATTTCACCCTAGGAGGACATCATGCATCTTTCACGCCGTTAATTCCTGAAATCCGCCGTAGCCGCATCCACGGCTTCCACCATGGGCATGTCGCTGTCCCAACTCGCCGAAGCCGCCGCCAGCGAGCTGGAAAAAGGCTGGAAATGGGACAAGGCCGTATGCCGCTTCTGCGGCACGGGCTGCGGCATCATGTGCGCCACCAAGGACGGTCGCATCGTCGCCACCAAGGGCGACCCGAAGGCGCCCGTCAACAAGGGCCTCAACTGCATCAAGGGTTACTTCAACGGCAAGATCATGTATGGCCAGGATCGCCTGACACAACCCCTGATGAGAATGACGGACGGCAAATTCGACAAGAAGGGCAAATTCGTCCCGGTCACGTGGGAACAGGCGTTTGACGAAATGGAAAAACAGTTCCGCAAGGCCTATGCAGAAAAAGGCCCGTCCGGGGTGGCCTGCTTCGGTTCTGGACAATGGACCATTCACGAAGGCTACGCCATGAACAAGCTGTTCAAGGCCGGCTTCCGCTCCAACAACATCGACCCCAATGCCCGCAACTGCATGGCCTCGGCTGTGGCAGCGTTCTATAGCGTGTTCGGCGCCGATGAGCCTGCCGGTAACTACGACGACATCGAATATACCGACACCATGATCCTTTGGGGCGCCAACATGGCGGAAATGCATCCGATCCTGTGGTCGCGCATTTCCGACCGTCGGCTGTCGAACAAGAATGTGCGCATCGTCAATCTGTCCACCTTCCGCAACATGAGTTCGGATCTGGCTGACCTGGAAATTCTGTTCAAACCTAATACTGATCTGGCCATCCAGAACTACATTGCGCGCGAAATCATCGCCCGTGATGCAGTGAACAAGGAGTTCGTCGAGAAACACTGCGTATTCGCTACCGGGCCTTACGACATCGGCTACGGCATGCGCAATACCGACAAGTATGCCTTCCCCGCCGAAAAGGACACTCAGGCCAAGGAACTCAAGGTCAAGCTCGACAAATACGAGGCTGTTGCCCAGCGCAGGGCAGAGGGTGAAGTGGTCGAGCAGAAAAACACCGCCGACCCGGCCAAGCACTGGATGATCAGCTTTGACGACTTCAAGAAGGCCGTCGAGCCCTACACTCTCGATTTCGTCGCCGAACTGGCCAAGGGTGATCCGGACGAGTCCCTGGAAAGTTTCAAGGGCAAGCTTCAGCAGCTGGTTGATTACTACATCGAGAAAGACCGGAAAGTCGTGTCGTTCTGGACCATGGGTTTCAACCAACACCAGCGCGGCACCTGGGTCAACGAGCAGTGCTACATGAATCATCTGCTGCTGGGCAAGCAGTCACAGCCCGGCAACGGTGCCTTCTCGCTGACCGGTCAGCCATCGGCCTGTGGCACGGCGCGCGAGGTCGGCACCTTCTGCCATCGCCTGCCCGCCGATACACTGATCCCCAATCCCAAGCATCGTGCAAATGCGGAAGCCAAGTGGAAGCTTCCTGCAAAAACCATCAATCCCAAGATCGGTTCGTTCTACGCCAAGATCCTGCGCGATCTCGAAGATGGCTCGGTGAAATGGGCCTGGGTGCAGGTCAACAACCCCTGGCATACCCATCCTAATACCAACCACTGGCTGAAGGCTGCGCGCGAGAATGACAATTTCATCGTCGTCTCGGAAGCCTATCCCGGTGTTTCTGCCAAGATCGCCGACCTGATACTGCCCTCGGCCATGATCTTCGAAAAATGGGGCGGATTCGGCAATGCCAAGCGCCGCACCCAGCAATGGCGCCAACAGGTACCGCCACCCGGACAGGCACGCGCGGACATCTGGCAAACCCTGGAGTTCGCCAAGCGCTTCAAGGTGAAGGACTTCTGGGGCACACAGAATGTGCCCGGCCTCAAGGCTGAAGGCTACGAAGACAACAAACTGCCCAGCGTGCTGGACGAAGCAGTAAAAATGGGATACTCGCCCGAAGACAGTCTGTACAAGGTATTGTTTGCCACACCTGCCAACCTCAAAGTCAAATGGCCTGACCCCGTGGCCAAAGGCCACGACAACCATGTTGCCACGCTGCTGGGCGACGGCTGGTTCCCCGAGAAGGCGCTGTGGCAGGAATATGTGCAGTTTGGCCGCGGCAAGGGCAAGGATCTGGCCGATTTTGATGTCTACCACGGCGACAACATTCGCGGCATGAAATGGCCGGTCGTCGATGGCAAGGAAGTCGCATGGCGCTTCAACGAGCAGTATGACCCCTATGTGAAGAAGGGGGCCGGCTTCGAATTCTATGGCGACCTGTTCAAGGCCATCCCAACCGGAAATCTCGATGGCATCACCGATCCCAAGCCTGTGCCGCTGGCCGGCAAGGCGAAGATTTTCTACCGGCCCTACGCCGCGCCTGCCGAGCAGCCCGATGCCAACTATGACCTGTGGCTGTGCACCGGGCGCGTGCTGGAACACTGGCATTCCGGCACCATGACCCGCCGTGTGCCGGAACTCCACCGTGCCGTCCCGGCGGCTGTGATGTGGATGCATCCTGGCGACGCGCAAAAACGCGGCTTGCAACGCAATGATCTGGTGTGGGTGGAGTCGCGCCGTGGCAAGGTCAAGGTCCGCGTGGAGACAGGTGGACGTAACAAGATGGTCAAGGGGTATGTCTATGTACCGTTCTTTGATGAAGGCGTGTTGATCAACCGCGTCACGCTGGACACCACCTGCCCGATCTCGAAAGAGAGCGACTACAAGAAGTGCGCAGTCAAAGTGTACAAAGCCTAGGGACTAGGAGTTAGGGATTAGGGCAATAGCATTCTGATCATGGAAGCCAGACGGCGCGAGTTCCTGCTCAAGACCGCCCAGGGTGCGGCACTTGCAGCCTGTGGCGGCTTCATCTGGTCTCACCTCGTACGTCAGGAGGCCTCGGCCGCTGTACTCGCGCTTCGCCCGCCGGGCGCCTTGCCTGAGAATGATTTCGCCGCGCAATGCATCAAGTGTGGACAGTGTGCCAATGCCTGTCCCTACGACACCCTGAAGATGGCCACGGCAGGCAGCAACATGCCGATCGGCACACCCTACTTCGAGCCGCGCAAGGTACCCTGCTACATGTGTCAGGACATTCCCTGCGTGCCGCCCTGCCCCACCGGCGCCCTGGCCAAATCACTCAAGGACATCAACAAGGCGCGCATGGGGCTGGCAGTCATTGACGAGGAAAACTGCCTGTCCTGGCTGGGGTTGCGGTGCGAAGTCTGTTATCGCGTCTGTCCGGTCAAGGGCAAGGCCATTACCGTGGAAACCCATCCGCGGCAGATCAGCAAGCATGCGATGTTTGTTCCGCTGGTCCACGCCGAGCACTGCACGGGCTGCGGGCTTTGCGAACAGGCCTGTCCTACTCAGGAGGCTGCCATCCGGGTAGTGAATCCAAAACTTGTACAAGGCAAGATTGGCGAACACTACCGTCTGGGCTGGAAACGCGAAGACCAGATTACCCAGGATTTTGGCGCCGCCCCGACCCCCACAGAGCCTGCCGACCAGGCTGTTGCGCCGAAGAAGGCGCCGGGCATGGATACTCTGAATCAGGGAATTGATTTCTGATGCACGCCCAGGCACAGCCCTTAGACAACACTCAAGCCGGGGATACCAAACCCGGCCGGGTGGTTCGCCTGTACACGCCGCCCGCGACGATTACCGGAAAGCTCTGGAACTGGCGCTACCTGATTCTGCGCCGCCTCACCCAATTTGGCATTCTGGCGATGTTCTTCGGCACGGCCCGGTATGGCTGGGAAGTGGCAGGACGGCCCTTGCTCAGCGGCAATCTTTCAGCCTCTGAATTCATGGGTGTGATCCCCATGGCCGATCCTTTTGCCGTCCTGCAGCAACTGCTGACCCTGCATGTGCTGGACAAGGAAGTGCTGATTGGCGCAGCCATCATTCTCGGATTCTATGCCCTGATTGGCGGCCGGTCATTTTGCGGCTGGGTGTGCCCGGTCAACCTGATCACCGACGCGGCCGCCTGGCTGCGTGCCAAGTTGCGTGTACCGGATTTCTGCAACCTCTCCCGCAGCGTCCGAATGTGGGCATTGATCCTTTCGCTGGCCCTGTCCGCACTGCTGGGCGTGGCCGCTTTCGAGTGGGTGAGTCCGATTTCCATGCTGCACCGAGAAGTGGTTTTCGGGGCTGGACTGGGGCTTACGGCGATCCTGGGAATTTTTCTGTTCGACCTGCTGGTCGTGAAGCATGGATGGTGCGGCCACCTGTGTCCGCTGGGTGCCTTTTACTGCCTGGCGGGGTGTGCGACGCAATTGCGTGTACGTTTTGACGATAGCACCTGCACCCGCTGCGTGGAATGTGTGCGAGTCTGCCCTGAGCCCCACGTTCTCAATTTCAAGCAGGCCGCCGACAAGGGCATGGTGACATCCGGCGATTGCACCAATTGCGGACGTTGTATCACGATTTGCCCGGAAGACAGTCTCAGTTTCGATTTAAAACCCCTGATCAAACAGCACAACCTCAACGCATCACAACAGGCTAGGAGACCAGCATGAAAAACAGCGCCTTACTTATCGGAATCACCGCGGTAATCGTTGCCGCATGTGCCGCATCAAGACCTGTGGCAGACAACGAGATGGGGCTTTCCAAGACCAGCGTGTTCGAAGATCCCAGCCCCAGCGTTTTTGACTACCCGAAAACCGAGCCTTCAGCCGCCACCGCCTTGCCCCGTGCATGGAACAGCGCCCCGCCACAGGTTCCTCACAAGATCGATGCGTTCGTGCCCATCACGACCAATAAGAACATGTGCGTGACCTGCCATGACAAGCCCAGCCTGATTGGCAAGAAAACCAAGGGGATCCCAACCTCCATGCCGGAAAGCCACTACGATACGATCGAGGGCAAACTGGTCAGGAACAACGGGCGCCATGTTTGCACCCAATGTCATGCACCACAGGCCAGTGTTGCCGAGCTGGTGGGAAATACCTTCAAGACAGACCAGTAAGCGTCTGCTTGAAGTTCTGATATAGCGCATACATGCGCCGGTAAAGTGCTCCCGGCGCGCCGGTTCCCACGGGCAGGCCATCCAGTTCAACGATGGCCTGCACCTCCCTGCTGGATGATGTGAGCCACACTTCGTCCGCGCTACGCACTTCGCCTTCGGCAATGTCCCGAACTTCCGTCCGAATGTCATTCGCCCGCGCGAGTTCCAATACCAGATCATACGTAATGCCGGGCAGCATCCGGTGATCCTTCACCGGTGCCAGTAAGACGCCATTTCTGACCACGAATATGTTCGAAGCAGCACCTTCGGTGAGTATGCCATCACGAAACAGGATGCATTCGACGCATCCCGCCTCAACCGCTTTCTGCCTGGCCAGCACATTCGGCAGCAGGCCGATGGTTTTCAGGTCACATCGGCCCCAGCGCAAATCCGGCGACGAAATCGCGCATATTCCTTTCTCGATCTGGGCAGGATCGGGATAACTCAATGGATTGCTCATCACCAGCACGGTAGGCGACGTGTCCCTGGGAAAAGCATGATCGCGTGGCGCGGCGCCACGCGTCACCTGCAAATAGACCGACTGGTTGTCAGATTCATGCAACTCGACCACTTGAGTGATGACCTGGCGCCACGCTGAATCCTGCATGGGATTGGCCAGACGTATGCCATCCAGGCTGTGTTGCATGCGCCGCAAATGTTCGTCAAGCCGAAAGGGTTTGCGATGGAAAACGGGGATCAGTTCATACACCCCGTCGCCCAGCATGAATCCGCGATCGAGAATTGAAACCGTGGCTTCTTCCTGAGGCAGCAGCATGCCGTTGAGGTAAACGGTCCGACCGCTCATTTCCACAGCAGCCGCACGCCGTCCCAGAGGCGTCCAAACCAGCCAGCTATTGAAACATTTTCCAGTGCCCGCAACGGGAAGTCGCCGACCACTTTGCCATCCAGGGTCATGCGCAGCGTTCCCATGGTCTGTCCCTTGCTTACCGGCGCGATGAACGGCTGACGGGTAATGATTTGCGCCCTGAGCCGGTTCGCCGCACCCTTGTGTACCGTCAGCGAGAAATCGTTGAGGAACCCAATTTTCAATTCGCTTTGGCTACCCTTGTAAACCGGCAGGGTGGCCACCGCCTGCCCCGCCCTGTAGAACCTGACCGAGTCAGTTTCCATGAAGCCGTAATTCAAAAGCTTCTGAGCATACATGGCGCGGTCGGCATCCGATCGGGCTCCCATCACGGTCGAGATGAGACGCCGTTTTCCACGCTCGGCACTCGCAATCAAACAATATCCCGCTTCCTGGGTATGCCCGGTCTTGACGCCATCGACCTCCGGGTCCATCCACAACAGCCGATTCCTGTTTTGCTGCACGAGGCCATTGAAACTGAACTCGCGGCGGGAAAAATACCGCTGATAGGCTTCCGGAAAATGATCGATCAGCAGACGGGCCAGTCTGGTCATGTCCTGTGCCGTGCTCAGATGCTCCGGATGAGAAAATCCCGTTGCATTTCTGAACCGGGTATTGGCCAGCCCCAGCCTGCGGGCCTGTTCATTCATCCTGCCGACAAATGCTTCCTCGCTACCCGCCAGAGCCTCTGCCAGCGTCAACGCCGCATCATTCGCCGACTGGATAATCAATGCGCTGATCAAATCATCCACCCTGATGGACTGGCCCGAGCGGGCAAACATGCGCGAGCCTTCAACTTTCGATGCCTGATCGGAAACGGGATAGCGCTGGTCCAGGTCAATTTTTCCATTCTTGAGCGCATCGAAGACCAGATAAGCCACCATGAGTTTGGTCAGCGAAGCCGGGGCAAGGCGGCGGTTTTCGTTCTGGCCGGCCAGTACCTGTCCGCTTGAAACATCCAGCAGCAGCCAGGCCTTTGCTTCGATGCGGGGGGGCGGCGGGGGCAAACCCGGGTTGGCGTGGACAGATGCCATGGCCAGCAGGGAAGCGAAAAGCGCAATGATTTTCTTCATGCTTAACGAACGATGGTGATTGCTTCAATACCCAGGGAAGATCGGGTCCTGTCCGCCCAGACGAGCGCTTCATCCTCGTTCTGGAATGGCCCCAGATTCACGCGATGAAGGCTGTCCACCAGCGCGACGTGAGTCTGTTCGACAGGCAACCCAAGAGATTCGCGCGCCCGTTCGAGCAGTTTCTCGGCGTTCTTCAGTTTGCCAAAAGCGCCTAGCTGCACATAATGGCCCGGTTTCAGGGGCATGCCCTGGATATCGAAGCTTGACGGATCGATGCTTTCTACAACAACCTGGCCGCTTCCCTTGCTCACGTAACCCAGCTTGTAGGCTGCGGTGAAGGAAAGATCGATGACCCTGCCCTTGTGAAAAGGGCCGCGATCATTGATGCGGACCACCACCGATTTTCCGTTCTCCAGTGATGTCACACGCGCATAACTTGGGATGGGCAATGTTCGATGCGCGCCTGTCATGGCATACATGTCGTACAGCTCGCCGGATGCCGTCTTCTTGCCATGGAATCGCCGCCCATACCAGGACGCCATTCCCTCTTCACGATAAGGTCTGAGTGAGGTATCGGGCATATAGCTCTGGCCCAGGGCAACATACTGGCGGTTGGCAAAGCGATGCAAGGGTTCGATGCGTGGAACAGCGTCCGGAATGGCATGCAGATTCGACGGGATATCGTCACCTGGTCCATCGTCAAGGTAATAGCCACCACCCCTTGCGCTCGAAGGCGCGGATGATGATGCAGTTGCAGGGACCTGAGTGCCCGGAGGTGTGCTGGTGCACGCACCCAATGCCAGCACTGCAAAAAAAATGAGTATTGAAAGCCGGTTCATGTCTTGAGCAGTTTGCGGTGCGTGGCCAGACTCATCAGAATGCCAAATCCGATCATCAGCGTCACCAGTGCGGTACCGCCGTAACTCATGAAAGGCAAGGGCACGCCCACCACCGGAAGTATCCCTGAAACCATGCCCATGTTGACGAAAACATAAGTGAAAAAGTTCAGGCTGATGACGCCGGCCATCAACCTTGCGAACATCGAAGGCGCATGCTCGGCAATTTTCAGGCCCCTGGCAACAACAGCGATGTAGAGCAGCATCAACACGACATTGCCCAGCAATCCGAATTCCTCGCTGTATACCGCAAATATGAAATCCGTGGTGCGTTCCGGCACGAAGTCCAGTTGATTCTGGGTACCGCTAAGCCATCCCTTGCCAAATGAGCCTCCCGATCCAATGGCAATCGTGGACTGGATGATATGGTAGCCCGCTCCCAGAGGGTCTGCACTGGGATCGAGCAGGGTCATCACGCGTTGTCGCTGATAATCATGCATCAGGCTCCAGGCCAGTGGCAGCGAGAGCGCGCCCACCACACCCAGACCCGCGATGATCCGCCAGGACAATCCGGCGAAGAAAAGCACGTAAAAACCCGAGGCGCCGATCAGCAATGCGGTTCCCAGATCGGGTTGCCTCAGCACAAGCAGAAGGGGAATTAAAATAATCAGTGCGGCGAGGCCATACTCGCGAAGCTTGAGACTGGCTTCACGCTGCTGGAAAAACCACGCCAGCATGAGCGGCAGCGCGATCTTCATCAGCTCGGATGGCTGGATGCTGACAATGCCAAGCGGCAGCCAGCGGCGAGCGCCATTGCGGATTTCGCCAAACAAGGCCACACCAAGCAGCAGCACCACCCCCAATGCATAAAGCGGCGGACCTGCCTTGGCAAGAATGTGCGGCGGAATGTTGGCGACCGAGATCAGCACAACGGCAGCCAGCGCAATATTGGTCAAATGGCCAAACATGCGTGCGGCGCTCTGACCGGAAGCGCTGAACACGACAGCTGTGCTGACCGTCAGCAGCGCAATCAGCAGGGCCAGCAACCAGCCATCCACATGACGCACCAGCCGCGTCGCAATCCGCTTAATCACCGGCTGATTCATTTTCCTCCAGCGAAGCAATCCCAGCTGGTTTTTTACCCAGCAAAAAATAATCGAATACTGCGCGTGCGATGGGCGCGGCAGTCGAACCGCCGTGGCCGCCATTCTCCACCAGCACGGCCAAAGCAATCCTTGGCGCCTCGGCAGGCGCGAAGGCAACGAACAAGGCATGATCGCGATGGCGCTCATGGATGCGCCTTTCATCATATTTTGCACCCTGCTTGATGCCAACCACCTGTGCCGTGCCGGTCTTGCCGGCAATTGCATATACCGCACCTGTGCCCGCACCAGAAGCAGTGCCGCCTGGCCGCATGACATCCATCATGGCGTGACGCACATACTGCATGTTTTCAGGCTTGAATGCATTCCTGAACACCACTTCTGGAGGCATGGAGGACTCCGCTCTTGTTGCACCATCGCGGATGGATTTAACGAGATGCGGCCGGTAGAACGTTCCGCCATTCGCAAGCGTTGCCGTGGCGGCGGCAAGCTGCAAAGGGGTGGCAAGATGATAACCCTGCCCGATTCCCGCGATCACCGTTTCGCCCGCATACCAGGGTTTGTTCCAGCGTTTCAGTTTCCATTCCCTGGAAGGCAGCAAGCCGGAAGACTCTCCCTGCATGTCGAGACCGGACTTCATGCCAAACCCGAACCTGGACAGAAAGCCGTGCATGCGTTCGATGCCCATGTCCACCGCCAGACGGTAATAGTACGTATCACACGACTCCACAATGGATTTGTGCAGATCCACGATGCCATGACCGCCTGCCTTCCAGTCCCTGTAGCGATGGCGACTGTTGGGCAGCGAATAGAAACCGGGGTCGGCAATGGCATCATGCGGCTTGCGCAGACCGAGTTCCAGCGCAGCAAGCGCCATGAACGGCTTGATTGTCGATCCGGGAGGGTAGATGCCGCGCAATGGCCGGTTGACCATGGGCGTGTCCGGCGATTCATTCAGTTCCTTCCAGGTGGCCGGATCGATGCCGTCCACGAACAGATTGGGATCGAATCCGGGCTTGCTAACCATGGCCAGAACACCGCCGGTGTTGGGATCGATCGCAACCAGGCCACCGCGATAGTCGCCGAATGCATGCTCCGCCACGCGCTGCAATTCAAGATCAAGGTGCAGGGTCAGGTCATTGCCCGCCACGGGAGACACATGGGACAGCACTCTGACCGCGCGTCCGGCTGCGTCGGTCTCCATCTGATCAAAACCGGTTCGGCCGTGCAGCTGGTTTTCGTAAAAATGCTCGACACCCACCTTGCCTATGTGTGTACTGCCCTTGTAGTTGGTTGCCCGGCCCTCTTCCTTCAACAGCTTGAGATCCGCATCGTTGATCCGTCCGATGTATCCCACCACATGCGACAGCCCTTCTCCTGCAGGATAGTTTCGGAACAATCGTGCCTTGACTTCCACTCCGGGCAAGCGATAACGGTTGGCGGCAAGGATGGCAACCTCATCATCCGTGAGCTTGCTTTTGAGCGGAACGGTTTCAAATTCGTGGGATTCTTCGAGCAATCGCCTGAATCGACGCAGATGCCGCGGGGTAATTTCGATGAGTGCTGAAATATTGCTGAGCAGCGCATCCAGATCCCCGGCCCTGGAGACGGTTATTTCAAGCGTGTATGCAGAAAAATTGTCCGCCAGTATCCTGCCGTTTCGGTCATAAATCAGGCCACGATTGGGAATCGCAGGTACCAGTGCAATCCGGTTGCTTTCCGCCAAGGCCTGGTAATGCTCATGTTTGATGACCTGTAGGTAGACAAGGCGCGCAATCAGGATCAAGCCCAGAACCAGCACGAATCCCGCGCCGACCTTCAGCCTCAGCAGGTATTGCGCCAGCTCGATCTGAAGATTCTTGATGACAGGTGAGGCCATTCGACAGATTGCCTGACTATTCCTCACCGGTCCGGGCAGCCGGCATCTTCCAGACCGCAGCCATGACCCACCACAGAAGCGTTCCGGTAAACGCAGATAGAAAAACCCATCCACCCTGAGGCGTGCGCGTAGTCATCCAGCCAGCCATCAATGCAATCACCTCGGCCAGCAACAGCAAGGGAAATATCTGCAACGCCTGTTGCGGCAAGGTAAACATAGCCAGTCTTCGCTTGAAGAAAAGCACAAGAAAAATCCCCACGCAATATGCCAGGGAATGCTGGCCCAACACCGCGCCGTCCTGAACATCCGCAAGAATGCCAAGCAGGAAAGCCAGGCCAAGACCCAGACCCTGATGTCGCCGTTGAGCCCAGAAGAGCAGCCCCACCAGTACAAAATCCGGCCGGATCATCAGTCCGACGCCATGCCAGTGCAGCTGTTTGAGAATGAACGCCACCGCAAGGCTAAGCACCATGATGCGCCATCCAGTCGACGGATCGAATGCCTGTCTGGACTCCGCGTAGCTTCTCATGGTCTTTCCGTCTCAGGATTGGGCTTGGGCTTCAGCACCATCAGCACACGGCTTTTATCCACGCCCGCAACGGGTTGGCAACCAATCCGTGCATAGGGATTGTCCGTTGGCCGCGCCACTCTGACGACTCTGGCCACCGTCAGGCCAGCCGGGTAGAGTCGATCAATGCCGGAAGTCTCCAATACATCGCCAGGCCGGATGTCGGTATGAGTCGGCAAATAGCGAACTTCCATCGCATCCCCGCCACCGAATACCAGAACCCGCTGCCCGGTGCGCCGGATTTGAACGGGGACGGCCTGATCCCGATCCGTCACCAGCGTCACCTCGCTGCTGAAGGGATGAACACGAGTGATCTGGCCAATCAATCCCCGGTCATCCACAACCGGCCAGCCCGGCTGCCAGCCCGCATTGATCCCCTTGTCAAGAATAATCCGGCGTGAAAACGGATCGCGCGGTGCGCTCAGCACTTCCGCGGGCTCGGGCTGATAAGCTGTTGGCGCACGCAAACCGGCCAGTCTTCGCAATTCGCCATTCTCGGATTGCAAAGCATGCAGTCTTGCCAGAAGCGCGCCTTCTCGCCGGCTGTTCAGCCTCAACAATCGGTTTTCATCGAGCAGCAGATGATGCCGCGTGAAAAAGTCCGCGACCTCGCCGCCAAACTCGAATGGCAACTGCAACAGCCTTTGCACGGGAAACAATATCGTTGCAACGCCCGATCGCAGCCATTCGAGCGAATGCATGCGGGTATCGGCCACGATGAGAATCAATGAAAGAACGGTCCACAAGGCCAGTTGAGTCACCGGCCCCGGCCGCCTCATGAACATGGGCTGACCGGGTGCTGCCACTTAAGCTTGCTCCAGTTGCTTTGAAACGGTGGCCACTATTCGTTTGTAAACACCGTCATGTGCTTGTCGAATTCTTCCAGCGCTCTTCCGGAACCGCGCACAACGCAGGTCAGGGGATCGTCGGCGACAATCACCGGAAGGCCGGTTTCTTCCATCAGAAGCCGATCTAGATCTCTCAACAACGCGCCGCCACCCGTCAGCACCATGCCCTTTTCGGCGATGTCCGCGCCAAGTTCGGGAGGAGTTTGTTCCAGCGCCTGCTTGACCGCGCTGACGATGTTGTTGAGCGGATCGGTCAGCGCCTCAAGTATCTCGTTGCTGGATACCGTGAAGCTGCGGGGAATGCCCTCGGCCAGGCTGCGGCCCTTCACTTCCATCTCTCGAACTTCCGCGCCGGGGAACGCCGAACCCATCTGCTTCTTGATTTGCTCGGCCGTGGCTTCACCAATCAGCATGCCGTAATTGCGGCGAATGTAACTGATGATGGCCTCGTCGAACTTGTCACCACCCACCCGCACCGAGTTTGCGTAGACAATCCCGCCCAGGGAAATCACGCCCACTTCCGTGGTGCCGCCACCAATATCGACAACCATCGAGCCGGTGGCTTCCGAAACCGGCAACCCCGATCCGATCGCCGCCGCCATCGGCTCCTCGATCAGGTATACCTGCCGGGCACCCGCGCCCAGTGCCGATTCACGGATGGCGCGGCGCTCAACCTGGGTCGATCCGTAGGGTACGCAAATGATGATGCGCGGGCTGGGCTGAAACAGCTTTGAATCGTGAACCTTCTTGATGAAATATTTGAGCATCTGCTCGGTCACGGTGAAGTCGGCAATCACGCCATCCTTCATCGGCCGGATGGCGTTCATGGTACCCGGCGTGCGTCCAAGCATCTGCTTGGCTTCGAGACCGACTGCCTGGATGGTTTTCTTGCCGCCCGCACTGGGATCGGTGCGAATTGCCACCACGGAGGGCTCATCCAGCACGATACCCTTGCCACGCACGAAAATCAGGGTATTGGCGGTACCCAGGTCGATGGCCAGATCCGTTGATAAATATTGAGTCAAAAAACCGAACATGCGTCTCTCACAGCGCCCGTGGCGCAATAATTTAAAACCGATGGCGCCCAATGCGCCCTTGCATTCCGTTTCCATGCCGCCAGTGCAGGGACTGAAGCCGCCGACGCCGACATTGCAAGGATAAGAAAAACCATCCCGTTATGATACTCTAAGCCGTTGTTTTATCGATACGCCAAAGTCCTGATCCTATGCCACTATCCCCACAGGATGTTCTTCACATTGCCCGATTGGCCCGCTTGCGCGTTAGCCACGAAGAAGCCGAAAAAGCCCGCATCCAGTTGAACAGCATCTTCAACCTGATCGAACAGATGCAGGCTGTCGATACCCAGGGCATCGTACCCATGTCGCACGCATTGGATGTTCAACAACGCATGCGTGAAGACACCGTCACGGAGTCTGATCAGCGAAACAAGTTCCAGACAATTGCGCCCGCCGTTGAAAATGGTCTTTATCTGGTGCCAAAGGTAATTGAGTGAAACGTGAAATGTGAATCGAAATACCCCGTTTTGTTGTCGTTTCCGTCAAGAATACAAGCATGATCAATGACTCTCTAAAGCAATTGTCCGCCGCGCTGGCCGCAAAACAGATTTCCTCTGTAGAACTCGCCAGCCTGTATCTGGGGCGTATCGCCACACATAACGCACGGCTCAATGCCTTCATCACGGTCGACCGCGAAAAAACACTGGCCGAAGCCCGATCTGCCGACGCCCGCCGCGCGGCAGGAGAAACCGGCGCCATGCTGGGCATCCCCATCGCGCACAAGGATATTTTCTGTACGGATGGCTGGCGCACCACCTGCGGCTCGAAGATGCTGTCCAATTTCGTGGCGCCCTACGATGCCAGCATCATCGGCAAATTCAAGCAGGCCGGCATGGTCAGTCTGGGCAAGACCAACATGGACGAATTCGCCATGGGGTCAAGCAACGAGACCAGCTTTTTTGGCGCCGTCAAAAACCCCTGGGATGAAAACGCCGTACCCGGCGGTTCCTCCGGCGGCTCGGCCGCAGCGGTGGCCGCAAGGCTGGCGCCCGCGGCCACCGGCACCGATACTGGCGGTTCCATCCGCCAGCCTGCCTCGTTGTGTGGCATTTCCGGCCTCAAGCCAACCTATGGCATCTGCTCGCGTTACGGCATGATCGCCTTCGCTTCCTCGCTCGATCAGGCCGGCCCCATGGCGCCATCTGCCGAGGATTGCGCATTGCTGATGAACGTGATGGCCGGGTTTGACGAGCGCGATTCCACCAGCCTGGAGCGCGAACAAGAAGACTACGCCCGCGATCTGGATAAACCCTTAAGTGGATTGAAAATCGGCCTGCCGAAAGAGTTTTTCGCCGAAGGACTGTCTGCCGAAGTCGCGCAGAAGATTGACGGAGCCATCGCCGAATACAGGAAACTCGGTGCGCAAACGGTCGAGGTATCTTTGCCCAACATGGGGCTGTCCGTGCCAGTGTATTACGTGCTGGCACCGGCGGAGGCCTCTTCCAACCTTTCGCGTTTCGATGGCGTGCGCTATGGCTATCGCACGGCAGAGTACCGCGATCTGCTCGACATGTACGAAAAAACCCGTGCCGAAGGCTTTGGCGCCGAGGTCAAGCGCCGCATCATGATTGGCACCTATGTGCTCTCGCATGGCTATTACGATGCCTATTACTTACAGGCACAGAAAATCCGCCGCCTGATCGCTGCTGACTTTGCCGCCGCCTTCAAACAATGTGACGTCATTCTCGGTCCCACCGCGCCAACTCCCGCTTTCAATAGCGGCGAGAAGGCCAGCGACCCGGTTGCCATGTACCTGTCCGACATCTATACCATTGCGGTCAATCTGGCTGGCCTGCCCGGCATGTCCATCCCCTGCGGATTCTCGGCCAGTGGCCGGCCCATTGGATTGCAGCTTATCGGCAACCTGTTCTCCGAGGCCAGACTGCTGAACGTGGCGCATCAATATCAACTGCAATCTGATTGGCATTTGCGGCGGCCGACCGGTCTATGAACATCGAATCAACCACAGAGGCACAGAGAACACAGAGAATTTTCTGTGGGTTTTCTCTGTGCCTCTGTGTCTCTGTGGTGAAAGGTTGTAAGCAATGAAATGGGAAGTCGTCATCGGGCTGGAGGTACACACCCAGCTCACCACGCACTCGAAAATCTTTTCCGGCAGCAGCACGGCGTTTGGCGCCGCGCCCAATACCCAGGCGAGCGCGGTGGACATCGCCTTGCCCGGCGTGCTGCCGGTGCTGAACAAGGGCGCAGTCGAGCGTGCGATCAAATTCGGCCTGGCCATTGGGGCAACCATCAACCGCGTCAACGTGTTCGACCGCAAGAATTATTTCTATCCCGATCTGCCCAAGGGCTACCAGATCAGTCAGCTGACCAAACCCATCGTCGAGTCCGGCTCGCTGAAAATCAATGTCGACGGCACGGAAAAAATCATCCGCATCACGCGCGCGCACATGGAAGAAGATGCGGGCAAGTCCTTGCATGAAGACTTCCATGGCATGACCGGCATTGATCTCAACCGTGCGGGCACGCCGCTGCTGGAAATCGTTTCCGAACCGGACATGCGCTCCAGTGCCGAAGCCGTGGCCTATGCCCGGGCGCTGCACAATCTCGTCACCTGGATCGGCATCTGCGACGGCAACATGCAGGAAGGCAGCTTCCGAGTGGACGCCAACGTCTCGGTACGCCCGCTGGGGCAGCAGGAATTCGGCACCCGGCGCGAAATCAAGAACCTCAACTCCTTCCGCTTTCTGGAACAGGCAATCGATTATGAAGTGCGCTGGCAGATCGAGACGCTGGAAGATGGCGGGCACATCGAGCAGGCCACCGTGCTGTTCGACCCGGACACCGGCGAAACCCGCATGATGCGCAGCAAGGAGGACGCGCATGATTACCGCTACTTCCCCGACCCCGATCTGCTGCCGGTTTGCCTGGATGAAGACTGGATAGAATCGATCCGCGCCGCCATGCCCGAGTTGCCGGAAGCCATGCAGGCACGCTTTGTCGGCCAATACGGCGTGACCGCTTACGATGCCAGCATACTGACTAGCTCACGCGCCCTTGCCGATTATTTCGAGGCGGCAGCGCAGGCATGCGGACAGGGCAAGCTTGCTGCCAACTGGATCATGGGTGAGTTGTCAGGTGCATTGAACAAGGCCGGACTCGGCATCACGCACAGTCCGGTATCGTCCGCGCAACTGGCTCGTCTTATCACCCGCATTCAGGACGGCACGCTGTCCGGCAAGCTTGCCAAGCAGGTGTTTGAAGCGCTTTGGAACGGCGAGGGCGAAGTCGATGCCATCATCGAGACGCGCGGCCTGAAGCAGGTCTCCGACACCAGAGAAATCGAGAAAATCGTCGACGAGGTACTGGCGGTGAATCAAAAGTCAGTTGAAGAATTCCGCGCCGGCAAGGAAAAGGCCTTCAACGCGCTGATCGGGCAGGTCATGAAAGCCAGCAAGGGCATGGCCAACCCGGCACAGGTCAACGAAATACTGAAATCGAGACTTGGAGCCTCTTATTGATCCGAAACCAATGTACTTGAGAAAGTCATTCAACCCACATTTCTTCACCATCATGACAGGAAACCACGCTGGGTTTCGCATCAATAACCGTTAGACCTCGGCGCGATATTGATTTGAAA
>JACAED010000090.1 GCA_013389025.1 Hydrogenophilaceae bacterium
CCTCAGTTCCGGTGATTTTCTGGATGTAATCATTACGGATGCTTCAGATCATGATCTGTGGGCCGAACCCGTTTAAGATGCATGAAATAGGTGCATATGTTTTTTTCTGCCCGATTTAGGTGCAATCTTGCTTGCTTCAGAAATCCGTCGTCCTGTAATATTCCATTAATATTCAATGGGTAAGCTAATCCCGACTAAAGTGGTGGGTTGGTATGGCCGTTGCTAAGGTCCTCATGTGCGATCGTGGCACTTGTGTTCGTACTCTTTAATTATCATTAGCTTTAGCTATTTTAAGGAGCACACATGCAGATTATTAAAATCCTGGTACTGGCTTTCTTATCCTTGTCCTTGTTTCATCCTACGGTACAGGCAGCCGATGAAGACATGTGCCGCAATGGTTACTCCACCATGCTGCTGACGCAAACGGAATGCAAAAACTGGCTGGCAACCCGCAAGGACCTGGAAAAACGCGGGGATCTCAAGTCGCTTCAGCAACTTGATCAGCAAATGATGGCGCTGATGGAGGATCGGGCCTATGTTTGTCCCTGTACCTGGGATCGATCCCTTAAAGGTGTTGATCCGACCCGCAGCGCGCGGTTCTGATCTGTCGATCTAGGGCCTGTTCCCGAACTCGTCAATTTCAGGGCGAGTTTCAGCCATGGCAGGCCGGAAATTCGGTTCCGGCTGCGTGGCGAATTCTGGTCTGCGCCAGAATTTCCATCTGTCCAGCGCGTGCCAGAGCACGCTCACTTTCTCGGACGGGTCGTCAATACGGAATGCTGTACTAGACTGGATCAGGTGTTTAATCCAGCCCGTATCCAGTTTGCTCAATGCGGATTCCAATCCTGTCAAATCATTTCGCTGCCAGTGGCGGCTCAGTTGATCGATCAGGCAAAGCGCATTGCTTTTCATTCGTGCGGACCATTCATCCGGCAATGAATGCACCTCGACCCCCGAAAACTTGGCCAACGCACGGTAAGTGAAATCGTGGCCATAAAATTCGATATTGCCTGGCGTATCGGGGACAGCCGGCAATGTTCCGCCACCCCATGGCCATAGTGAGTTGACTGTTGGGAGGCCCCTTGATTCCCGATCCTGATTAAGCGGATGCGTAAACAGCAACATTTGTGCTTCGTTCATCAACTTGCGCCAATGCATGGCGCCGGGACCCTGCGGCAACAGCGGGTCGATATGTTTCCCCAAGGCCTGGGAGAGGGGCGCAGTGCGTATTTGCGGATCTTCCGCCACGCGGATATACCAGCGATCGGGCTGCAGGGGGCGAGGTGCGAGGACTTCGCCAAAATGACGGGCAAGAGCATCACAGAAGGCCTGAGCCTCATCCGTCGTGAGTGTCAGATCATCCGTCAGAATCAGTTTGTCGCGGTGAACATGAATATGGACAGGATCCGTTCTTAACCAGTAATCGTTGCCTGGACGCCCATCATCAAAGGCGCAGGTAATGGCAGCGATTGGCCAGTCGGTTTCTCGGGAAATGCCGAACTGGCGACAGATCAGGTCCTCGACGCATTTGTCTTCAAGTGGCTGATGGCGCCCCCGCGCAAGCAGCATTGCCAGGGCAGGATATGAGTTTTGCCTCGCAGCGGACAATGCATGAATGCTGTTGAATAGGCCGGGTACAACAAGTTGAAGCATCGCCTCAGTGTAGCGATTAAAATGCACCAATGCGACAGCTTTTTCACAGGACTTTGATTCAAACGCGTGGCAAGGGCCTGTATTAGATCAGCCACCCGGTTGCCAACTGGGTGGCGAGTTCGGGTATACAAAATGGCTTGCTGACGCTGATGATCCAGCATACTTCAGCGAGTCTGCTTATCCAGGAGAATGCTGACCCGGACGTGCAAAGCGACCTCGAAAAATTTTTTTCCAGGCTGGTGCCGGAAGGAGATCCGCTCTTTGACCATACGCTTGAAGGGCTTGATGACATGCCCGCGCATGTGCGATCGGCGCTCACGCAGACCAGCCTTTCCATACCTGTCGTGAACAGGGAGATGGCGCTTGGAACATGGCAGGGCATTTATGTCTTTGAGCATCG
Organism: Hydrogenophilaceae bacterium; assembly: GCA_013389025.1. GTDB lineage: Bacteria > Pseudomonadota > Gammaproteobacteria > Burkholderiales > Thiobacillaceae > UBA6918. The sequence goes on from JACAED010000090.1 coordinate 2,054, forward strand.
ACGCGCATCGCAGAATCGTGACATCGCACTGCATCTGATTGGCGAATGATTTGATATGCTACGGCGTTTTGAAATGCCCCTGTCGAAGCCTGGTCAGATGCGCACTCTGTTAATGTTTATTGCCTTGTCCGTTTTGGTGATGAGCCTGCAGGCGGAGGCTCGCAACCCGCAATGTCCCGCGCTGTTGACGGATGGCGAATGCGATCAACTTGAAGCGATCATGATGTTGAGGGAGAAACAACCCGAGGAATACGGGCGGCAGCTATTTGATTTTGCCAGGCTCATGACCGAACGCCATCAGGCCTGTCGGTGCGACGACTGGCTGATCAAATGGGCGGATTCGGTGCATGATGGCTTCAGGCTGCAAGGTAAATAACCCAGAAAAATATCCCGTGCAACCTTACGAGCTCCTGGTCGGCCTGCGCTACACCCATGCCAAGCGCCGCAACAATTTCATCTCGTTCATTTCAATTGTGTCGATGGCCGGCATCGCGCTCGGCGTGGCGGCGCTGATTATCGTGCTGTCGGTGATGAACGGTTTTCAGGAAGAGCTGCGCACCCGCATTCTCGGCGTCGCTTCGCATGTGGAGGTAACGGGGAGTGCCAATACCCTGGCCAACTGGCAGGAAACCGCCAGTCTGGTCAAAAGCAATCCTGAGGTCGTGGCCAGCGCTCCCTTCGTCATGAATCAGGGCATGCTGGCCCTTGGCGAAAATGTGCGCGGCGCAGTGGTGCGCGGCATACTGCCAGACACCGAGGCGCAAGTGACGGACTTGGCAATAAGCATGAAAGTGGGGCAACTCGATCGACTCGTGCCGGGCGAGTGGGGCATCATCCTTGGCGCGGAATTGGCCAACGCGCTGGGCGCCGGTGTCGGCGACAAGGTGACGGTGATCACGCCGCAAGGCAATATCACGCCAGCCGGCATTCTGCCACGCATGAAGCAGTTTACGGTGCAGGGCATTTTCCAGGCGGGCATGTTCGAGTACGACTCGGGGCTTGCGCTGATTCATTTGCAGGATGCGCAGAAGCTGGCAAGGCTCGGCGATGAGGTATCCGGCCTGCGGCTCAAGATCGACGACCTGTTTCGCGCGCCGTGGGTGAGCCGCGAACTTGCGCAAAAGCTGCCGGGTTTTTATGTATCCGACTGGACGCAAAGCCACGCCAATTTCTTCCGTGCCGTGGCGATCGAAAAGCGCATGATGTTCCTGATCCTGATGCTGATCGTGGCGGTGGCGGCATTCAATATCGTTTCGACACTGGTGATGGCCGTGACCGACAAGCAGTCAGACATTGCCATCCTGCGCACGCTGGGCGCGCGGCCGGGCAGCATCATGAAAATCTTCATCATTCAGGGCGCATTCATCGGCGTGTTCGGCACGCTGATTGGCGTAAGCCTTGGCGTCCTGGCTGCGCTCAATCTGGAGACCATCGTGCCCGTCATCGAAAGCGCGCTGGGCATGGATCTCTTTCCGGCCGATGTGTACTACATCAGCGAGCTGCCTTCCAAGCTGGATTGGGGCGATGTGGGCATCATCGCTGGGGTGTCGTTTGCCCTGACCTTGCTGGCTACGCTGTACCCAAGCTGGCGCGCGTCGAAGCTCAATCCGGCGGAATCCCTGCGTTATGAGTAATGACGCAAGAATCAAAGAGCGTGTCATGAGTCATCCGGTCCTCGCTTGCCAGGGGCTGAAAAAAAGCTATTACCAGGGAAAACTCGAAGTCCCGGTGCTGACGGGCGTCGATCTTGAAGTGCGCAAGGGGGAGTCGGTCGCCATCGTTGGGGCCTCGGGTTCCGGCAAGTCCACGCTGCTGCATCTACTGGGTGGACTGGATGCACCCTCGGGCGGCAGTGTGCAATTGCTGGGCCGTGATCCGTTCGGGCTTTCCGAGGAGGCGCGCTGCACGCTGCGTAATGAAGCGCTAGGCTTCGTTTACCAGTTCCATCATCTTTTGCCCGAATTTACCGCTGCCGAAAATGTCGTCATGCCGCTGCTGGTGAGGCGCATGCCCCGTGACGCCGCACTGGAAAAAGCGGCGGACATCCTGGAAAAGGTCGGGTTGAGGCATCGCCTGGAACATCGCCCCGGCGAACTGTCGGGAGGCGAACGCCAGCGCACCGCAATTGCCCGGGCCCTGGTCACTCAGCCTGCCTGTGTGCTGGCGGACGAGCCAACCGGCAATCTGGACCGGCATACCGCAGAGACGGTTTTTCAGCTGATGCTTGGCCTGCAAGCGGAACTGGGTACCAGTCTTGTCATTGTTACCCACGACAACGCTCTGGCACGGTCGATGGACAGGCAGTTTCATCTGGTGGATGGGCGCTTGCAGCCCCTATAAGTTTTTTCCGGCAATAAAAAACTTGGATAAATCGAGGCAACGGGCAATGCTACGCTTCGTACTTATGCATGTTGCGACGGGAGCCGGTCATGTCCGAAAAACAATACAACCCCATCAAAGCCACCAAGCTGCAAAAAGGTATCGCGTTACACCGCATTGAAAAGGTGTATTCGGAAACCGTCAGCCTCGATGACCCCGCGACCGTGGTCATGACGGACCTGAAGAAAATTTCCGCGGTGACGATCCGCCCGGAAATCAGTATCGAGATTGCCAGTCAGCGCATGAAGCAGCGCGGCGTGCGCATGCTGCTGGTGACGGATGACAATGAGGATATTGTCGGCATCATCACCTCGACTGACCTGCAGGGCCCCAAACCGATGAAAATCATTCAGCAACGCGGCGGGGTGTACAAGGATATCCAGGTCCGCGACATCATGACGGATCACGATCAGCTGGAAGTGCTGTGCATGGACGATGTGGAAAAAGCCATGGTGGGACAGATCGTCGCCACGCTCCAGCAATCCGGGCGGCAGCACGCGCTGGTGGTGGATCGATCCCCAGGGAGCCAGGAGCAATCCTTGCGCGGCATTTTTTCCGCAGCCCAGATTGCCCGTCAACTGGACACGGATTTGTCCGCACCCAAAATTGCCCAGACTTTTGCCGATATCGAGCGGCTGATTACCAAGAGCTGACAGCCGGCCCCGCATGCGTGCCGCTTGTGCATGAGGCGCTACCTCGTCGCATTTGCCGCAGGCGTGTGGCTGTTGCAACAGCAGCCGGAATTGCCGGATGCACGCTGGCTGTGGATGCTGCCTTTGCTCATTACGGCTTTTTTCCTGCCGCGTAGCAAAGTCAAATGGCGTCAATGGCTGTCCATGTCTCTGCTTGCGCTGATCTGCGTCACGCTGGGGTTTGCATGGGCTGCATGGCGGGCGCAACTGCGCATGGCCGATTCGCTGCCTGCTGGCTGGCAGGGCATCGATGTCAGGGTCGAGGGCGTGGTGGCCGGTTTGCCTGACCGGGATGCCTTTGGTGAGCGTTTCGATTTTCGCGTGGAGCGGGTTCTGACGCCAGGCGAGCGAGTGCCGTCCCGGGTGCGCCTGAGTTGGCCTGCGCCTGAATGGAACAGTACGGTCGCTCCGCAACGCCTGAAAGCGGGCGAACGCTGGCAATTCACCGTGCGGCTCAAGCCGCCCCATGGTACGGCCAATCCGGATGGGTTCGATTACGAGGCCTGGCTGCTGACCCGCCATATCCGTGCAACGGGTTATGTGCGCGAACAGGTGCAAGCCCGGCGGATCGAGGACAGCACCCAGCCACTGGATCGGCTTCAGGCCCTTCGTGACCGGCTTCGGCAGGGCATCGGCAACAACACGCTAAACGGGCACCCGCAGGCGGGCGTCATCATTGCTCTGGCGGTGGGTGACCAGGGTTCGATTCCCCACGGCAACTGGCGGGTCTACAACCGCACCGGTACCAATCATTTGATGAGCATCTCCGGCTTGCACATCACCCTGTTTGCGGTGCTGATGGGCAGCATGGTTTATGCAATCTGGCGCAGCGTTCCGGCGCTGGTTCTGAGGCTGCCCGCCCGGCGTGCTGCATTGCTGGCCGGCTGGCTGGCCGCACTGGCCTATACGCTGCTGGCGGGCTTCCAGATCCCCGCGCAACGCACCCTGTTCATGCTCACCGTCATCGTTGTCGGGTTGGGGCTGCGGCGCGAGCCGCGCCCGTTTTCACTGCTGATCCTGGCCCTGTTCGTGGTCTTGCTGATCGACCCGTGGGCCGTCCTGGCCCCGGGTTTCTGGCTGTCGTTCGGGGCGGTGGCGGCCATGATGTGGGCGGGACAGGGCCTCATCGGCCGCAGCGGCAAAATAGTCTCGTGGACCCGCGCGCAGGTCGCCGTCACGCTGGCGCTGGCGCCAGCTCTGCTATTGCTGTTTCACCAGATTTCGCTCATTTCCCCGCTGGCCAATGCGCTGGCCATTCCAGTGGTCAGTTGGGGCGTGGTGCCGCTTGCACTGGCGGGCATGGTCATATCGCCGCTGCTTCATCTTGCCGCCGGGCTCATGCAAGGTGTAGAAGCGGCCTTGCAATGGCTGTCGGCCTTTTCCTGGGCAAGCTGGTCGCTACCTTCGCCTGCATTTTCTGCTGTGCTGCTTTCACTGGCAGGCATCATCTGGCTGCTGGCGCCGGGTTTGCCCGCGCGCTGGCTTGGCGGATTCATGTTCCTGCCGCTGCTGTTTCCCCCTGTTGCCGTGCCAAGGCCGGGGACATTCGAAGCGGAAGTACTGGATGTGGGGCAGGGTACGGCTGTCCTGATCCGAACGGCAGGCCACACCCTGTTGTATGACACCGGCCCTAAGCTGGGCGACAGTGATGCCGGCCAGCAGATTGTATTGCCCCGATTGCGCGCCCTGGGCATATCGAAACTGGATGGCCTGATTCTGACTCACGATGATCTCGACCACACGGGCGGCGCGGCATCCGTCCTGCGCGATATGGAAACCGGCTGGTTGATGAGTTCACTGCCGGCGGAGCATCCGTTGCTTGATCGTCCGTCCTTGCGCTGTGTGCGTGGGCAACACTGGCAATGGGATGGCGTCATGTTCGAGATTCTCAATCCGCCTGGATATGCGTATGAACAACCAACCCGCAAGGACAATGACAAAAGCTGCGTGCTGAAAATCAGTCAAGCTAAACACAGCCTGCTGCTGACAGCCGATGCCGAGCGTATTGGCGAACTGGAAATGACCGAGCGCGTTGCGGAAGAACTTTCTTCAACAGTCCTGATGGCAGGCCATCATGGCAGCCGGACATCTTCGATTGACGAGTTCGTCAATCTGGTCAAACCGGAATATGTCATCTATTCAAATGGCTGGAAAAACCGTTTCGGCCATCCGCATCCTGATGTGATGGCCCGCTTCCGGGAGCTTGGTTCTAATCCGCATCGTACGGATTACCAAGGCTGGATCAAGCTTGTTTTCAGCAACGAGGGCGTCAGCATTGAACACTGGCGTGATCGGCATGTGCGATATTGGCAGAAAGCGTTGTAGGCGATAATTACACCATGCCAGATCAAGCCAAGAAAACCGCCTGCCTCTCATTGCAGGACGTGGACGAAGCCATATCGCTCCTGAATGCAGGAGATCAGTCTGCCATACGCGATGCGCTGACCCTTGCTTGGCCCGTGCTGTCACCCCTCAAAACGCCTTTGGGCGGTTCGTTGTTCGCCCATGCCGTTGGCACGGCCAAAATCGTCGATGATCTCAGATTGGGACAAGAAGCCGTGCTGGCAGCACTGCTGTTTGAACTGGTCGAACGCGTGGAGGCAAAACGGCTGGAGCCGTTTGGCGAGGCGGTTGCATTGGCGAAAGCCGTGGCGACCATGTCGCGCATCGAGGTGTTGGCGCGCGGCGCGCAGGATCCGGACGTGGAAGCCACCACCCAGATCGAATCGCTACGGCAGATGGTGCTGGCCATGGTGCAGGATGTGCGCGCCGTACTGGTCAAGCTGGCCGAGCGCACCCATGCCCTGCGTTGTGCGGCGAAAGCCGACCCGTCCATGCAGATGCAGCTTGGCAGGCAGGCCCGCGATCTTTTTGCGCCGCTGGCCAATCGTCTCGGCGTCTGGCAGATCAAGTGGGAAATGGAAGACTGGACCTGCCGTTATCTGGAGGGAGAAACCTACAAGCGTATCGCTGCGCTGCTGGATGAAAAACGAGGCGACCGCGAGCGCTATATCGGCGAGGTGCTGACCGTCCTGAAAACCGAGCTGGCCAAACACGGCATCAAGGCCGAAGTCATGGGCCGCCCCAAGCACATCGCAAGCATCATCAACAAGATGCGTCGCAAGAATCTGGGCTTCGAGCAGCTCTACGACATCCGCGCCGTGCGGGTGCTGGTGGAAAAGGAATCCGACTGCTATGCCGTGCTGGGCATCGTGCACAACCTGTGGCAGCCCATTCCCAGCGAGTTCGATGACTACATCTCGCACCCCAAGAGCAACGACTACCGTTCGCTGCATACCGCCGTCATTGGTCCCGAGAACAAGGCGCTGGAAGTGCAGATCCGCACCTTCGACATGCACAGACACGCCGAGCTGGGCGTGGCCGCGCACTGGCGCTACAAGGAAGGCGGCAAGCGCGACGCCCACATGGAAGAAAAAATCGCCTGGCTTCGGCAACTGCTCGAATGGAAGGACGATGTTGCCGATGCGGGCGAATTTGCCGAGCGGTTCCGAACCGAACTGTTTCAGGATCAGGTTTATGTGCTGACGCCGCTGGGCCGCGTCATCGCCCTGGATCGTGGCGCCACGCCGATCGATTTTGCCTATGCCCTGCATACCGATCTTGGCCACCGCTGCCGTGGCGCGCGCGTGGATGGTGTGATGGTGCCACTGAATACGCCGCTGGAAAATGGCCAGAGAGTAGAAGTGATGACCGTCAAGCAGGGCAATCCCAGCCGCGACTGGCTCAATCCGAATCTCGGCTATATCAAGACCCATCGAGCCCGCTCCAAGGTGCGCACCTGGTTCAAGCAGCGCGACCAAGGCGAGCTGACACAACTGGGCCGTGCGCAGCTCGACAAGGAAAGAAAGCGGCTGGGCGTGGGCGACGTCAACCTCGACAAGCTGGCGCAAAGCCTCAAATTCAAATCCGCCGATGAATTCCTGGCCGCGCTGGGGCGGGGCGATATAGGCGGACAGAGTTTCGCCCGCGCTTTGCGCGAAACCACGCCCGTGGCGGAGAGCCAGGTCAAGGCCCGCGCCCCGCGCAAATCCGTCAGCGGTGTGCTTGTCGAAGGGCTGGGCGATGTCCCCATTACGCTGGCGCGCTGCTGCAAGCCCGCGCCACCCGAGTCCATCATCGCTTATACCACTGTCGGCCGAGGTGTGACGGTCCACCGCCGCTCCTGCACCAGCTTGCCCAAGCTCAATCCCGACCGCATCCTGCAGGCAGGTTGGGCTGACAGCCGGCAAGAAGCAGGTTTTACCGTCGACATTCGTCTTCGCGCCTTTGATCGGCAGGGCCTATTGCGCGACGTCTCCGACGTTTTCACCAAGGAACGGGTGGATGTGCTGCGTGTCAACACCGAAACTGTTGGTGAGTATGCCAACATGGCACTGATGGTCAGTGTAAGGGAGGCCGCCCAGGTCGGACGCCTTGTCAACAAGCTCGGCCAGGTGCAGAGCGTGATCGAGGTGGAGCGGGGCTAACGTTTCATAGTGTGACGTCATGGTTACCGCCACCTTCCGCTTTTATGAAGAACTGAACGATTTCCTGGCGCCGGATCGGCGCAAGCGGGAATTCACTGTGCCCTGTGCGCGGGCGGCGACGACCAAGCACATGATCGAGGCGCTGGGCGTGCCGCACACCGAGGTGGAGCTGATTCTGGTGAATGGTGAATCGGCGGACTTCAGCAGGATTATTGAGGAGGGTGATAGGGTGGCGGTCTATCCCCGCTTCGAGGCAATGGATGTGACACCGTTGCTTCGGGTGCGTGAACATCCTCTGCGGGTAACACGCTTTGTGGCCGACGCGCACTTGGGCGGGCTGGCGCATATGCTGAGAATGCTGGGCTTCGATACGCTGTACGACAATCACTTTCACGACGACGATATCGTCGCCATCTGTGAGCAGGACGGTCGTATTGTGCTAACCCGTGATCGCGAGCTACTCAAGCGCCGCACAGTAACCCATGGTTGTTTTGTGCATGCGCTAAAACCGGAACAGCAACTGCACGAGATTGTCGAGCGGCTGGACCTTTTGCGGAGCATGAATCCGTTTACCCTGTGCCTGCATTGCAATGCGCCCCTGCGCCCTGTCGACAAAGCGGTCGTGTATGACCGGCTGCCGCCAAAGGTTCAGGTACATTATGAAAAATTCAGAACATGCGATCACTGCGGGCGAGTGTTCTGGAAAGGTTCGCACTGGCGCAACATGAGGCGGGTACTGGATGACTTGTTCAGGCAAACGGACGCCCATGAATCCGGTCCGGCTTGACTTATGCTTGCAGGGTGAGAGGCATCCCCGCTACAATGGCGGCTCTTTAGGCGCGTAGCTCAGCTGGTTAGAGCACCACCTTGACATGGTGGGGGTCGTTGGTTCGAGTCCAATCGCGCCTACCAATTTCACAGGGTCGGGATGGCCTGTACTTGCTTAGGGAGCTGCATGGCTCACGGGGGTTGCGAAATGTCACCGCGAACTTGTTTTTTCTTCCTAGGGTAGAAACCGTCGCAGTCGTTTGTTCGCAATCTTTAGCATGGTGTGAATGAGAAAGCGCGGTCAACCCGCGCTTTTTTGTTTTGAATTGGATAAATCATGGTGAATGTCACACTTCCGGATGGGGCAGTCAGAAGTTTTGAAGCCCCGGTTTCAGTTGCCCAGGTTGCGGCGAGCATAGGCCCCGGCCTTGCCAAGGCCGCGCTGGCCGGGCGTGTCAACGGCAAACTGGTGGATACCGGCTTTGTGATGGAGTCGGACAGTCAGCTGGCCATTGTGACGGACAAGGATCCGGAAGGCCTGGACCTGATCCGCCATTCCACGGCGCACCTGCTGGCCTATGCGGTCAAGGAGTTGTTCCCCGATGCGCAGGTGACCATCGGACCGGTGATCGAGGACGGATTTTATTACGACTTTTCCTACAAGCGTCCTTTCACACCGGAAGATCTGGAAGCCATCGAGAAGAAGATGGCCGAACTGGCAAAAAAGGACATCCCGGTCGAGCGCAGCGTGATGCCGCGCGACGAGGCGGTGACGTTTTTCAAAAACATGGGCGAGCATTACAAGGCCGAGATCATTGCCAGCATACCCGCCAATGAAGACATTTCGCTTTACCGAGAAGGCGATTTCATTGACCTGTGCCGTGGCCCGCATGTGCCGTCCACGGGCAAGCTCAAGCACTTCAAGCTGATGAAGCTGGCCGGCGCCTACTGGCGGGGCGATTCAAAGAACGAAATGCTCCAGCGTGTGTACGGCACGGCCTGGGCGACAAAGGATGACCTGGCGGCCTATCTGCATCGCCTGGAAGAAGCCGAAAAGCGCGATCACCGCAAACTGGCCAAGCAACTGGACTTGTTCCACATGCAGGACGAAGCGCCGGGCATGGTGTTCTGGCATCCCAAGGGCTGGGTGATCTGGCAGCAGGTCGAGCAGTACATGCGGCAGAAGTTTGTCGAATACGGCTATCAAGAGGTCCGCACGCCCGCGGTCATGGACCGCACCCTGTGGGAAAAATCCGGCCACTGGGACAACTACCGCGAAAACATGTTCACCACGGCTTCGGAAAATCGTGACTATGCGGTCAAGCCGATGAATTGTCCGGGGCATGTACAGATTTTCAACAGCGGGTTGCATTCCTACCGCGATCTGCCCCTGCGCCTGGCGGAATTTGGCGCGTGTCACCGCAACGAGCCCTCCGGCGCGCTGCACGGCATCATGCGGGTGCGCGGCTTTACTCAGGACGACGCACACATTTTCTGTACTGAGGACCAGATCGAGCAGGAAGTGGCGGACTTCATCGTCATGCTGCAAAAGGTTTATGCGGACTTCGGTTTCAGCGATGTGCTGGTGAAACTCTCCACCCGGCCGGAAAAGCGGGTTGGCTCGGACGAAAGCTGGGACAAGGCCGAAGCGGCACTGGATGCCGCACTCAGAAAAAATGGCCTGGCATTTGATCTGCAACCGGGCGAGGGTGCGTTTTACGGTCCCAAGATCGAATTCACGCTGAAAGACAGCCTTGGGCGGCTATGGCAAGTCGGCACCATCCAGCTCGATTTCAATCTGCCGGTGCGGCTCGGCGCGGAGTATGTGGACGAGGACAATGGCCGCAAGCCGCCGGTCATGCTGCATCGCGCCATTCTGGGTTCGATGGAGCGCTTCATCGGCATCCTGATCGAGCACCATGCCGGCAATTTCCCGGCCTGGCTGGCGCCGGTCCAGGCGGTGGTGCTGAATATCACCGACGGGCAGGCCGATTATGCGCGAAAAGTCACAGAAACCCTCAGAAAAGCGGGCATCCGCGCGGTGACAGACTTGAGCAATAACAAAATAACCTATAAAATCCGGGAACATAGCTTGCAGAAGCTGCCTTACATCTTGGTGGTGGGCGACAAGGAAATGGCAACCGGCAGTGTTGCCGTCCGTGCCCGAGGTAACCAGGATTTGGGCGTGATGTCTGTAACGGAATTTGTGTCGCGGCTGACGGACGAAGTGCTGGGCCGAAGCTGAAGCGACTACATGGCAAACCGGCGCGCAAAAGAGGAGCGGGTAGCTGACCGCTCCTTTGTTTATTTGTTGCCCCGGTTGATTTTCGCCCCATTGAGTGGGCAAGACTTGGAGAATGGCTCATCGCTACTGAAAAACAGACGCGGATCAACGGAGAAATTGATGTACCGGAGGTTCGTTTGATTGGTTCTGATGGTGAACAACTGGGAATCGTAAGCTTGCGTCAGGCGATGCAGGTTGCGGAAGAAGCGGATCTGGATCTCGTGGAAATTTCGCCGACCGCCAAACCGCCGGTCTGCAAGGTCATGGACTTCGGCAAGTTCAAGTACCAGGAGAGCAAGAAACAGCACGAAGCCAAGCTCAAGCAGAAGCAGGTGCAGGTCAAGGAAATCAAGTTCCGGCCTGGCACGGATGAAGGTGATTACCAGATCAAGCTGCGCAATATCGTGAAGTTTCTGGGCGAGGGCGACAAGGTTAAGGTGACCCTGCGCTTTCGCGGCCGCGAAATGGCCCACCAGGAACTGGGTCTTGCGCAGTTAAAGAGAGTGGAAGCGGACGTGGCGGAAATTTCCGTTACCGAGCAGTTTCCAAAACTGGAAGGCCGCCAGATGGTGATGGTGCTGGCGCCAAAGAAAAAGAAATAAGCTTATTGCGGACACAAAGTGACGCAATAACTGTCCCGATTGAAGCGCACGCTGCGCGACGCTTAATCGGAACGAAACCCCGGCTCGCCGGGATACAAGTGACCAGCAGGTCGTTCAAGCGCATCAAGGGTGATGCCGCCTGCGGTCATGACAAAAACGGAGCACGAAAAATGCCGAAGATGAAATCCAAAAGCGGCGCTGCCAAGCGTTTCCGCGCCCTGGGTAGTGGCAAGTTCAAGCGTACCCACGCTTTCCTGCGTCACATCCTCACCAAGAAAACCACCAAGCGCAAGCGTCAGCTGCGTGGCATGGCCGTTGCCGATGCCACCAACCAGAAAGCCATGCGCAAGATGCTGCCCTACGCATAATAAGGAGGATAGAACATGCCACGTGTAAAAAGAGGTGTAACGGCCCGCGCCAGCCACAAGAAGGTGCTTGATGCCGCCAAGGGGTATCGCGGCCGCCGCAAGAATGTATTCCGTATCGCCAACGAAGCGGTGATGAAGGCCGGGCAGTATGCCTACCGCGACCGTCGCCAGAAAAAACGCCAGTTCCGCGCCCTGTGGATTGCCCGGATCAATGCCGCGGCCCGTGAATGCGGCCTGTCCTACAGCGTGTTCATGAACGGCCTGAAAAAGGCCGCCATCGAGGTCGACCGCAAGGTTCTGGCTGACATTGCCGTGTTCGACAAGGATGCCTTTGCCAAGCTGGCTGCTCAGGTAAAAGCCGGCCTTGCTGCCTGAGTGATACTGCTGTGAAAAAGAGGCCCGTGAGGCCTCTTTTTTTGTTGGTAACCACGAGAGATTGATGCGCAACCCCAACGAAATCGTTGCCGAAGCCCTGGCCGCCATCCGCGTCTGTCAGGACATGCCCGGTCTTGAGCAGGTCAAGACCCGATACATGGGCAAACAGGGCGCCTTGACCGAACTGCTGAAATCGCTGGGCGGGATGACTCCGGAAGCGCGCAAGCAGGCGGGCGCGCGGGTCAACGAGGCCAAACAGGCGGTTGAGGCCGCGCTGAAAATGCGCCGCGAGGCGATTCAGGAAGCAGAGCTCGAACGCAAGCTCAAGGAAGAAACCATTGATGTCACGCTGCCCGGCCGCGGGCGCGGGCACGGCCGTCTGCATCCGGTCAGCCGGACGCTAGACCGCATCCAGGCACTGTTCCGTTCCATGGGGTTTGAGGTGGCGGACGGGCCGGAAATCGAAACCGATTTCTACAATTTTACCGCGCTAAACATTCCTGAAAACCATCCGGCGCGCGCGATGCACGATACCTTTTATCTGGAATCCGGCGAAGTGTTGCGCACGCATACTTCGCCGGTGCAGGTGCACTACATGCAGTCACACCAGCCGCCATTTCGCATTATCGCGCCAGGCCGAGTGTACCGCTGCGACTCGGATGTGACACATACGCCCATGTTCCATCAGGTGGAAGGCCTGTGGGTCGATGAGTCGGTGTCGTTTGCCAATCTCAAGGGGGTGCTGGCGGATTTCATGCGGCGCTTTTTCGAGGTGGATGACCTGGCTGTGCGCTTTCGTCCCTCGTTCTTTCCCTTTACCGAGCCTTCGGCCGAGATGGACATTGGCTGCGTGATCTGCGGCGGCAGCGGCTGCCGCGTCTGCTCGCACACCGGCTGGCTCGAAGTACTGGGCTGCGGCATGGTGCATCCCAACGTGTTCAAACACGTAAACATCGATCCTGAACGCTTTCTGGGTTTTGCCTTTGGACTCGGCGTGGAGCGGCTTGCCATGCTGCGCTACGGCGTGGACGATTTGCGGTTGTTTTTCGAGAACGATCTGCGCTTCCTGGCGCAATTCAGGTAAGGCGGACGCTTATGCAGTTTCCGGAATCCTGGCTCCGTACCCTTGTTAATCCTCAGTTGACCACGGCTGAGCTTGCCCAACGCCTGACCATGGCCGGGCTCGAGGTCGAATCCGTCCAGCCCGCGGCACCGCCTTTCACGGGTGTGGTTGTGGCCGAAGTGTTGTCCGTGGAATCGCACCCCGATGCAGATCGCCTGCGTGTCTGCAAGGTGAATGTGGGCGAGAGCAGCCCGCTGCAAATCGTCTGCGGCGCACCCAATGTGGCAGCCGGGCAGAAAGTGCCTTGCGCGCGGGTTGGCGCAAAACTGCCTGCCCTGGAAATCGCCGAAGCCAAAGTCCGAGGAGTGGCATCATTCGGCATGCTCTGCGGCGCGAGTGAAATCGGCCTGGAAGACAGGGTGGATGGCCTGCTGGTGCTGCCGGCTGATGCCCCGGTGGGGGCGGACATCCGCAGTTACCTGGCGCTGGACGACAGCATCATCACGCTCAAGCTCACGCCAAATCGTGCGGATTGTCTGAGCCTTGTCGGACTGGCGCGAGAAGTCTCCGCGATAACGGGAACACGGGCCTATTTACCCACGCAGCCGCCGGTCATGAAGGAAATCTACGACACGTTTAACGTGGAGGTGCAAGTGCCCGAGGCCTGTCCGCGCTATGTGGGCCGGGTGATCAAGGGCATCAATCCCGATGCGCGTACGCCGGACTGGATGGTGATGCGCCTTCAGCGCAGCGGCATCCGACCCATTTCCGCACCGGTCGATATCACCAATTATGTCCTGCTGGAACTTGGCCAGCCGATGCATGCGTTTGACCTCGACAAGCTTTCTGGTGGCATACAGGTTCGCTGGGCCGAGGCAGGTGAAACCCTGACACTTCTCAACGAACAAAACGCGGAATTGTCTTCCGATATGCTGGTGATTGCCGATTCGAATGGCCCGCTTGCGCTGGCTGGCATCATGGGGGGTGCGGCCAGTGCGGTGGGCCCCGAAACCGCCAATATTTTCCTGGAAGCTGCTTTTTTTGCACCTGAAGCAATTTCCGGTCGGGCACGCCGGCTTGGGCTTGCAACGGATTCCTCGCACCGGTTCGAGCGCGGTGTGGACCATGCCAATACGCCCATGGCCATGGAACGCGCGACCAAGCTGATCCTTGAAATTTGTGGTGGCCAGCCAGGCCCCGTGGTTGAAGAAACCGGGAAACTGCCCAGGGCGAAATCCATTACACTTCGCCCGCAACGGGTGACAAAAGTGCTGGGTATCGAATTGTCCCAAGAGGTCATGCGTGGCTACCTTCAACGGCTTGGCTTGGTCGTCAAGGAAAACGGTGATGCATGGCACGTTACGCCACCCGCTTACCGCTTTGACCTTGAAATCGAGGAAGACCTGATCGAGGAAATCGCACGCTTGCATGGGTATGACCAGATCGAGGCCAGCCCGCCACGGGCCAATACACTCATGCTGCCGGTCGAGGAAACCATTCACGATGTTTCCCTGTTCCGGAATTATCTGGCAGGGCGTGACTACCAGGAGGTCATTACCTACAGCTTCGTTGATCCAGCATGGGAAAGCGCATTGTTGACCGGCGCCACGCCGATTGCGCTGCAAAACCCGATTTCGAGCCAGCTTTCGGTCATGCGTTCGACATTGTGGGGCGGACTGATCAATGCCCTGGCATACAACCTGAATCGTCAGCAGAACCGTGTCCGCTTGTTTGAATCCGGCCGGGTCTATTTGCAGGAAGGGCACAGATTGCGCCAGCCCCATTACCTCGCCGGCTTGTGTCATGGACCGGCATTTGCCGAGCAATGGGGTGTGGCTGAGCGAAATGTGGATTTTTTCGATGTCAAGGGCGATCTGGAAAACCTGCCAGGCATTGCACTGGAATTTCGTTCAGACAAACACCCCGCCCTGCACCCGGGGCAGTGTTCTCGTCTTTACATCAATGGTCATCCGGTTGGCTGGCTGGGCACGCTACACCATAAGCTGGTGCAGTTCTTTGACTTGCAGGCAGCGCCTGTATTGTTTGAACTTGAGCTCGATGCGTTAGGCAGCAGACTGCTGCCGCGGCATGCTGGCGTTTCGCGTTTCCCTTCGGTTCGTCGCGATCTGGCTTTTCTTGTTGACCAGCAAGTCACCGCCGAAGCGATCCTCAATACCATGAACGAGGTCAGGGAAAGCTGCGTGCGTGAACTCGCGCTGTTCGACCTTTACCAAGGGCAAGGTGTGCCGGTCGGACTAAAAAGCCTTGCATTCCGGGTAGTTATGCAAGATACTGAACGTACGCTCACGGAACCGGAAGTGGAGGCGGCCGTGTCGCAAATAGCCGAATCCGTGATTGCCCGGCATGGGGCAAAACTCAGATCATAAGAGTGAAAAATCATGACAACACTTACCAAAGCCGAACTTGCCGATCTGCTTTTTGAAAAAGTCGGCCTCAACAAGCGCGAAGCCAAGGAAATGGTCGAGACGTTTTTTGAGGAAATTCGCAACTCTCTTGAAGCAGGCGATACCGTCAAACTTTCCGGCTTTGGCAATTTTCAGTGCCGCGAGAAACCACAGCGTCCCGGGCGCAATCCCAAAACCGGCGAAGAAATGCCCATCTCGGCGCGGCGTGTCGTGACATTCCATGCCAGCCAGAAACTGAAGGCCATGGTGGAAGACGCCGAGCATGACGGAAGCCTCAAGTCAGAGTGAATTGCCGCCCATCCCGGCAAAACGCTATTTCACCATCGGCGAAGTTGCCGACCTCTGTGCAGTCAAGCCGCATGTGCTGCGCTACTGGGAACAGGAGTTTTCGCAGCTCAAGCCGGTCAAGCGCCGGGGCAACCGCCGCTACTATCAACACCATGAAGTTCTGCTGATCCGCCGCATCCGGCAATTGCTTTATGAAGAGGGTTTCACCATCAGCGGCGCGCGCAACAAGCTCGAATCGGTTGACACGGCCAGGGCGCAGCCAGTCAAGGAAGGCACGGCAATAGCCCTGACGCCGGCGGAACTGCGCGAAGAACTGATTGCCATACGCGATTTGTTGTCGAAGTAGTGCAACCGCCGCATCAATTGCTGTTATAATTTCGCGCTTCGTCGGGGCGTAGCGCAGCCTGGTAGCGCACCTGCATGGGGTGCAGGGGGTCGGAAGTTCGAATCTTCTCGCCCCGACCAATTTCCCTATATCAGCTGCAACATTTCATTGCTTTCCTCCCTTTGAAAGCGCGCGAAAAGCTGCGGCATCGTTGTAAAATCAGCCGCATGTCCAGCGGCTTTTTCATATCCTCCGTCACCCGCGTTTCTTTCAGAAATTGACCATGCGGATTCTGCTCAGCAACGACGACGGATACTTTTCACCCGGTCTGGCCGCGCTCGCGCATGCGCTGGAACCGCTGGCCAGCGTGACGGTTGTCGCGCCTGAAAGGGATCGCAGCGGCGCCAGCAATTCGCTCACCCTGGACCGGCCCCTGATGCTGAGACAGGCGCCGTCGGGCTATTACTACGTGAACGGCACCCCGACCGACTGCGTGCATCTTGCCGTTACGGGCATGCTGGACCATCTTCCGGACATGATCATTTCAGGCATCAACCATGGCGCGAACATGGGCGATGACACCATATACTCTGGCACGGTGGCGGCAGCTACCGAGGGTTTTCTGCTGGGTATCCCTGCCATTGCTGTTTCGCTCGCCAACATTCACGATGGTCATTTTGAAACCGCTGCGCGCGTGATTGTCGAACTTGTGAAACGTTACCAGCGTCAACCCTGGAAGGATGCAACGCTGCTGAATGTCAATGTCCCAGATGTGCCGTGGGAAGATATCGAGAAATGGGAAGTGACCCGCCTGGGCAAGCGGCACAAGGCCGAGCCGGTACTTAAGTCCGTGAATCCGCGCGGACAGACCATGTACTGGGTGGGCGCGGCCGGATCGGCGCAGGATGCGGGGGAAGGCACGGATTTCTTCGCGGTGGCGAACAATCGCATTTCCATCACGCCGCTGCAAATCGACCTGACTCATTATGCGCAGGTTGAAAGCGTAAAGGGGTGGCTGGCATGAACGGCAGTCCACGCACTGGCATCGGCATGACTTCGGCCCGCACGCGCGGCCGCATGATCGAACGGCTGCGTGAACAGAAAATATCAGATGCAATGGTGTTGGCCGCCATGGGTGTCGTGCCGCGCCATCTGTTCATTGACCAGGCGCTGGAAAGTCGAGCCTACGAAGATACAGCGCTGCCGATAGGCTTTGGCCAGACAATTTCCAGTCCCTATATTGTTGCGCGCATGACGGAACTGGCGCGCAACAACCGGATCTTGCATCGCGTGCTGGAAATTGGGACGGGATGCGGCTACCAGGCGGCGGTACTGGCTCAGGTGGCGAGGGAAGTCGTGACCATGGAACGCATTGCCGCGCTGGTGGGACAGACACGAAAACGCTATCGCGAATTGCATATCGGCAATGTCAAACTGAAACATGGCGATGGCATGCAGGGTTTTATGGAAGGCGCACCTTACGATGCTATCGTCGTTGCCGCCGCATTTGCGACTGTTCCGGAGGCTTTGAAAGCCCAGCTTGCCGATGGGGGTCGACTGGTCATGCCACTGGGGGACGAGCAGCAAATTCTGCTTTTGGTCATTCGCCATGGCAACGAATTTGTCGAAGAAAAACTCGAATCTGTGAAATTTGTTCCACTTCTGCCAGGCGTCGCGTGAAAAATTTTCTGGCTGGCCTGCCCCTGTTTTTCCTGGCGGCGTGCGTGGCGCCCGGCTATGCACCCATTGGTGATCTGTCCAAACCAGCACAAAACCCCGGACCCCCTGCAGGAAGTGCCGTCAAATCGGCAACCAACGAGACATTCTCTTCAACCTCCCAGACGACCGCGTTACCCGCAACGGGTGAGGTGGTCGTTCAGAAGGGGGACACCCTTTTTGCGCTGGCTTTCAAGCATGGGCTGGATTACCGTGACCTGGCATTCTGGAACAACCTGTCTTCACCGGACAACATTCGGGTTGGCCAGACACTGAGACTGAATCCCCCCGCCGAGCTTCTCAATTCATCGAAACGTGTACAAACACTCCCATTGAAAGATGCTGACGAGCCTGTTTCATCGGTTATCAAGGAAGCGCCGCTCCTGACTGAACCCAGGACCCAGAGATTGCCGTACACTGAAGCCAATTGGGCAATGCTTTCAGGAAAAGCCATTGATGCAACCAAGACACAGGATGAAACAAGGGCAAGTATGGGGCTGCAGCAGACCGCTGCACCAGCAAGTTCCGCTTCAACCTTCCAGGAGACAGTGGGTGAATGGCATTGGCCGGCGGATGGAGAACTGGTCGGCAAGTTTGGCGAAGCGGGCGGAAAGGGAATCAACATTTCTGGCTCGAGGCAATCGCCTGTTTATGCATCGGGAGCTGGCAAGGTGGTATATAGTGGTGCAGGTTTGCGTGGCTACGGAAAAATGGTCATCGTAAAGCATCCCGGTGAGTATCTGACAGCGTACGCACACAATCATGCCATCCTGGTCAAGGAGGGTGAGTGGGTGAAGGGCGGGCAGAAGATAGCCGAAATGGGAGATACCGACAGTGATCGCGTCAAACTGCATTTCGAAGTCAGGCAATTCGGCAAACCGGTCGATCCAATGACGCTCCTTCCCGAACGCAGATGAATCAAGAAGAAGAACCCATTGAAGAGAACGAGGAAGTCGAGCTTCCCGAACCGGCTTCGCATGAAGAGGCGGAGGCATCGCCCGCCGATGAGTTTGACATACACGCTGATGTCACCCAGCTTTATCTCAACGAAATCGGCCAGGCGGCGCTGCTGACGGCCGAACAGGAAGTCGACCTGGCGCGGCGAATTCGTGCCGGCGATTTCGAGGCTCGCCAGAAAATGATCGAGCACAATCTCCGGCTGGTTGTAAACATTGCCAAACACTACGCCAATCGCGGCCTGGTGCTGCTTGATCTGGTCGAGGAGGGCAATCTGGGCCTGATTCACGCTTTGGAGAAATTCGATCCCGAGCGCGGTTTCCGCTTTTCGACCTATGCCACCTGGTGGATCAGACAGAACATCGAGCGCGCGATCATGAACCAGTCGCGCACCATTCGCCTGCCGGTGCATGTCATCAAGGAACTCAACATTTTCCTGCGCGCGCAGCGGCACCTGGAAACGCACGGTGTGACCGACCCCACACTTGAAGACATCGCCAGCCTGACCGGTCACGAGGTTGAGGAAGTCCGCCGGGTGATGTCACTCAACGAGCGGGTGGCCTCGCTGGATGCGCCGCTGTATATCGACCCCAACCTCTCGCTGGGTGAGGCCATCGCCGACGAAAACAGCCAGATGCCGGAAGACATGTTGCAAAACGCCGAAGTGCAGCGCCATGTGCACGAATGGCTGGAGCAGCTCAACGACAAGCAGCGCTGGGTGATCGAGCGACGTTTCGGTATCAACAACAACGATATCTCCACGCTCGAGGATCTGGCGGTGGATCTGAAAGTCACCCGCGAGCGCGTCAGGCAGATTCAGATGGAAGCCTTGCGTGTCCTGCGCAACATGCTGCGCCGCAAGGGTGTATCAAAGGACCAGTTGTTCTGATGATCGACTGGACGCGTATCCGGACTGTGTTTCTGGATATGGATGGAACACTTCTCGACCTGCATTACGACAACCATTTCTGGCGCGAGCATGTGCCGTTGCGCTTTGCCGAAAAACACAACTTGAGTTTCGACGAAGCGCGGCAGGAACTGACCGGCCGCTACCATCACCGTTCCGGCTCGCTCGACTGGTATTGCGTCGATTTCTGGAGCCGCGAACTGGAGCTCGACATCGCGGAACTGAAGCAGGAGGTCGCCCAACTCATTGCCATCCATCCGGATGTGCCGGAATTCCTGCAAGCCGCGCGCGACTCAGGACGCCGGGTGGTGCTGGTGACCAATGCCCATCGCAAAAGCCTGGATCTGAAAATGCGCAAGACCGGGCTGGAGCCTTATTTCGATGCCCTGCATACTTCGCACGACATCGGCCTGCCCAAGGAAAATCCCGCGTTCTGGATCGGCCTTCAGGATCGTGAATCCTTCAACCCCGACGAGACCTTGCTCGTCGATGACAGCCTTCCTGTGCTTCGCAGCGCACAGACCTATGGCATCGAACATCTGCTGGCCGTGCGGTTTCCGGATACCAGACAGCCGGAGAAGGACCCGGAGGAGTTTCCGGCCATTCACACCTTCAGGGATGTAATGTCTGGCTTATCCCGCGGCTAAACAAGGATCGCCGCAGCCACCTTGCGGCCTTCGCCAGCCAGAATGTTGTAGGTCCGGCAGGCCGCGCCGGTATCCATGACTTCCAGTCCAATGCGGGCCGCCATCAGTGGCCGGGTAAGGCTGGGGTGAGGAAAGTGCAATCTCGATCCAGTCCCCAGCAGGATGATTTCCGCCCCCAGTCCTGACAGGTGGCTGAAGTGGCTTTCCTGCAATACTTCAAACGACACGGATACAAGCGTTTCCCTGTCGAGGCGGGAAGGGGTCAGGATAAGTCCAAAGGCCAGTCGTTCACCATTGACAAGGACATGATCCTCGCCATAACCGGTAAAGTAATACTGTCCGTCAGGACCGCTCAAATGCAGTTTCACAAGGGTTTTCCGTATGCCAGCATGTTTGCCCGTGACAGGCGGCTCAAGTAAAATCAAATGTTTTAAGTACAAGATTCTAGGGCAATTTTTTCAGGAATCCGAGTGAGCACTCTCCCTGGCCTCAAACCCGTCAAGAAGTCCGGCAAGCTGGAAAGCGTGTGTTACGACATCCGCGGCCCGGTGATGGCGCGCGCGCGCCAGATGGAAGAAGACGGTCACCGCATCATCAAGCTCAACATCGGCAATCCGGCGCCATTCGGGTTCGAAGCGCCCGAGGAAATCGTCCAGGACGTGATCCGCAACATGCACAACGCCTCGGGCTACAGCGAATCCAAGGGGCTGTTCGCCGCGCGCAAGGCGATCATGCACTACACCCAGCAGAAGGGTCTGCGGGGAGTGCAGCTCGAAGACATCTATCTCGGCAACGGAGTCTCCGAGCTCATCGTCATGGCGATGCAGGCTTTGCTGAACAGCGGCGACGAAGTCCTGATTCCGACGCCCGACTATCCGCTTTGGACTGCGGCCGTGAGTCTCTCGGGCGGCACTCCGGTGCACTATCTTTGCGACGAAGATTCGGGCTGGATGCCCGACATCGACGACATCCGCGCGAAAATCACGCCACGCACGCGTGCGATCGTCGTCATCAACCCGAAC
>JACAED010000043.1 GCA_013389025.1 Hydrogenophilaceae bacterium
GCCGAAGTCATTGCCCCTCCCTATGACGTGCTTTCCACTGAAGAAGCCCGCCTCCGCGCACAAGCCAAGCCCTACAGTTTTCTGCATATTTCCAAGCCGGAAATCGCCCTGCCCGAAGGCACCGACCCCTACTCGTCAGAGGTGTATGCCAAGGCCGCGGAAAACCTGAAGTGCATGATCGCCGCCGGCGTGCTCAAGCAGGATGAGGCGTCTTATTACTATGTCTACCGCATCCAGATGGGCGAGCATGTGCAAACTGGCCTTGTCGCCGCAGCCAGCGTTGCGGATTACGACACCAACCGCATCCGCAAGCACGAGTTCACCCGCCCTGACAAGGAAGACGACCGGGTGCGCCAGATCGACGCCACCAATGCCCAGACCGGGCCGGTGCTGCTGGCCTATCCCAATGAGGCGGAAGTTGACGCCATTCTTGCAAAAACCGCGCAAGGTCCGGCCGACGCCGATGCCGTGGCGGACGACGGCGTGCGTCATACACTTTGGGTGATGCGCGATGCCAGGGACATTGCCCGCATCACGGCCTTGTTCGATGCCATGCCCGCGCTCTACATCGCCGACGGTCATCACCGTTCGGCGTCAGCTTCACGCATTTGCGCTACACGCAAGGCAGCCAATCCCGATCACAACGGCAGCGAACCCTACAATGCCTTTCTGTCGGTGATCTTTCCGGCCCATGAAATGCGCATTCTGGATTACAACCGCGTAATCAAGGACTTGAACGGTTTGTCTGAGGCACTCTTGCTGGAAAAAATCCGCGCGTCCTTCGAAGTTACTCCCGCTACAGAAGCAGTCAAACCGGCCCGGCCAGGTCAGTTCGGTCTGTATCTACGCGGCCGCTGGTATACACTTGGCATCAAGCCGGAACGGATTCCAGTCAATGACCCGGTTGGAAGGCTCGATGTCAGTCTGCTGCAAAACAACCTCATTGCGCCCATTCTGGGTATTACCGACCCTCGCCGCGACAAGCGCATCGATTTCGTCGGCGGCATTCGCGGCCTGGCCGAACTGGAAAAGCGGGTCGACAGTGGCGAAATGGCGCTTGCCTTGTCCCTGCACCCAACCCGAATGAACGACCTGATGGCGGTGGCCGATGCCAACGAGGTCATGCCGCCCAAGTCGACCTGGTTCGAGCCCAAGCTGGCGGATGGCATGGCCTCTCACCTGCTATGAAAAGCATGAACCAATTGTTTTGAATTATTATCCAACCATTTGTATTCATTTGTTTTTTTGTCACTCATTAATAGATATTAAAGTTTTATCGAATCGTGTCGAAATATCCACTCAGGAATAACCGAAAACCAAGAAACCCAATTCGGACGGCACATGAAAATCGACAAGCGCACTCCTAGCGTTACTGGTAAAACCGTCTCCGCCACACAAGGCAAGACTGCAAAAAAAACCGGCACACCCACAAAGGCCGGCGGCGAGGAAAAGCTGCAAATCGCAGCCTCCACTTCGCAACTTCGTGAACTGGAAACGCAAATGGCCAACCTTGATATTTCCGATGCCGCAAAGGTTGCCGCCATCAAGAACGCCATCGACAGCGGCACATTCGAGGTTGACAGCGAAGTTGTCGCTGACCGCCTGATAGACACCGCCAAGGAATCGGTCCGCAAGCGCACCAGAAAACGCTAGCATTGGCGATTGCATGTTTAAGCCATAAAATTTAATCCCTGCTGTCTGTAAAACAGCTCGGATTCTTCAAATTGGACCGATAAACACTTGCAATTTCATCAACCTGCTATCTCGGGGAATACATGCAATCCACCGTACTGATCATTACGGGCATGACCTGTGGCGGCTGCGTCAACAGCGTGACACGCGTCCTCAAGGCATTGCCGGGGGTCAGTCAGGTTGAGGTGACCTTGTTGCCTTCACAGGCCAGAGTCAATTTCGACGAAAGTCAGGTCAACCCGGATTCATTGCGCCTGGCAGTTCAGGAGGCTGGGTTTACTGTCACCGGCTTCAAGTAATGCGCTTATCTGAAAAACACAGGGTTTCAAGCGGTTCGGGTCTGTGAAGGTAACTGCCCTGAGCAAAATCAACACCAATCTTTCTCAGGCAGGCCATCACTGCCTCGCTTTCCACGTATTCAGCCACGGTTTTAAGGCCAACCTGCTGACCGATACGATGGATGGCTTCCACCATCGAATAATCAACACTATCGGTAGCCATATTCTTGACAAAGGCTCCATCGATTTTCAGAAAATCGACATTCAGATTTTTCAGATAGGTAAATGACGACAATCCGCTGCCAAAATCATCCAGCGCAAAACGGCATCCAATCTGCTTCAGATTTTGAATAAAGTCATTGACGACCGCAAGGTTGCCGATCGCAGCCGTTTCGGTAATTTCAAAACACAGGTGTTTCCCAAGATGTTCCCTGCTTTGCAACAGGGATATCAGATGATTTCGAAACTCCAAGGACTTGAGAGATACGCCGGAAAGGTTGATTGCAAACACACAGTTGCCCCGAATCGACTGATCAAGAAAAATCCCGCACGCATTCAATGTCGTTTCCAGAACCCAACTGTCGATCTGCGGCATCAATGAATATCTTTCTGCTGCCGGGATGAATGCCATAGGCAGAACCAGCTTGCCGTCCTCATCCTGCATGCGCAGCAGCAGCTCAAAATGCCGTGCTTCCTCGGCTGTTGGTGAAACAGGCCTGATTTCCTGCCAGAAAAGTCGCAGGCGCTTATCATCCAGCGCCTTGTGTATGCGGCTGACCCAGAGCATTTCATTCCGATGCCTGACCAGATCCGAGTCCTTCTGCTCGTATACATGAATCTGGTTGCGGCCACGATCCTTGGCCACATAACAGGCTGCATCGGCTGACGACAACAAGTTTGCCGCGGTGCCAGCGTCCCGATCAATCATGACCAGACCAATGCTCGCGCCCACGCCGAATATCCGGTTTTCCCACTTGAAATGATAGCGTTGGACGGCTGCACGGCATTGCTCAGCCACCTTCAGTGCATCATCCAGATCACAGTTTTCCAGCAGTATGGCAAATTCGTCACCCCCCAAACGAGCCAGGGTGTCCCGTTCGCGCATCAACGCTTTCAGCAGGAGAGAAAGCTGGCAGAGCATCTCATCGCCGGCTGCATGTCCACAGGTATCATTGACGATCTTGAACTGGTCGAGGTCCATGTAACAAAGCGCATGTGTCCTGCCATGCTGTTGGCTGGCCACAACTGCACGGTCAAGCCTCAACTCGAATTCGCGACGGTTGACAAGTCCGGTCAGGGAGTCATGCGCTGCCTGATAAATGAGCCTGGCTGTTGCCTGATCAATCCGTTCCTGCATCTGTTCATGAGCACTTTGCAATTTGCTTGCCATCTGGTTTACACCGCGCTGGAGAATGCCGAACTCACCGGTTCCGTCCGCATTTACTCGTTCCGAGAAATACCCTTCCCCAATCCTGCCAACCACCCTGGAAAGCGATTGAATGGGCTGAACGATCTGCCGGCCCATACGCCATCCGATCAGGGCACTCATGGCCAATCCTGCCAGCAGGATGGCCAGACTTTGCAGCATGACTCGCCTCTGGTCCATAAGCAAACCCGCTGTGGTCAGCTCCAGTCCAACCCAGCCCCTGAGATCGCTCTTCTCCGGCCCGGCATTCCCATCGATCCGAGTCGCGGTCAGCGAGAAATCATCCAGAGCGATTTCCGTTTTATGAATCGGTGCATAAAAGACTAGGCTCTTGCTGAATCTGATCTGGCTGATGTGTGTTGGGTGATCTGTACTGACAGGTTTGCTCTCCCAGTATGTATCGCCAAATCTGGCGATGACTTTCCCGCTGGAGTCAAAAACTCCCACTCCCTTCACGTCTGATTCCTGGCCCGCGGCACGAATAAGCGGCATGAGAATTTCAGCATTGCCGGAAACAACTCCGTACTCGACTGCCGGTGCAAGTTGACGCACCATGGCCGCACCGCGTTCAGCCAGAGAGGATTCCAGGTCTCTCAGTTTTGCAACCGTCTGATAGGCCAGCAGCGCCATGCTGATCAGCATGGCAGGAAGCAGTGCCAGCCAGAGCACACGAAGCTGGATACCGTACCTAGTCGTGAGATTCCGCATCCTGAACCCGTTTCAATAATACCTGCTCTGACGGCACCATGATATCCAGCGACCTCGCAACATGTTCATTGACTGAAACCGAGAAATACTGGGGCCAGTGCACTGCGGACATTTTGTCTCGGTCCAGATAGCTCGATAAAACCTCGGACGTTTGACGGCCTATCTGTGCAGGCGTCGAGTAAACAGCCAGCAAGGCCCCTGCCCTGGACAAGGATTGTGAATAGCCCACCACAGGGTCCCGGAAGCGGTAAGAGGTCATGAACACGCTTTGAGCAGTCGTCCGGCTGAGCACCTCGGCATCTGGAAACGCCAGCAGCAATACTTCTGCTTCGTCCAGAACTCTTTCAATCGTTTCAACCAGTCTCGAGTTGCTGTCCAGGCTGGCACTTACCAGATTCACACGATGTGCCTTGGCCTGGCGGTCCAGTTCGGCAAGCCGGCCTACAGTTTCCTTACCAAGAACAACCCCGACTTTCGTGACAGAGGGAAGCGCTGATTTAATCAAGTGAAATTGTCGAGAAAGGGGCTGGTCAATGAAAATCGTTCCATTCATTCGACCGCCCTCACTCAAAAGTGACTTGCCCACTTCCTCGTGCCAGGACCTGGGAACCATTACTGCCAGTATCGGTGTTCGACCACGCCGTTGAGCGACATTACTGGAAGCCTTCACGCCTATCGTGACGATGATTCTGGCGTTGTTCAAGGCACTTTCGCTTTGTCCAAGATGAGAAACCTGAATCCTGACAATGGTGTGATCCCTGCCCAGACCGGATTCGATGGCATCCGCCGTCTCCTGATAGAACGGAGTATTGTCGGAAAGCACGACTGCTATCGTTGCCGCGCAAGCATTGCCGGCCAACAGAAATAACGCGAATGCCATCGATTTCAGCCATGGCCCGATGGACACCGTCAAGCGTAAGCAGCATTTGCCGGAGGAAGTCACGAAACCTCTACAGGCCTTTGGAGGTTCCACATGCACATGCCGCCGCTTTCCCTGTCGATTTCCTGCAGGGATATTTGATGAGCAGCTTCCTCCTCGTCAGTCAGAAAAATGCGCAATACAGGCGATCGCTTGCGGGCCGGACTGTCAGCCTTGGTCCCTGATTGACCGCTATCCTGGTCAATCAACAAGGAGTTCTGACCGCGTGTCATGCCCAGATAGACCTGGGCCAGCAGCTCGCAGTCCAACAGTGCACCATGCAAGGTCCGATTGGAATTATCGACTTCGTATCGCTTGCACAGGGCATCCAGATTGTTGCGCTGCCCGGGGTGCAGCCCGCGGGCGATGGCAAGGGTGTCCACCACGCCCATGCAAAATTGATCCAGTCGGCCCCGGCTGATTATTTCAAGCTCGGAATCCAGGAAAGACACATCGAAAGATGCATTGTGAATGATCAGTTCAGCGCCTTGTATGAAAGCAAGAAAATCATCCACCACATCACCAAAACGGGGCTTGTCTTCAAGGAACTCGCGGGTGATGCCGTGCACCTGCATCGCGCCTTCATCGATATCGCGGTCAGGGTTGAGATAGCGGTGAAAATGCTGTCCCGTCAGCCTGCGATTGACCAGTTCAACCCCTGCAATCTCGATGACCCGGTGTCCCTGCCTGGGATCCAGGCCGGTTGTTTCGGTATCCAGTATGATTTGCCGCATTCAAATCAGGAGACTGTCCACTCCGCGGTTGGCCAGTCTGTCTGCCTCCTCATTGCCGGCGTGGCCTGCATGTCCTTTTACCCACTCCCATTTCACCTGATGCCGCGAGCCAAGTTCATCCAGCTCCATCCACAGGTCCTGATTCTTGACCGGCTTGCCATCTGCTGTCTTCCAGCCCTTTCGCTTCCAGACCGCCAGCCATTCGCTGATTCCCTTGTGCACATACTGTGAATCGGTATGAACATGGATGGGAACTGGGCGTTTCAGGCTTTTAAGCGCTTCGATCACCGCCCGCAACTCCATCCGGTTATTGGTTGTATTGGCTTCCCCGCCGTAAAGTTCCTTGCGCCGCCCTTTGTAAATGAGCAGCACCCCCCAGCCACCCGGCCCCGGGTTACCCTTGCAGGCTCCATCGGTATACGCCTCCACCCAGTCAGTGTTTGTCACGATGACTGCGGTAATGCGTCAGATCCAGCACCTTGCGCGCAGCAAGGGCTGGCACCGCCCGAACAGGCGCGGCTTCCTTCCAGTCAGGCATCAAAACTCGCATCCCATGCACGCGCTTGATCGCCTGCAGGAGATAAACACCACCGCCCATCGCCCACCAGCGGTCGCCAGCCGGCTCCATGAAACGAAAACGTTTTAGCCATCCTTCCTGATTGATGGGCGGCCGATAGCAACACATGCGGCCGGCTGCAAGTTCAAAACCCAGCAAGGCCAGCCAGTCTTTAATTCGGGACATGTTCAGGAAGTGCCCATTCCAGGGGAAACCCTTATCGGCACCCTGTAAAATCTGGGTCAGCCCCCACAGGCTGCGTGGATTGAATCCTGACAGAATCAAGCGTCCTTCAGGACGCAATACCCTCTCAGCCTCGCGCAACACCTGGTGTGGATGATCGGTATATTCCAGCACATGCGGCATGATCAGCAGATCGATCGACTGAGATTCAAATGGCAGAAACATCGGATCGGCCCAAACCGCCGCCGGCTGGCATGATCCGCAATGAATGCGTTTTGGAATGCGGCTGTTGCGAAGAAAATCGATATAAGGCAAGCCAACTTGCACGGCGTAGAAGCCGAACACATCAGCCACCGCACCGTCAAAATATGCCAGCTCTCGATCGAGCAGATACTCGCCTAGCGGCGTCTCAAACCAATCCGGGTTAATCTTGGACATCTTCATTTCTGGCAACCTCGCATGTTGAACGTTTTTCCCATCCCCGCGTTCCAGGACAACTATATCTGGGCACTGCATAACGACCGTCACTCAATTCTGGTCGATCCCGGCGACGCAACACCCTGCCTCGACTATCTTGAAGCCCGCGAGCTGCAACTCGTCGCCATCCTCAACACGCATCATCACGCCGACCATACCGGTGGGAATAACCAGCTAGCCGCACGTTACCACTCCCGCATAATCGGCCCGGCAACTGAAACCATTCCCGCCCATACTGAAAAGGTAACTGATAACGACACGCTTTCCATTCCCGAGCTTGGCCTGCAATTCCAGGTCATTGCCACGCCCGGCCATACACTTGGCCATGTTTCGTATTATGGCGCAAACCGGCTGTTCTGCGGCGACACGCTGTTCGCCTGTGGATGCGGCCGGCTCTTCGAGGGAACTCCGGAAATGATGCTGGCCTCGCTCGAATCCCTGATGCAATTACCAGACTCTACGGAAATTTTCTGCGCGCATGAATACACCTTAAGTAATATACGCTTCGCCAAAACCGTCGATAGGGACAATTCCACCCTGAATGAACGGGAAGCAGCCGAAAAATCCAAAAGGCAGCGGGGGCTTCCCACCCTGCCATCCACCCTGGCCCTGGAAAAGGCCACCAACCCTTTTTTGCGCTGCCAGGAAAAAGCGCTGGTACAAGCTGCCGAACGGTATCTCAAGCACCCGCCGCGCAACACCGTAGAAACCTTTGCCGCCATCCGGGAAATGAAGAATCATTTTCAATAAAAACAAATGGTTGACCATTCCAGACGATTCGGCTTAGCATCCAGTATGCGTTTTCAGAGGAGCAGGTTTTGCATCTAAGCGCCCTTTCAAGGTTTGGTCTAAACAAACTGGGTCTGGCTGTTCTAATCACGCTTTGCACCACCGGCGTGCAAGCCCAGGAAACAGACAATCTGGCCTACTTCTCTCTCAAGTATGCCAATCCATATGAAAACCATCAGGCCCGGGAAACTTCAAATCTCTGGGACCGCCTTCGGGCGGGGCTCAAACTCGATGAGCTGAATTCACCCCTCGTTCAGGTTCATGTCGACTGGTACGCGAAGCGGCCGGATTATTTGAGTCGCATGCTGAATCGCTCCAGCCGCTATCTTTTCCACATTGTCGAGGAAGTCGAAAAGCGTGGCATGCCCATGGAAATCGCCCTGCTGCCGATGGTGGAAAGCGGCTTCAATCCACAGGCGTATTCCCGCTCGCACGCAGCCGGCATCTGGCAATTCATCCCCTCGACCGGCAAGCACTACGGACTGAACCAAAATCACTGGTACGACGGCCGCAGGGATGTAACCGCCGCCACGCAGGCCGCGCTGGATTACCTGCAAAAGCTGTTTCTGGATTTTGGCTCCTGGGAACTGGCGCTTGCCGCCTACAACTGCGGTGAAGGATGCGTGTCGCGCGCCATCCAGAACAATGCCGCCAAGGGATTGCCGACGGATTATTTGAGCCTGTCGCTGCCGACCGAAACCCGCCACTACGTGCCCAAGCTGATGGCTTTCAAAAAGCTTGTTCTGGAGCCGGAAAGCTTTGGCGTTGAACTGAACGACATACCCAACGAGCCTTATTTTACCCAGGTTTCGCTCAATGCCGGAGCGATAGATGTTCTTTCCGCCGCGCGGCTCGCCGGCCTGAGCGTGGAGGAATTCCTGTCTTTAAATCCAGCTTTCCCGCGCAAAGTCATCAAGGCAGGCAGCGATGTCTCCGTGCTGGTCCCGGTCACACATGCAGAAATCTTCCAGACCAATCTTGAAAAAGGCGAGTGGGACAGCTGGCAACCCGTAACCGCCAAAAAAGGCATGACGCCAGCTGAAATCGCTCAGCAACTCGGCACGACAACGGCAAACATCACTGAGCACAACCATCTGCATCTGAAAAACGGCCGGTTGGTCAAAGACCAGGTCATTCTAGCGCCGGTCAATGGCACTGACATTCCCGACCTTTCTGCGGCAAGCTGGCACGAGGCTGAGGAAGATGCCACAGCGCCGGTATCTGAGCACCACACGGCTACCTATCATGTTGTCCACAGGGGCGAAACACTTTCTTCCATCGCCCGCAAATTCCGCGTCAGCACGGCCAGCCTCAAGAAGCTGAACGGGCTGAAATCGTTCAAGGTCAAGGCCGGCCAGCGCCTGGTCGTCAAACCCGCCAGTTCTGGCAACTCCTCCACCCGACTCGCCTCGACCCAAAAAAGCAAATTCAGCAAGGGTAAGGCAAGCGGCGCCACCCGCTATACCGTGCGCCGTGGCGATACGCTCTTCTCCATCGCCAGCCGCTTCAATGTTTCGGTTTCGGAAATCAAGGC
This sequence comes from Hydrogenophilaceae bacterium, assembly GCA_013389025.1. Taxonomy (GTDB): domain Bacteria; phylum Pseudomonadota; class Gammaproteobacteria; order Burkholderiales; family Thiobacillaceae; genus UBA6918. The sequence goes on from JACAED010000043.1 coordinate 9,297, forward strand.
CTGGAACAAGCTCCGCAGCAGCAGCCTACCGGCGGGCAAGCGTCTGACCATCAAACGAAGCTGACCCCCCCACACCCACACACTCAAACGACAGCGGCCAACAACGATCGTGTATAGGGGTGTTGCGGCCGGGTCAGAATGTCGCGGGTGGCCCCCACCTTGACGATTTTCCCATCTTTCATCACCGCCACACGATGCGCAAGATAGCCCACAGCCGCCAGGTTGTGGGTAATGAAAAGCATGGACAGCCCTTCGTCCCGCTGCAAATCCATCAGTAAATTGAGTATCTGCGCCTGCACCGAAACATCCAGCGCGGAA
>JACAED010000010.1 GCA_013389025.1 Hydrogenophilaceae bacterium
ATGCGCCTGAGTGCTGGCGCAGGGGTAAAGAACTGGAGCGGCAGTGTGAAATCAGCGCCTGTTACGCTCCAGGAAATGCAGCCAACCAGGATATCGGGGCAAATTTCAACAGCCTGCTAGCGTGCCCCAGTAACGCCCGAACAATCGCTCATCATCGTGCAGATTCAATGCTGAGCATATCGGCCGGCTATGCCGGTAACCCAGAACCATCAGGGCGAATTGCGAAAGACATTCGCCCAGCAGGAGAAAGAAATCCAGGTTGAGGTAGGGTGTTGAGCGATGCAGCCGGTAGGTGTGCTCATAGCAGCGATGAAAAAATGCCCAGTCGGATTCGCGGATGTCGTGCCCACAGCGGATTTCGAACCGTATGCCGGCATCATGAACCTTGCGCCGTTCCTGGCGGATTTTCTTGCGCTTGTCGTGGGACAATGAGGCCAGAAATTCGTCGAAATCACGATAGCCAGGGTTGGGCCAGTGGAACTGATAGCCCTGCCTTTGAAGGAGGCCTGCCTTGTTCAAGGCAACATCGCTGGTGTCGTCCGGAAACAGGCAATGGAATGAAGACAGCCCGCATTCCTTGACCCATTCGAACAGATGTGAAATCAGCAAGTTACGATCTTCTTGCGCAACAGCCAGCAGGCGTGGGCCGGGCACGGGCGTGAAGGGAATGGCGCACAGCAGCTTGGGGTAATACGGCCGGCCGGTCTGTTCACAGGCGTCGGCCCAGCGCCAGTCGAATACGTATTCACCGTAGGAATGCGATTTGAGATAAAGCGGCATCGCGGCTATCAGCCGGTTGCGTTGCCACATGCCGAGATGATGCGGCTGCCAGCCGGTTTGGAACGACACGCAGCCGCTGGCTTCCAGCGCATGCAGAAACGCATGTTTGAGAAAAGGCTGCGATCCGGCCATGGCATCCCATTCGTCAGCTGCAAACTGATCCATGCCAGAGACAAACCGCAGGGTGGTTTCAGAGTGGGGCAGCGCTTCCGAATTCAGGGGTTTTCCTCCAAAATGCCTGCTTTGACGAATTACTGACAAGCATGAATCTACACGAGTTTCAGGCCAAGGCACGGCTGCGGGAGCGCGGGATTTTAACTCCACGCGGAGAAGCCGCCAGCAGCGTGGATGCCGCGCGTGCCGCAGCGAAAAAACTGGGCGGCGGCGCCTGGGTGGTCAAGGCACAGGTCCACGCTGGCGGACGCGGCAAGGCGGGCGGGGTGAAGGTGGCAAGAAGCCTCGACGAAGTACAGGCCATCGCCGCATCGCTGATCGGCAAGCCGCTGGTCACTTACCAGAACGCGCCGGATGGCCAGCCGGTGAATCTGGTGCTGGTGGAAGAAACGCTCGATATCGAGCGCGAGCTGTATCTTTCGCTGCTGGTAGACCGCGAGGCGGAAAGAATTGCCGTGGTCGCTTCGGCATCTGGGGGCATGGACATCGAGGAAGTGGCACGCGTCAGCCCGGAAAAAATCCTCAAGGCCCATTGCGATCCTGTCAATGGGCTCATGCCGTATCAATGCCGTGAGCTGGCATTTGGCCTGGGGCTGAAAGCCGAGGCCTTCCAGGATTTCTGCAAGCTGCTGCCATCGCTGTACAAGCTTTTTGTTGAAAGCGATTTGTCCCTGCTGGAAATCAATCCGCTGATTGTGACGAAGGAAAACCGCGTGCTGCCACTCGATTGCAAGATGAGCATCGACGACAACGCGCTGTTCCGCCAAAAGGCCTTGGCGGAGTTGAACGACATGAGCCAGATCGATGCCAAGGAAGCCATCGCGCACGAGGCGGGGATCAATTACATTGCGCTCAACGGCAACATCGGCTGCATGGTGAACGGCGCCGGGCTGGCGATGGCGACCATGGACCTCATCAAGCTGCATGGTGGCGAACCGGCCAACTTTCTCGACGTGGGCGGCGGTGCCACGGCGGAAACCGTGGCCAGGGCCTTCAAGATCATTCTCGCAGATGCCAATGTAAAAGCCGTGCTGGTGAACATTTTCGGTGGCATCATGCGCTGCGACATCATTGCCGACGGCATTATTTCGGCGGTGAAAGAGGTCGGCGTCAAGATTCCCGTCATCGTCCGGCTGGAAGGCACCAATGTCGATCTGGGCAAACAGAAATTGCAGGATAGCGGGCTGGCGATCCTCACGGCGGACGATCTGACCGATGCGGCCAAACAAGCAGTGGCGTCAGTTCAATGAAAAAACATGATAAGCACAGAGGCACAGGGACATGGAGATTTTCTCCGGGGTGCTCGGTGCCTCTGTGTCTCTGTGGTGATAATGAATGAGTATTTTGATCAACAAGAATACGAAAGTGATCTGCCAGGGCTTTACCGGCAAGCAGGGTACCTTTCATTCCGAGCAGGCCATCGCCTACGGCACGAAAATGGTGGGCGGTGTGACGCCGGGCAAGGGCGGGCAGACGCATCTGGGTTTGCCGGTATTCAATACCGTGCGCGATGCGGTGAAGGATACCGGCGCCAACGCGTCGGTGATCTACGTGCCGGCGGCCTTCGCGGCGGATTCGATTCTGGAGGCGGCGGATGCCGGCATCGAGGTCATTGTCTGCATCACAGAAGGCGTGCCGGTGCTGGACATGATGAATGTGAAAGCCGCCTTGAAAGCGAACAAGGCGAAGCTCATCGGCCCCAATTGCCCGGGCATCATCACTTCGGGCGAATGCAAGATCGGCATCATGCCGGGTTTCATCCATCAGAAAGGCAAGGTAGGCATCGTTTCGCGCTCCGGCACGCTGACCTACGAAGCGGTTTACCAGACCACGCGCGCCGGGCTGGGGCAGACGACCTGTGTCGGCATCGGCGGCGATCCCATCAAGGGGCTGGATTTCATCGATTGCCTGGAGATGTTCCAGAACGATCCCGAGACCGAGGCCATCATCATGGTCGGTGAAATTGGCGGTACCCGCGAAGAGGAAGCGGCGGAATACATCCAATCGAATATCAGCAAGCCCGTTGCCGGGTACATTGCCGGGCTGACGGCGCCGAAAGGCAAGCGCATGGGCCATGCCGGCGCCATCATCGCGGGCGGCACGGGCACGGCAGATGCCAAAATCGCCGCGCTGGAGAAGGCCGGCGTAGTGGTGGCAAGAAGCCCTGCCGGGATCGGCGAGGCCATGATCCAGGCGATGGCTGACCGGCTGAAATGATCCTCGCGATTGCACAACTCAATCTGACGGTTGGCGACCTTCGGGGCAACGCCGTAAAAATCGCAGCCGCGGCGCGCGACGCGAAGGCGGCGGGCGCGAGCCTGCTGCTGACGCCGGAAATGTCCATCTGCGGCTATGCACCCGAAGACCTCGTGCTGCGGGAGGATTTCTGCGCGGCCTGCGAAAGCGAACTCAACACCCTGGCCGCTCGAGTGACGGATATCACGGTCATTGCCGGGTTTCCGCATCGCGTCGGCAAGGACTGCTTCAACGCCGCAGCCGTGCTTCAAGGCGGGAAAATAGCCGCCATTTATCACAAGCAGAAACTGCCCAATCATTCGGTGTTCGATGAAGTGCGGACATTTCGAGCGGGCGAATTGCCTTGTGTGTTCGATGTCGATGGTATCCGCTTTGGTCTGAACATCTGCGGCGACATCTGGGAACCCGGCCCGGCGGAAACGGCGGCGGCGGCCGGCGCAAAAATCCTGCTGGTGCCCAACGCATCGCCTTACCACCTGAACAAGCGGGCCGAGCGGCTGCGCGTGGCCGGTTCGCGCATCGAGGAAGCCAGGATTCCCATCGTGTACTGCAATCTCGTGGGTGGACAGGATGAGCTGGTATTTGATGGCGCGTCTTTCGTCTTGGATGACAAAGGCCAGATCACCCACCAGTTCCCGGCCTGGACTGAAGGGCTTTATTTCGTGGAATCCGATGGCACCGTGATCAAGCCCGGCCAGTTGGCGGCGATCGGGTATGACGAAGCCGATATCTATCAGGCGCTGGTGATGGGAGTGCGGGATTATGTGACCAAGAACGGATTTCCCAGCGTGATCCTGGGATTGTCCGGCGGCATCGATTCCGCGCTGACGATGACGGTGGCGGTCGATGCGCTGGGCGCCGAGCGGGTACACGCAGTGATGATGCCGTCGGAATTCACCGCCAGCATCAGTCTGGAGGATGCGCTCGAAATGGCGGATATCCTGAAGGTGAAATACAGCGAAATCGCCATCAAACCCATCTACGATATTTTCATCGACCAGCTGGCGGATGAGTTCGACCAGTTGCCCTTTGATACGGCCGAGGAGAACATTCAGGCGCGGGTGCGGGGCACGCTATTGATGGCCTTGTCGAACAAGTTCGGTCATCTGGTGCTGACGACGGGCAACAAGAGCGAGATGGCGGTCGGCTACGCCACCTTGTATGGTGATATGGCAGGGGGCTTCGCAGTGCTGAAGGATGTACCCAAGACCCTAGTTTATCGCCTCTCTACCTATCGCAACACAGTCTCGCGCGTGATCCCGCAGCGCATCATTGACCGCCCGCCCACGGCCGAGCTGCGTCCAAACCAGACCGATCAGGATCATCTGCCGCCGTATGAAATACTTGATGCGATCATCGAAGCCTATGTCGAACGCGATATGTCCCTAGCCCAGATCACGGCGCAGGGATTCGATCCCGCCATCGTCAAACGCATCATCAGATTGATCAATGTGGCCGAATACAAGCGGCGTCAATCGGCGCCGGGGATCCGCATCACGCCGCGCAATTTTGGCAAGGATCGCCGCTATCCGATAACATGCCGTTATAGACCCGAGGAAATTCTGCAGGAGACCGCTAAATGAAGAAAATCGAAGCCATCATCAAACCCTTCAAACTCGACGAGGTTCGCGAAGCCTTGTCGGAAATCGGTGTGACGGGACTGACCGTGACGGAGGTCAAGGGCTTCGGCAGGCAAAAAGGCCATACCGAACTCTATCGCGGGGCAGAGTATGTGGTGGATTTCCTGCCCAAGCTGAAGCTGGAACTGGTCGTGGCGGAAAGTCAGGCCGAGCGGGCGATCGAGGCCATCATCAATGCCGCGCGCACGGGGAAGATCGGCGATGGCAAGATTTTTGTCAGCAGCGTGGAACAGGTGATCCGGATTCGTACGGGCGAATCCGGCGAAGCGGCGATTTAATCAGACAACTGGGTGATCAGAATCAGGCGCCTCCGGACTGGCGCCAACCTGCTCGTCCCTACCAGAACTTCCACCAGGTTTTTTCCGAAGTATCAACGCCTTGAGCATATTTGCTCGTAGGGTAATTCAGCTTGAGTATGCGCAAGGCATCATCCCTCAAATCATTAATACCTAGCTTATCATAGGCCACGACCAGAATGGCGAGGGCTTCTTCGATGGCCGGAGCCTCCGGATAGTTTGAAACAACGCTTTTGGCCCGGTTGGCGGCCGCGACATATGCCTCGCGCTTTAAATAGTATTTTGCGACATGGACCTCGTTCAGTGCGATGGCATTGACCAGGTATTTCATGCGCGCCAGGGCATCGGGAGTGTACTTGCTTTCGGGGAAGCGGGTTGCCAGCTCCTTGAAGGCCTCAAAAGCTTCCTTTGCAGCCTTGGGGTCGCGTTCGCTCATGTCCTGCCTGGAGAACTGGGTCATGAGTCCCTGTTCCTCGGTAAAGTTGGCCAGACCCTTCAGATAGTACGCATAATCGACGTTACTGTGGTTTGGGTGAAGCTTGATGAAGCGATCGCAGGCAGCGATGGCGGAAATCGGTTCGTTATCCTTGTAGTAGGCATAGGCGATTTCAAGCTGGGCCTGTTGGGCATAACGGCCATAGGGATAACGGGCTTCAAGACTTTCGTAAAGCTTGATGGCGCGTTCGTAGTTACCATCATTGAGATTTTCCTTGGCTTCCGAATAGAGCTTTTGCGCAGTCCATCCGGCCGTTTCATCCTGCACTTCGGGAAGCAGGCCACATCCCGAGAGCGTCAGGCAGATTGTAAGGGTGGCGAGAACAGATCGCCAGGATGTATTCAGGAGTTTCAAAGCCGATGACCGATGATGATTTGGACGATGCCGAGGATTATAAGGGAAATTCCGGCTCAAAGCCCTGGCATGGGAGGATCCCTGAAGCGCTGGCTGGTATCCGTCTGGATCAGGCCCTGTCAACGCTGTTGCCGGAATATTCGCGTAACCGTCTGCAAAACTGGATTCGAACCGGCAATGTATTGATCAATGGGCAATCCCCGGGTGTTCGGGACAAGGTTTGGGGAGGAGAATCCATCACGGTTTTTCCCGAAGCGGATCCCGCTA
>JACAED010000070.1 GCA_013389025.1 Hydrogenophilaceae bacterium
GACCAAACAGGCCAGCGAAAACCTGCTTGCCGCTGTCGAAAGTTACGCCCGCGACAGCGGCCGTTTTGAAATCATGCGCATGCCCAGGCTGAGCAGCGAAGAAGCCGAAATCGTCGAAACCCATATCGGTCTTTATGAACGCATCGCCGGCGCCATTCATGCCTACGGCCAGGGCAGGGATAGCGGCTGGGAGAGGAAGAAGATCGAATGGGATTACACCCTGGGCGAAGGCCTGGCCTTTTTGCGCGAAAAAACCGGCGCAGATGCCGCCCTGATTTTCGTTGGCGCCGACATCATTTCCAGCGGCGGACGCAAGGCGGCCTTCACGGTCGGGCTGCTGATCGGCATCGCCATCCCGCTCGGCCAGTCGTTCATCACGGCCGGGCTGGCCGACCTGCAAACTGGCGAAATCCACTGGCTATCCTATGACCAGAGCATGACCATGGATTCGCGCGAACCCGCCGAGGTAGAAAGCCTCGTGCGTGACTTTTTCGAAACCTATCCGGTCAAATGATCCGTTTGATTGTCCACGCCCTGCTGCTGACGAGCACCATCGCGCTTGCCGACGACATCCTGCCCTGGACAACAGCAACTGACGCCGAGGCGCTAGAACGCGAGGAACGAAACCTGTGGGCTGATGCCGCCGAATTCGACAAGGCGCTGGAACGCGCCGGGATGGTCCGCAACGACCCGGCGCTCAACGCCTATCTGCAAGGCATCCTGAACAAACTGTATCCCGAGTTTGCCGGCCGTCTTCGCATCCGCGCCCTGAATGCACCGCACCTCAACGCCTTTGCCCTCCCCAATGGCAGCATTTACATCAATACCGGCCTGCTGGCCAGGCTGCAAAACGAAGCCCAGCTCGCTACCGTGCTGGCGCATGAAGGTGTACATTTTGTTCATCGCCACTCGTTCCAGCAAAGCGAAAGGCTCAAGAATTCGACAGCCCTTGCACTGCTCATCGGCATGCTGGGCGTGCCTCTGGTTGGTGACATCATTGCGCTTTCCTCCATGACGGGCTTTTCGCAGGAACATGAAACCGAAGCCGACAGCATCGGCTACCAGCGGTTAATCGCTGCGGGGTATTCAGCGAAGGAGGCACCGAGGGCCTTCGAACACCTGATTGCGGAAATCAAGGCGCTCGATATCGATGAGCCTTTCTTCTTCGCCAGCCACCCGAAATTGCAGGATCGTGTTCATAACTTCAGTGAACTTACAAAAACTGCCGTCAACGGGAAAACTGGTTATGGAGACTTTTTAAGGTATGTCAGCCCGGTCAGGCTTTTCACGCTGGAGGAATACCTGACCGCCTATCGTTTCAAACAACTGATTCTGATCTTGAGCGACCCCGAACGGCGCAAGGAATATCCGCCGGAGGCGTCCTACTACCTGGGTGAAGCCTACCGGCTGCGCGGCAAGGAGGGCGATCTCGCCCTGGCGGAGCAGCAGTACCTTCACGCCCTTGAACTGGCACCGAATTTTGCCCCGACCCACCGTGCGCTGGGCCTGATTCATTTCAAGCGTGGCGAAAAGGCCTTGGCCGCTCCACTTTTCAAACGCTACCTGGAATTGGCTCCGGATGCCCCGGATCGAGGCTATGTGGAGCACTACTTGAAGGACGCCGGCCTCTGATGCGCAAGCTTATCCACGCCCTGTTGCTGACCTTGTTCATGGCCGGATGCGCGCCGTGGTCGGCAGTCGATCCCAACAGCCGTCTGATCAGGGTCAAGGGCGATTATAGCCTTGAAGCGCCTAACGGCTGGGTACGACGCAACTACGATGTCTATGATGTGTTTCTGTCGCGCGATGGGCCCTTGCTCAATTTCATCGCAATCGACCGCGAAAAACACGATCGCGAACTGCCAAGAACAAAACGCAAGACCAGCGCCGGCTTGTTGCCGCAGGAAGTCGCCGAACTGGTCATTGCCGAGCAAAAGGCCGTGGACAGCCGGGGCAGCTTTACGGTGCTATCCAATCAGCCCGCGATGCTGGGCGGCAAGCCTGCCGTACGAGTGCACACCCGCTGGAAAATCGAACGCGGCCTGCCCATCGAGCGCCTGACCTATTCCCTGGTTGACCAGAAAGGCCGTCTGGCGTTCATCTATGAAGCGCCGGGACTGGTGTATTTTCCCAAGGCCTTGGCGGACTTCGAGGCCGCAATGAAAACCGTGGTCTTTCAGTAGCACGATTACTTGCCGATGCAAAACCGGCTGAATATTTCGCCCAGCAAATCATCCGGGGTAAATTCCCCCGTGATTTCCGATAATGCTTCCTGTGCCAGGCGCAACTCTTCTGCCTGCAACTCCTGCTGGCCCGATAATTCCAGCACCCTTTTCAGATGCCATTGCGCGCGGCCGAGCGCGTCGAGATGGCGGCGGCGCGCCATGAAGCCGCCTTCTCCCGCCGGTTGCCAGCCTGCAATTCGCAGCAATTCCGTCCGCAACAAATCGATGCCTTCCCCGGTTTTCGCGGAGAGCCAGACTTCGGTCCCTGATTCACAGCGGGGCGCTTCGCCGGAAAGATCTATCTTGTTGTGAACCGTCATGCGGGTAATCCCGGCTGGCAGTCTTTCGATGATCTTTTGCTCTGCTTCGCCCAATCCGTGCTGGCTGTCGACCAGCAGGAGCGCGATGCCCGCTTGTTCGACCGCAGCCCAGGTGCGGGCAATGCCCATCTTCTCGACTGTGTCCGAGGTCTCGCGCAGCCCGGCGGTATCAATGAGATGAAAGCTTACGCCCGAGAGCAAGACTTCTTGTCGCACCGCATCGCGCGTCGTGCCCGCAATGTCGGTAACGATGGCGACCTCCTGTCCGGCCAGCGCATTCATCAGGCTGGACTTGCCGACATTCGGCTGGCCGATCAGGGCGACATGCACGCCTTCGCGCAACAAAGCGCCCTGCTTTGCCGCAGCCAGCACCCCGGCCAGTTCTTCCAGCGTGGCCATAGTGCCCCTGCGGACTTTTTCCCGTTCCACCTCGACGATGTCTTCCTCTTCGGGGAAATCCAGGCTCGCCTCCACGCGCATGCGCAGTTCGGTCAAGCGCTGCTGCATGGCCTGTATCCGCCGTGAAAATTCGCCCGTCAGTGAATGCAAGGCCGATCGGGCGGCTTCGATGGATGAAGCGTCGATCAGATCAGCAACGCTTTCAGCCTGCGCCAGATCCAGCTTGCCATTGAGAAATGCGCGCAGGCTGAACTCGCCCGGCATGGCCAGCCTGGCCCCAAGTTCGAGACAGCGATCAAGAAGTGCCTGCATGACCGCTGGACCACCATGGCCTTGCAATTCCAGAACATGCTCGCCGGTAAACGAATGCGGCGCGGGAAAATACAAGGCAATGCCCTCATCGATCGGCTCACTGCTGGCATCCATAAAACGGGTGAACTTTGCGTAACGTGCCTTGGGTAAATTGCCGATCAACCCGGCTGCAATCGCTGTTAAATCATGCCCCGACAGGCGCACCACTCCTATGCCGCCACGCCCCGGCGGCGTGGCAAGGGCGCAGATGGCATCCACTTTATTTATTGGCATGGGCAGCAGCGCTGCCGGTATCGAACTTCTTGTTCATGTACCACTGCTGGGCAATGGACAGGATGTTGTTGACCAGCCAGTACAGCACCAGGCCGGAGGCGAAGAAAATGAACATCACGCTGAACACGATGGGCATGGCCATCATCACCTTGGCCTGGATAGGATCGGGCGGCGTGGGATTGAGCTTGACCTGGATGATGGAGGTAATGCCCATCAACACCGGCAGCACATAGAACGGGTCGGGCGCGGATAGATCGGTAATCCACCCCATCCAGGGTGCGCCGCGCATTTCCACCGCGGCGATCAGCACATAGTACAGGGCAATGAAGACTGGTATCTGCAACAAAATGGGCATGCAACCGCCGAGCGGGTTGACTTTCTCCTTCTTGTACATGTCCGCCATGGCTTGATGCAGTTTCTGGCGGTCTTCCCCATACATCTCCTTCATCTTCTGCAGCTTGGGAGCCAGCGCGCGCATCTGCGCCATGCCCTTGTAGCCCGATGCAGACAAGGGGAACAGCGCAAGTTTCAGCAGCACGGTAAAAATCACGATGGACCAGCCCCAGTTGCCGACAAGAACATGTATTTTTTCAATGATCCAGAACATGGGGGCCGCCAGCGGCGTCAACCAGCCATAGTCACGGGTGAGATCCAGCCCCGGCGCAGCGGCTTCCAGATTCTTCTGGATCTGCGGGCCGACATACAGGCCCGAATTCAGTGTCATTGACTGACCCGCCGCCAGCATTCCATAAGCCTGCTTATACCCTGCCGAATACAGGTCATCGCCCAGCTTGTCGACGTAATAGGTTCGATCGCTTCCTGTCCTGGGCAGCCAGGCTGCAACGAAATGATGCTGCAGCATGCCGACCCAGCCATCCTTTGCGGACTTCTGGAAATCGGCATCCCCATCGGCAATGTCGTCAAAATTGATCTTCTGAAACTTGGCGGATTCGGTATAAACCGCCGGACCGGTAAAGGTGTACATGAATCTGGATTCACCCGCTGGCGGCTGGCCGTTGCGCACCAGCTGACCATATCGTTCCAGCCGAACGGGCTGAGCGCCGGAATTTGTGATCTTTTCAATGACTTCGATCCGGTAACTGCCTCGCTTGAAGACGTAGGTCTTCTCCACAGTTACACCTGTTTGCGGATTGATCCATGTCATCGGAATGCCAAGGGTCTCTCCACTTAATTTGTAAGTGCCCGGGATCAGCTGGAAAACATCCTTGTGCGTGGGCAAACCCCACAGCAGACCACTTTGAATGACATAAGGCCGATCCGCTTTCTCCTGAAGCAGCACCAGGGTTTTTTTCGGATCGTCGACTTCATGGTATTGGATCAATTCGAGCTTGCGCAGGTCGCCGCCATTTGCATCGATTTCCACGCGCATCACATCCGTTTCGACAATGGCACGCGCGCCGGATGTCAGTCCTGCGGTCTGCGGACCCTGCTGACCGGGAACCGGAGCAGGTTGCGATCCCTGTGGCACTCCGCTTGCCGGTAGCTGCCGCGTCTGCGCCTCTGTCGCGACTGGCGGCTGATCCTTGGCCTGCCAGGCATCCCATAACAACAGGAGCGAGAATGAAAACACCACGAAAAGTATCAGACGTTGATTGTCCATGTTTGAGAACTCGACCTTGTTGCGGCGTTTATCGTAGTTTGAATTTGTTAAGGTACCGGGTCATGCCCGCCGGGACAGCCCGGCCTGCAACGACCAATGCGTTTGATTGCCAGCCAGCCGCCCCTGATTGCCCCGTGTTTGCGCAACGCTTCCAGCGTGTACTCGGAGCAGGTTGGCAAATACCGGCAGCTGGGCGGCAATAAAGGGCTGATCAGGTATTGATAGCCCTTTACCAGCCAGATCAGCACTTGCCGCATTTGGCTGCCGCGCTGACTAACGCCACCCGCAGATCCTCGGTGAGCGAACCTTCTCCGGGTTGACTGCTGGGCCTGACAACCAGATCCAGCGCAGGTAGCGCATTGGCCGACAGCCTGAAGGTTTCACGGATCAACCGGCGCATCCGGTTACGATCCACCGCCCGCGCAAACAGGCGCTTGGACACAATCATGCCCAATCGTGCATGGCCCAATTCATTGGGCTTGCTCATCACCTGAAAATAGCGTGAGCGCACCGCGCACCGGTAAGTCATCACCGCTTCAAACTCCGCCGCCCGCAACAGGCGCAGGCGGCGTGAAAACGTCTGTCCGGCGGACAATCGGAAATCTTAAACCGCCAGGCGGTGGCGGCCCTTGGCGCGGCGTGCGTTGATGACGGCGCGGCCGCCGCGAGTCTTCATGCGAACGAGGAAACCGTGAGTGCGCTTGCGACGGGTAACGGAAGGCTGGTAGGTACGTTTCATTTTGCTGCCTTTTCGATAAAAACGGGCTAAAAAGCCCTGAAAAAACCGCTTATTAGACGCGCCAAGACCCCGATTTGTCAAGGCAGTCATTTATTTATCTTGTTTTACGGACCTGTGGATAATTTCCCCGATGGGAGTAAAATTCATTACCTGATACGCACCCCAATTCTAATGGTCTCCGCTTCCCCCACGTCTTTCGAATCCTTTTGGGACAATTGTCTTGCTCGCTTGCGTAGCGAACTGACCCCTCAGCAGTTCAATACCTGGATCAAGCCGCTTTCTTGCCATGAAAATGATGGGGTTTTGCTGATTTCGGCACCCAATCGATTTGTGCTGGATTGGATACGCGACAAGTTCTCCATCCGTCTGGAGGAATGGGCGCAAGACTACTATGGCGCTGCCAGAACCCTGGAATTTTCGCTGCAGCCCAAATCCGCCGGACAACAGTCTTCTACCAATATTCCCTTGGCCGTTTCCTCACCTTCGGCAGGCATCCAGCCAGAGAACAGCATGCCTGGCATGCGCATCAACCCCCAATTTACCTTTGATACCTTCGTCAGCGGTCGCGCCAACCAGTTGGCCCGTGCCGCAGCCATGCAGATAACGGAAAACCCTGGACTGGCCTACAACCCCATGTTCATATACGGGGGCGTTGGTCTTGGCAAGACCCATCTTTTGCAGGCAATAGGCAACCAGATACGCCTTGCCAACCCGGCGGCTCGCATCAGTTATATCCACGCCAACGATTATGTGAACGACATGGTGAAAGCCTATCGTCATCGCAATTTCGAGGACTTCAAGAAACATTACTTGTCACTCGATGTGCTGCTGATCGACGACATCCAGTTCTTTGCGCAAAAAGACCGCACCCAGGAAGAATTTTTTTATGTTTTCAATGGACTGATTGAAAACAAGAAGCAGATCGTCATCACCAGCGATACCTTTCCCAAGGACCTTGCCGGCATCGAGGACCGCCTGAAATCTCGCTTCGCCTGGGGATTGACAGTCGCCATCGAACCGCCAGAACTCGAAATGCGCGTGGCCATCCTGCAGAAAAAGGCTCAGACTGATAACATCAAGCTGGATGAAAATGTGGCTTTTTTCATCGCCAAACAGGTGCGCTCAAACGTCCGTGAACTCGAGGGTGCGCTCAAACGCGTGGTGGCTTATGCACGCTTTACCGAAAAACCCATGACACTCGATCTGGTCAAGGATGCGCTGCGCGACCTGATCGCCTCGGCCCACAAGCAGGTTTCCATCGAAAACATCCAGAAAACCGTGGCCGACTTTTACAAGATCAAGGTCGCGGACATGTTCTCAAAGAAGCGCACCCGCAATCTGGCCAGACCACGCCAGATTGCCATGGCACTGGCCAAGGAACTGACTCATCTTTCCCTGCCGGAAATCGGTGATGCATTTGGCGGACGTGATCACACCACCGTCCTGCACGCCTGCCGCAAAGTCGCCGAACTGCGCGAACAGGAACAGGACATCAGCCGGGATTATCTGGTTCTATTGCAGACCCTGACAAGTTGACAAAGTGGGTATAAGTTTGAAAAAGAAGCTGGCATATCTTTCCGAACCTGAAACTGTCCACATCCATCCACAAGGATACCGGGCTTATCCACCAGTCCTGCCAACTGACAAAGCCAGTTCCTGCATGGTTTCAGGCACCTTATCCCCGGTTTTTCCATCCACCAAATAACGAACATAAGGAATATATAAATGGTACTACTGGAAACAGAACGCAACAGTTTGCTGACTCCGCTAGCCGCCACCGTCGGTGTCGTGGAAAAACGCCATACCCTGCCCATCCTTTCCAATGTTCTGTTGCAACGCCAGAACGGACGCCTCTCGTTGCTGGCAACCGATCTGGAATTGCAGGTCAGTACGGCGCTGGAAGGCAAGCCAGGAGAAGATTTTTCGATAACCGTCGCCGCGCGCAAGCTGTTCGATATCGTGCGTGCCCTGCCGGAAGATGCCAAGGTCAAGCTGGACAGCAAGGACAGCCAGGTCGAAGTCAAGGCAGGAAAATCGAAGTTCACACTGCAAACCCTGCCCTCGGCGGATTTCCCTCGCATGGAAACAGGAGCAGGCGTGACGGGCGAAGTGACCCTGCCGCAAAAGACGCTCAGGCATCTGTTGCAGCTTGTGCAATTCGCCATGGCGCAGCAGGACATCCGTTATTACCTGAACGGGATGCTGCTGGTACTGGATGCCACAACCCTGAGGGTGGTGGCCACAGACGGTCACCGTCTTTCACTTGCTGAAACCAGACTGGAAAAAGCCGGTCCGCAGAAGGAAGTCATCATCCCGCGCAAAACCGTTATCGAACTCTCCAAACTGCTTCAGGAAACCGAAGATCCGGTAACCCTGCGCGTGGGCGAAAACCAGGTTACCATCGAACTGGGTAGCACCCAGCTGGTTTCCAAAATCGTCGATGGCAAATTCCCTGACTACCAGCGCGTGGTGCCGGTCGGTCATGACAAGAATCTCGTCGTGAACCGGCAAATGGCCAGCCAGGCCCTGCAACGCGCGGCGATACTTTCCAATGAAAAATTCCGTGGCGTGCGGCTGGTGATGAGCGCCAATTCGCTCAATGTCGTCTGCAACAACAACGAGCAGGAAGAAGCGCAGGAAGAGATCGAAGCCAAATACAGTTCAGAACCGCTGGATATCGGCTTCAACGTCACTTATCTGCAGGATGGTCTGAACGCACTCTCTGCAGAGGAAGTCACCCTGTCCTTCTCCGATCCCAACAGCAGCATGCTGCTTACGACGGAAACCGAGCCAGGCTTCAAGTACGTCGTGATGCCCATGCGCATATAGATAATCAAGTGCAGGGATAGGCAGTTCCTTCAAGCAGGATCACAGGTAAAGAAAATGGCAGATCAGTACGACGAAGACAGCATCCAGCAACTCGAAGGCCTGGAAGCGGTACGCAAGCGCCCCGGCATGTACATCGGGGACACTTCCGATGGCACCGGCCTGCATCACATGGTGTTCGAAGTGCTGGATAACGCCATCGACGAGGCTCTGGCGGGTCATTGCGACGACATCAAGGTCATCATTCACCCGGACAACTCCATTTCCGTTTCCGACAACGGCCGCGGCATTCCGGTCGGCATCAAGTTCGACGACAAGCACGAGCCGAAGCGCTCTGCTGCCGAAATCGTCATGACCGTGCTGCATGCAGGCGGCAAGTTCAACCAGAACAGTTACAAGGTATCGGGCGGCCTGCATGGCGTGGGGGTGTCCTGTGTCAACGGGTTATCCAAATGGCTGAAACTGATCGTGCGCCGCGATGGAAAAAAATACGCCATGGAATTTCATCGCGGAAAGGTCGAGGACCGCGAAATCGAAAAGCAGAACGGCGTTGAAGTGTCGCCCATGAAAGTCATAGGCGAGACCAAAAACCGCGGAACCGAAGTTCACTTCCTGGCCGACGAGGAAATCTTCGGCAAGGTCGAATACCACTTCGATATCCTTGCCAAGCGCATACGGGAACTCTCGTTTCTCAACAACGGGGTGAAGATCGAGCTCATCGACCATCGCGACGGCAAGCATGAAAACTTTGCCCACTCCGGCGGCGTGAAGGGTTTTGTCGAATACATGAACAAGGCCAAGACCACACTGCACCCCAAGGTCTTTCATGCCATCGGTGAAAAGGACAACATCACCGTCGAAGTCGCCATGCAATGGAACGACAGCTACTCGGAAACGGTGCAATGCTTTACCAACAACATTCCCCAGCGCGATGGCGGCACGCATTTGACCGGCCTTCGCACGGCGATGACCCGTGTCATCAACAAGTACATCGACGACAACGAACTGGCGAAAAAAGCCAAGGTGGAAACGAGCGGCGACGACATGCGCGAAGGCCTCACCTGCGTACTGTCGGTGAAGGTGCCGGAACCCAAGTTCTCCAGCCAGACCAAGGACAAGCTGGTTTCATCCGAAGTGCAGCCCGTGGTGTCCGAAGTGGTGGCGCAGAAACTTGCCGAGTATCTTCAGGAAAACCCCATCGACGCCAAAACCATCTGCGGCAAGATCGTGGAAGCCGCGCGCGCCCGTGAGGCCGCACGCAAGGCTCGTGAAATGACGCGCCGCAAGGGCGTGCTCGATGGCGTGGGACTGCCCGGAAAGCTTGCCGACTGCCAAGAAAAGGACCCCGCCCTGTCCGAGCTCTACCTGGTGGAGGGCGACTCCGCCGGAGGCTCCGCCAAGCAGGGCCGAGACCGCAAATTCCAGGCCATCCTGCCCTTGCGTGGCAAGGTACTCAACGTGGAAAAGGCGCGCTTCGACAAGCTGATTTCGTCCGAGCAGATCGTTACGCTGATCACGGCGCTGGGTACCGGCATCGGCGCCAACGATTTCAACATCGACAAGCTCAGATACCACCGTATCATCATCATGACCGATGCCGACGTAGACGGCGCGCATATCCGCACCTTGCTGCTGACCTTATTCTATCGCCAGCTTCCTGAATTGGTGGAACGTGGCCACATCTATATCGCCCAGCCACCGCTGTACAAGGTCAAGTCAGGCAAGAAGGAGCAGTACCTGAAGGACGAGCACGAGCTGAAGGAATTCCTGATGTCGCAGGCGCTCTCCGATGCAGCACTTGTTCCTGGCGAAGGCGCAGCGCCCATCCTGGGCGATGCGCTGCAGGACCTCGCGCGCGAGTATTTCCTGTCCGAGGCGGTCATCGATCGCCTCACCCGCATCCTGCCCGAGGACGTGCTGCACGCCCTCATGCACACCCCGGCCTTGTCATTGCGGGATGCAACCCAGGCCATGATGGCCGAGGCCGCGCTCGCCGCGCAGCTCGACGGTGGCAAGTACACCATCGAAACCGAATTCATTCCCGAAACCGAAGCCCACCGCCTGAAGATAATCCGCCATTTGCACGGGAATGTGATCGTCAATTTCCTCGAGGAAGATCTGCTCGATTCCGGCGACTACGCGCAACTGCGCAAGACCGGCGAAATGCTGCAAGGGCTCATCGGCGCGGGCGCAAGCATATCGCGTGGCGAAAAGACCGCCGGCGTGACAAGCTTCAAGGATGCAATGGACTGGCTGCTCAACGAAGTCAAGCGCAACATGAGCATCCAGCGCTACAAGGGCCTGGGCGAAATGAACCCCGAACAACTCTGGGAAACCACCATGGACCCCAAGGTGCGCCGGTTGATGAAAGTCCGCATCGAAGACGCCATTTCCTCCGACGCCATCTTCACCACCCTCATGGGCGACGAAGTCGAACCCCGCCGCGCGTTCATTGAAACCAATGCGCTGGGCGTGAGGAATCTGGATGTTTGACGCAGGGAAACGAACCATTTTTATTCGCAAGTTAGTGGTGTCATGAACTGAAGGTATGTTCAAAGCTTCCTTCCATCCCTTCCTGATCCCAGACGACAACAGCTTCAAGCTGAACAAAGCCGCTACCGAACCTGGTAAAAAAGCGCCTGATGACGAGGAATGTGAACGCAGGCTGGCGGCGTGCGTGGAAGAAATCGCTGACCTGCAGCACATTTTGTATGCGCATGACCGCTACGCGTTGCTGCTGGTTTTTCAGGCCATGGATGCGGCAGGCAAGGATGGCACGATCCGTGCGGTGCTCTCCGGGGTGAATCCGGCGGGGTGTCATGTCACATCGTTCAAGGTGCCGTCGGCCGAAGAGCTCGATCATGATTTTCTCTGGCGCACCACGCGCCATTTGCCCGAGCGCGGGCGCATCGGCGTGTTCAACCGCAGTTATTACGAGGAAGTACTGGTGGTTCGCGTGCATCCGGAATTCCTTGGCGCGCAGCGCTTGCCGAATGGGGTCAACAACAGGAATTTCTGGCAATGGCGGTATGAATCCATCCGCGAGCACGAGCAGCATCTCGCCCGCAATGGCACGGTGATCCTGAAATTCTTCCTTAATGTGTCGAAGGACGAACAGCGCAAGCGCTTCCTCTCACGCCTGGAGGAGCCGGAAAAGCACTGGAAGTTTTCCGAGAAGGATGTTGCCGAGCGCGAGCACTGGGACCAGTACATGGCGGCTTATGAAGAAGCGCTGAACGAAACCTCGCGCCCATGGGCGCCATGGTATGCCATTCCCGCCGACAACAAGGATTTCATGCGCCTGACCGTGGCCGAGATCATTCGCGATACCTTGAAGGCTCTCAACTTGTCTTACCCCAGGCCTGATCCGCAAGCGCTGTCGCGTTTCAATGAAATGCGCGCCATGCTTGAAAAGGACAAGTAGCGGCTGGCGGAATTAACATTCTGGCTCTTTGCATTTCCCGTCCAGCTGATAACCTGAAATCACAGACTTTATTAACGAGGAGGGAAAAATCATGTCCGTCGCAAAAACCATTGAAGTCACGTCCAGCTCAAAGAAAAGTTTTGATGATGCCATCAAGGCCGGTGTGGCCAAGGCTGCTGAAACGCTGGCCAACATTACCGGCGCCTGGGTACAGGATCAGGAAGTGGTGGTCAGCAAGGGGAAGATCACCGAATACCGCGTGCGCATGAAGCTGACCTTCGTCTTGAAGTAATCAGGGCTCACGCAATAGCCGCTGAATCCGTGCCTCGGTTTCGGCATGGCGGCCTTCGCCGAAATGCCGGTAACACATTTCGCCAGATTTGTTCAGCAGGTACATCGCGGGCCAGTAACGGTTGGACCAGCGATTCCAGATGGCGTAGTCGTTGTCCAGCACGACAGGGTAGGCGATGCCGTTTTCGTTCAGGTATTTCCTCACCCGCCTGGGGTCGGCCTCGTGGGCGAACTCCGGCGTGTGCACGCCGATCACCACCAGCCCTTCGCTGGCGTAACGCGTGTGCCATTGTTTGACGTAGGGCTCGACGTTGCGGCAGTTGTAGCATCCAAACGTCCAGAATTCGACCAGCACGACTTTTCTCCTGAGCTGAGCCAGGGATAGCGGCGAACTGTTGAACCAGGGGCCGGTTCCGGAAATGTCCGGCGCATCGACGCACGACTGCGCAAGCAGGGGGTTGGGCAGCATGGCGGCAATGCCAGCCAGAAGAATGTTTCGGCGGGTGATCATGGGTGTCTCCTGATTTTCGTGTTTGTCGTTCGATAAATCGAAGCCTTACAGCCGGGCGGGTAAAATCCCGGCATGAATCTCACCAAGCTGCTTCAATCCCAGGGCTTTGGCACGCGTCGCGAATGCCGGAGCCTGATCCTGTCGGGCCTTGTGGCAATTGGTGGTCAGGAAACCACGGACGCCGACGCGGACATCAATCCTGTCGGGCTGGTGTTTTCGGTAGATGGGCAGGACTGGCAATACCGTGAAAAGGTTTATGTCATGTTGCACAAGCCGGCAGGATACGAATGCTCGCAAAAACCCAAGCATCATCCGAGCGTGCTGAGCCTGCTGCCGGTTCCGCTGCGCAACCGAGGCCTGCAAACCGTGGGGCGGCTGGATGAAGACACTACGGGATTACTGTTGTTGACCGATGACGGTCAGTTTCTGCATGTCTATACCACGCCAAAGAAAAATATCCCCAAGGTGTACCGGGCGACGGTCAGGTATCCTTTGACGGAAGCGCAACTTGCCGCACTTCGCGCCGGCGTGGTGCTGCACGACGACCCCGACCCTGTGCAGGCGCAGTCGGCCATCGCTCGCGATGCGCATACGATTGAACTCACTTTGACCGGGGGCAAGTATCACCAGGTCAAGCGCATGGTGGCGGCGGTGGGCAATCGCGTCGAAGCGCTGCACCGGGAACGCATGGGCGAGTTTGTCCTTCCGCCGGATTTGAAACCGGGTGAATGGCGTTATGTTGATTTACCCCCTCACCCCCACCCCTCTCCCGCGGGGGAAGAGGGGGTTAATTTTGAAGTGCCGCCTGAAGCGCATAGGCAGACAGGGGCAGCGGTAGCGCGACAGTAATGCGATGGCGCTGCTTCAGCAGTTCCATGTCCGCCGTATGGAAGGGGTCGTAAATAACGATGATGCGGGTTGCGGGATTGCGCGTGGCACAGCCAGCAGGGATTCGAGATTGCTGACGCGGTCGTGAAAGTAGCGCTTGTTGAAATCGGCCAGCAGCACATCCGGCTGCCAGGTTTTCAGCCGGTTCATGGCCCGGCGGGATGAGGTCTCAACGGCTACTTCATAGCCGCATCCTTCAAGCAGTGGCGCAATCGTGTTGAAGCCGATGGCTTCAAACACACAAAGCAGTTTCATTGACACGATTCAGCGGTGCGGCAGTGTTTCGCGGGCCGGCCTTAGCGCGGGATCGACTTCATTGCGGTCATCGAACACGACACAGTTGCCAGTCCAGTGTGCGCCGCCGACTTCTTCGAAATATTTGAGAATGCCCCCGTCGAGCTGGTAAACCCCTTCCATGCCGATGCGGTTCATGTAAAGCACGGCCTTTTCGCAGCGGATGCCGCCGGTGCAGAAAGTAACCACGGTCTTGCCGGAAAAATCATTCCTTCGCGCGGCGATGGCTTGCGGATATTGAGAGAAGCGTTCGATGCCGAAATCCAGCGCGTTGACGAAAGTGCCGGCTTCCACCTCAAAGACATTGCGGGTATCGATCATGACAATCTCGCGCCCCAGATCGTCATGTCCGCGATCCAGCCAGGCTTTCAAGCGGACAGGAGAAACGCTTTCGGCGCGATGATCTTCGGGGCGGATATCCGACACCTTCATGGTGATGATTTCCTTTTTAAGCCGCACGCGCATTTTCCTGAACGGCACGCTGCCCGACCAGCTTTCCTTGGCGGCGATGTCGGCAAACCGCGAATCCTGCCGGAGCCATTCCAGAAATGCATGGATGGCCGACGCCTCGGCCGCGAGGAAAATATTGATGCCTTCCGGTGCCAGCAGAATCGTGCCCTTCAGCCCCAGTGCATCGCACTGCTGCTGAATGCGGTCGCGCAGGGCTTCGCGATCATCCAGCGTGACGAACTTGTAGGTGGAAATGTTGAGGATGGACATGGCAATAAAAGCAGATCAACCGCGACAGCCGGAAGGCCGCGCAGTATAAACCGGAATCATGCCTTGGCAGATTTGCCTTTGGCCGCGCTTCTGGCGGCGGGCTTCTTTGCAGGCGCTTTGCCGGCAGTCTCTTTTTTCGGTTTTGCCTTGGCATCGGCCTTGGGTGCCTCCGCCTTGCGGGATGTGGCGCGTTTGGCCGGGGCGCCTTTTTCAGCCTTGGCGGCAATCAGGGGCAGGGCATCGAGCAAGCTCACGTTTTCCGGGTCGAGGTCTTTGGGCAGCGTGGCGTTGATCTTGTTATGGCTGACATACCAGCCATAGCGGCCGTTCTGCAAGTACACCGGCTTGCCGTCGTCGGGGTGTTTGCCCAGCTCTTTCCTTTCGCTGGCGGCAGCGCCACGCCCGCGCGTGGCGGGCATTTCCAGCACCTCGACCGCGCGTTCAAGGCCGACGGTATAGACATCGTCATCCTTTGGAATGGATTTGAACTTGCCGTCATGCAGCAGATAGGGGCCAAAGCGGCCAATGTTGGCAACGATCGGCAGGCCGCTCTTGGGGTGATGGCCGACTTCGCGCGGCAGCGACAGCCACTTTAGAGCCTCTTCCAGCGTGACTGCTTCTGGTGCGATGTTCTTGGGGACCGAAGCGCGCCGGGGTTTGGGCGCTTTCTTGTCCTCTGGCGTGGGCCCGATCTGCACATACCATCCATAGCGGCATTCATCAGCAGCACGTCTTCACCAGTAGCGGGGTATTTGCCCAATACAGCAGGGCCGTCCTCGTTACCATGCAGGGGCCGGGTGTAATCGCATTTCGGATAGGCCGAGCAGCCAATGAACATGCCGCGCTTGCTGGCCTGCAGATTCAGCACTGAATTGCACTTGGGGCATTTTTCATCTAGCGGAATGCCGCGTTCCACATCCTGCTTGGCGGCAAGGTTGCCGTCGAACTCCTTCCAGAATTCATTCAACAACCGCGTCCATTCGCGCTTGCCGTTGGAGACGTCGTCAAGCTTGTCCTCCAGCTTGGCGGTGAAATCGTAATCGACGTAATGATTGAAATGCAGCGTCAAGAAACCGTTGACCATGCGACCCATCGGCGTGGGCACGAAACGTTTTTTGTCGAGTATGGCGTATTCTCGATCCTGCAGCGTGGAAATGATGCTCGCATAGGTGGACGGCCGGCCAATGCCATACTCTTCCAGTGCCTTGACCAGCGAGGCCTCGGTGTACCGCGGTGGCGGCTGGGTAAAGTGCTGTTCGCCATAAAGCTTGTCCACCGGCAGGGTTTCGCCTTCTTTCAGCGGGGGCAGTTTGGCCTCTTCCTCGTCTTCCTCATCGTCGTGATACACGGCAAGAAAACCCGCGAAAGCCAGCGTCTGGCCGGTGGCACGGAATACACCTTGTTCAACCATCAAATCGGCAGCAACGGTGTCGAATTGCGCAGATGCCATCTGCGACGCCACGGCGCGCTTCCAGATCAGCTCATAGAGGCGCATCTGATCGTGCGAAAGATGGTTTTTCAGGCTTTCTGGCGTGCGCATGGCGGAAGTCGGGCGGATGGCTTCGTGCGCTTCCTGCGCGTTCTTGGTTTTGGCACGGTAATGCAGCGGCTGGCTGGGCAGATAATCCTTGTCGAATTTCTTGCGGATGAACTCGCGGATTTCTGCGACTGCCTCGTTGGCCAGGTTAACCGAGTCGGTACGCATGTAGGTGATCAGACCAACAGTTCCGGAGCCGATGTCGATGCCCTCGTACAGTTGCTGCGCCGTGCGCATGACGCGGTCGGTGGTCATGCCCAGCTGTCGCACAGCGGCCTGCTGCATGGTCGAGGTCGTGAAGGGCGGCGGCGCGTGGCGAGCCTTGCGCTTTTTCTCCACCTGCATGACCCTGGCTTCCCGGGCTTGCAAAAGCTTGAGCACTTCGGCCTGGCGCGCTTCGGTCTCGATGGAAAACTGGTTGAGTTTCTCGCCCTCGAAGTGGGTGAGCCGCGCGGTAAATGAAATCTTGTCCTTGTGCGTATCGAGGTGCAGCGTCCAGTATTCGCGCGGCTTGAATTTCTCGATTTCCTCCTCGCGCTCGACGATGAGCCTGAGTGCCGGGCTTTGCACGCGGCCGGCAGACAGGCCGGGGCTGATTTTTTTCCACAGCAGCGGCGAAAGGTTGAAACCGACCAGATAATCCAGCGCGCGGCGTGCCTGTTGCGCGTTGACTAGATCCATGGACACGTCGCGCGGATGCGCCACCGCATCCTTCACCGCGCTTTCGGTGATTTCATAGAACACGATGCGCTTGAGCTTGCCCGGCTTGAGCAACTTGCGCTCATTGAGAATTTCCGCCAGATGCCAGGAAATGGCCTCGCCCTCGCGGTCCGGGTCAGTTGCCAGCAGGATTTCGTCGGCCTTCTTCGCCGCCTTGCAGATGGCGGAGACGTGTTTTTCGTTGCGCTCAATCAACTGGTACTTCATGGCGAAGTGGTTGGCCGGATCGACCGCGCCGGTCTTCGGTTCCAGATCGCGCACATGGCCATAGGAAGCGAGGATTTCATAATCCCCGCCCAGATATTTTTTCAGCGTCTTGGATTTGGAGGGCGACTCGACAACAACGAGTTTCATTCAGTTTTTTATTAGTGCAGCGTGGTTTCGTTAAGCAGGAATTCTTCCAGGAACGTGTAGTGTTCGATCTGGCCGCGGCTCCACAACACGATTAGACTCATCCAGCGAACCTGCTCCGGCGCGATGTCCTCACCGTGAAGATGCATCAGGCCATTGATGACCCACTCGCGCGATTCGGCATCGAGGATTTCCGACTCTTCCAGAAAGCGCAACGTGGCGATGCAATCCTCGTCCAGCCTTTCCTGTTCTTCCGGTGCGAAATGCCTGAAGTGAGGCGATTCGAGCAGCCGCGGGTGCGATTTGGTTGCGGACATGCGAGAAAACCAGTCCAGCGCACGTTTGACGGAGAATTCATCAAATCCGGCAGCGAATAGTTTCCTTTCCAGCGAGTCGCGGTCGGGCGCCAGCTCGGCCATGCGGTAACTTTCGTAAAGAAACACAAGTATGTCTAGCATCGTTAGTTATATGAGTCGTTGATAACGCCCGCCCGGAAGTTGTGCAACCCGCCCTTCCAGTTCGAGCGCCAACAGCTTCGCCGAAAGCGCATCGACCGTCAACCCGCTCCGTTCCGCGAGCAGGTCGATATTGACCGGGTCATGCCCCAGATGTTGTAAAAGCGGCTCAGTTTCCGGGTTTGCGGGAGTTGATTCGGGACCGATCGCCGGTATCACCGGCCAGGCCAGTTCTTCTATGACATCCTGGGCCGACTCCACCAGCTTGGCACCCTGTTTGATCAGCGCATGACTCCCTTTGGATAGCGGCGAATGTATGGAACCGGGGATGGCCATGACTTCGCGCCCCTGCTCCAATGCCTGACGGGCGGTGATCAGCGAGCCGGAGTTGAGCGCGGCTTCCACCACCAGCACGCCGCGCGACAGCCCCGAAATGATTCGGTTGCGCCTCGGAAAATGGCCCGGCGCAGAAATCGTGCCCAGGGCAAACTCTGACAGCAGCAAGCCCTTTTCGGCGATTTCATGGGCCAGCGCCTTGTTTCTTGCAGGGTAGACCCGATCGAGTCCGGTGCCGACCACGGCGATGGTCGAGCCTTGTCCCTTCAGCCCGCCACGATGCGCTGCGGTATCGATGCCCAGTGCCAGCCCGCTGACAATGGTGATGCCAGCGCTCGACAGTGCATGGCCGAAGGCCTCGGCATTGGCCTCGCCCTGTGGTGTGGCATTGCGGCTGCCGACGATGGCGAGGCAGGCTTGCAGGAGCAACTCGCGCTTTCCCTTGCCATACAGCAAAACAGGCGGGTCGGCAGTTTCGCTCAACAGCGGCGGGTAGTCCTCGTCCAGCAAGGTAATGAGATGATGGCCGGGCTGGTTCAGCCAGTCCTTTGTCTGCTGAAGCAAATCTACATCCGGCCCGGTTTTCAGGGCATCAATCTGCCTGGCGCTGAGGCATGGGCTCAGGAGGGCCCGGCTGGCAGCAAGAACGGCCTCGGGCGTGTCAAATGCTTCCAGCAGGCGGCGGATGCCGCCGTCGCCGATGCCGGGTATGAGCCCCAGTCTGAGCCAGGCTTCCGGATCCCGGTGCTTGTCAGGCATACATTGGCTTGTTGTCGTAGAAATTCAGCATACCCTTGACGATGCGGTAAATGGCCCAGATGGCTGCAACACCCCAGATGATGATGCCGACACCGATGATCGACGTGACGCCGCCGATCACGCCCCACAACAGCGAATACCAGAAGGTGCGAATTTGCCAGCGAAAGTGGCTTTCCAGCCAGGTGCCAGTGACTTCATCGCGTTTGACGTGGTTGATGATGATGGCCACGATCGCGGTGATGCCAATGATGATGGAAGCGGCATATAGAAAATAGATGATCTGCGTCAGGTTGCGCGCCTTTTCAATGTCCTGGCTCATGTGTCCCCCTTATCCGGAAATGAAAAACCGCCCTGTGGGCGGTTTTCCGCGTCGGGCGGAACCAATGTATCAGGGATTCTTGACCGTATCCAGCAAATAGACCGGGCCGTCCGACTGCATGACCAGCGCGTAGGATACCTTGTCGTACACACGGTACACCATGACCAGGCCGGTGCGGGCATCGGGTAGCTTGACCTTGCTGTCATCCTGCTCGAAGCAGCCGACACGGGTCAGGGACTTGAGGTCGGCGGTCTGGTCATAGGTAATCTTGCTCTTGTCCTTCAGGCAACGAACATCGGTATACAGCCAGGCCCCACCGCCGGGAATGTTGCCCTGGCGGCTGGACAACCAGGTCATTTTGTCGAGCTCGTCCTTGCTGAGCTTGACCGTGTTGCCGGTATGGTGGATGGCCAGCACGTGGCCGGGCGCCAGTCCATGGTTGCTGCCGCGATTGAGTACGACGGTCTGATAACGGCCAGAGTCGGATACGCCACCGTAAGCTGAAATGATGCGTCCGGTGATCTGATTGTCAGGAGCACGCGGAGCGTATTCAAAAGTGCTTGTGTCCACGGCGGGCAAAAGCTTGTCCTTGGCAAGGACTTCCATTGACGACTGCGTGATGCGGATTTTTTGCGGTGCGCCTTCAGAGAGGGTGCGGGCATCGCCGACATATTCCACTTCATGGCCGAGCACTTCGCCGGTTTCGGGATCTTTGAGCTGCTTGCCGGGGCGCAGGATGTTCCAGCGCTGAACGCCGGCCGGGCCGCCGGTGGCAAAGGCATTGTCGCCGCGACCCAGAACGACACGGTCCTCATTGGTGCCCAGAATGAACGGTGCCCCGTCCAGCGCGCCAGCAGATACCACCCTGGGTTGGGACAGGAATGAATGGATGGCGGAAATCGGAATGGTCTGGATCGGGCCATCACCGATTTTCTCTTCGCGGGTATAGGGCGACAGCTTGACCGTGGACATGCCATGCTTGTCCCCCTTGACCAGGCTCAGCCTGGGCTGGCTGCCTGAACGGTCCAGTATGATCAGGTCTCCGGGATATATCCAGTGGGGGTCCTTGATGGCTTCCTTGTTCAGCCCCCAGATTTCCGGCCAGCGCCACGGGCTTTTCAAAAACTTGCCCGAAATGTCCCAAAGCGTATCCCCTTTTACGACCACGTACTGTTCCGGTGTATCCTCTCGCAATTGGAGCTCATCAGCAGAAAGCGGCTGACCCAGCATACAGGCGGAGATGGCCAGGGAAAACAGGAAATTGCGTACGGGATTGCTCATGAATGAACCCTCAATTTAGACCTTGTCTAATTAACTTGAAAAAGCTACTGTTGCGATTACGGACATAACTGACGGGAATTTAGCAGGGCAGGGAATTTGGTTGAAAGTGTGCCCGCAAGTCCCTGTCATTACAAGTAGTTGCTGGATATATTCAAGCCCGCATGGCAAAACTGAACATACTTAGATACCCTGATAAGCGACTGCATACGGTGGCAAAGCCCGTACAGATGGTGGACGCGCGCATCCGGAAGCTGGTCGATGATATGGCCGAGACCATGTATGCGGCGCCGGGCATAGGACTGGCTGCCACGCAGGTGGATGTTCATGAGCGGGTCATCGTCATCGATATTTCCGAAGACAAGAGCGACCTGCGTGTGCTGATCAATCCGGAAATTGTCTCGAAGTCCGGCGATGTCGAGTGGGAAGAAGGCTGCCTGTCGGTGCCCGGTGTCTATGACAAGGTGCATCGTGCAGAAAACATCCGTGTGCGCGCGCTGAACCGTGATGGCGAGACGCATGAATTCGATGCCGACGGTTTGCTGGCGGTTTGCGTGCAGCATGAAATGGATCACCTGATGGGCAAAGTGTTCGTGGAATACCTTTCCCGCCTCAAGCAGAACCGCATCAGGACCAAGCTCATCAAGCAGGAACGCGAGCACCGCGAAACGCATCCCAGCCGGGCAAGCCTTTAGAGCCTATTTCAGCAGGAATTGGAAGATGCGTTGCACCCAGGCCCGAATGATCGCGCGAAGCGCGACGCAGGTCGTATCCGTGATACGGGGACAAGGAGCGCGACAAAGCGAGCACCGGGCTTGGTCGCAACCCGAAGGGACGGGGGGATGGCGGGATGGATGGCTAGGCGCGTGGCGCAGTGAATGGTCGACCCCTTCACAAGCCGCGCAACAACGCCAGCCGCCGCCACCCCCCCGTTGCACATCCAATTCCTGCTGAAATAGGCTCTTTATAGTGAAAGTCATTTTTGCCGGCACACCAGAGTTTGCCCGGCTGGCGCTGGCCGCCATCATTGCTGCGGGGCATGAGGTGGTGCTGGTACTTACTCAGCCCGATCGCCCCAGTGGACGCGGCATGAAGTTGACCCCCAGTCCGGTCAAGGTTGAGGCTCAGCAGCATGGCATACCGGTCTATCAGCCGGAAAAGCTCAAGGATCCGGCCAGCCACGAAACCATCAGGACAGCGGGCGCCGATGTCATGGTCGTCGCGGCTTACGGCCTGATTCTGCCGCAGGCCGTACTGGACATTCCCCTACTTGGCTGCCTTAACATCCACGCTTCACTGCTACCGCGCTGGCGCGGCGCGGCACCCATTCAGCGGGCAATCGAAGCGGGCGATAGCGAAACCGGGATCTGCATCATGCGGATGGAAGCGGGTCTGGATACCGGTCCGGTATTGCTTGAGAAACGACTGCCAATTGCGGGTACCGATACGGGCGGCAGCCTGCATGACAAATTGGCCTTGCTGGGCGCCACGGCCATTGTCGAGGCGCTGGCTGGCCTGCAAAATCTCAAGCCCTCGCCGCAGCCGGAAGCCGGTGTGACCTATGCCGCCAAGCTTTCAAAGGAAGAAGCCAGACTGGACTGGCAACTCCCGGCGGATGTCATTGTCCGGAAAATCCGCGCCTTCAACCCGGTGCCTGGCGCATGGACAACGTTGAATGGCGAGCCGCTGAAAATCTGGCAGGCTGATGCCATCGGGCTCAAGGGTAACCCGGGCGAGGTGTTGCGTGCGGATTCCGAGGGCCTGGTCGTGGCTTGCGGCCAAGGGGCGGTAAAAGTAACGGAATTGCAAAAGGCCGGTGCCCGCCGCATGGATGTGGCGACCTTTCTGGCGGGTTCCAAAATCATTTCTGGCACGCGCCTGGACGGATTACCGGGGCATTGAATTTCCCGTTGCCCCCACTATCTTATATTCGCGTTTAACTTTTGTACGGAGCACCAACCATGTTCAACTGGGTCAAGACCACCATCCTGATGGCGGGCATCGTCGCGCTGTTTGGCGCGGTGGGCATGCTGCTGGGCGGCAAGTCGGGCATGCTGATCGCGCTGGCCATCGGCGGCGCGATGAACCTGTTTGCCTACTGGAATTCGGACAAGATGGTACTGCGCATGTACAACGCGCAGGAAGTCGACGCCAATACCGGCGGCCGCTACCATGCCATTGTGCGCGAACTGGCGCAGAACGCAGGATTGCCCATGCCGCGCGTTTACATCATCGATGAGCATCAGCCCAATGCATTCGCCACCGGGCGGAATCCCGATCACGCCGCCGTCGCCGCGACCACCGGCCTCATGCAACTCCTGTCTGAGCGCGAGCTGCGCGGCGTGATGGCGCACGAGCTGGCACATGTGAAGCATCGCGACACGTTGATCTCGACCATGAGCGCGACGGTGGCAGGCGCCATTTCCATGCTGGCCAATTTCGCCATGTTTTTCGGCGGGCGCAGCGAAGACCGCCCGAATCCTGTCGTCGCCATGGCTGTCATGATCATTGCGCCGATCGCGGCCATGCTGATCCAGATGGCGATCTCACGCGCCCGCGAATTCGGGGCTGATGCGGGCGGCGCGGAAATTTCCCGCGATCCCGAAGCGCTGGCGTCGGCACTGAAGAAAATCGAGGCCTATGCCAAAGGCCTGCCCATGCCGACCGCCGAAGCGCATCCCGAAACCGCCCAGATGATGATCATCAATCCGCTGTCGGGCAATGGCATCAAGAGCCTGTTTTCCACCCATCCTTCCACCGACGAGCGCGTGGCAAAGCTGATGGCAATGGCCCGTGGTGCCTGAACCGGGGAAAACCAGTCAGAACAGGTCGGCGGCCATGGCCGCCGATGTTGTGTCCGGCGTTCTGCATGGACAGACACTCACGCTATCGCTGGAGGCCGCCAGGCTGGACAGTCACTCTCCCTCGATCCAGGGTGCGGTACGCGACATTTCCTATGGCGTGTTGCGATACAGGGGTGAACTGGAAGTCGTGCTTGACCGGCTTTTGCAAAAGCCGCTTGATGACGGATACACGCATGCCCTCCTGCTGGCGGCGCTGTATCAGCTGGTACATACCCGCGCCGCCCCCCATGCAGTGGTGAACAATGCAGTCGAGGCGGCACCCAGAAAATTCCGCAATCTGGTCAATGCCGTACTGCGCAATTACCAGCGCAGGCAGGAAGAACTGCTCGCCGCGGCAAGGATAACAGCAGAAGGCCGCACCAACCATCCGCAATGGTGGGTGAAAAAACTCAAAGCCGCCTATCCTGGCAAATGGGAAGGCATCCTGTCTGCCAGTCAACTGCATCCGCCCATGACACTGAGAGTCAACCGCCGCAAGAGCACGGTGGAAAAAGCTCAAGCTGAATTACAGGCATCAAATATCGCTTCGCGGCGAACCGGGTCCTGGGCCCTGACACTAGACAAGCCTGTTCCGGTGGCGCAAGTTCCGGGATTCGCCGAAGGCCGGGTGTCGGTACAGGATGCCGGCGCCCAGTGGGCGGCAATGTTGCTGGATCTGAAGGATGGCCAGCGGGTACTGGACGCCTGCGCTGCACCGGGCGGCAAGACAGGGCACATGCTCGAAACGGCCAGTTTGGAATTGACGGCACTGGATATCGACCAGGCTCGACTCGATCGGGTCCGGCAGAATCTCGAAAGGTTGGGCCTGGCCGCCAAGCTGAAAAAAGGCGATGCGGCTCACCCGGAAACGTGGTGGGATGGCCGATGCTTCGATCGCATCCTCGCGGATGTACCCTGTTCCGCATCAGGGGTGGTGCGACGCAATCCCGATATCAAGTGGCTGAGGCGCCCGGAAGACATACGCAAGTTTGTGCGTCAGCAGGCCAACATTCTTGATGCGCTCTGGCAGACACTCGCGCCCGGTGGTAAATTGCTTTACGTTACCTGCTCCATTTTCCCGGAGGAAAATGTCCACCAGATTCAGTCTTTTGTGGCACGCCACGCAGATGCGAATCGGCTTGCCCTCCCGGAGAAACTGGGTGATGGCCAGTTGCTTCCCGATGACGATTGCGATGGATTTTTCTTCGCGCTGCTTCAACGTGCTTGAGCGGGCGCTGCTGCTCGTGGTTTGCATGCTGACGTTTGCAATGTCGGCATCGGCTGCCAATGAATCGGTCATGGTGCAATCGGCTGAACTGAAGTTAGCCGGCGATAGCTGGATACTGAATGCCGACTTCAACCTCTATCTCAACAGAACCCAGGAAGAGGCGCTGAAAAAGGGCGTGACACTGCATTTTGTCACCGACTTTGAACTGGAAAGAGTACGCTCGTGGTGGCTGAATGAAACCCTGACGGAGGCCAACCGGATTGGACGGCTCAATTACAGCCCGCTCACGCGGCGCTTTCAGGTGGAAACGCTCGAAGGCTACAAGGCATATGACACGTTGCACGAAGCGCTGGCCGGCCTGGGCCATGTGGAAGGCTGGGCTGTCGCACCGAAGAAGATGCTCAAGCCGGGTGAACGTTATCTTGCGGCCATCCGCATGCGGCTGGATCTGGGGCTGCTTTCCAAACCGCTGCAGATCAATGCGCTGGCCACGGGCAAGTGGGAAGTGGAAGGCGACTGGTACGAGTGGGAAGTAGCTCCCTGATGCGCTATGTCTTACTGGCTTCTGCCATATTGGGGGCAGTGGTCATCGCGCTGCTTTTCACCGCAAGCCAGGACAGCCCCCTGCTTTCGGAGAATTTTCCCAAGCTGCTCGCGGCCGGTGCCGCCATTGCCGTTGCGCTGGTTGCGCTGGTTGGCTGGCAGCTCTGGCAGTTGCGCCGCCGCATCCGCGCGGGCGTGTTCGGCAGCAAGCTGACGCTTCGACTCATGTTGTGGTTTGGCCTGGTGGCTTTGTTACCGGCCACTGTCGTGTTTGGCGCGTCTGTCTTCTTTCTGAACCGCAGCATCGAGAGCTGGTTTGATGTGCGGGTGGATTCCGCGCTGGGTTCAGGCGTCAATCTCGGTCAGGCGGCACTCGACGATCTGCTGGCCGACTTGACCAAGAAAACCGAGCGCATGGCCTTGTCCCTGTCGGACGAAGGTGCCGGTACCGTCATCACCATGCTGTCCGCGTTGCGCGACCAGGCGGCGATCCAGGAAGTCACCCTATTCGATGAGCGCGGCCGCGTCGTGGCCACGGCGGCGGGCGAAAAGGCCGACCTGCTGCCGGAATTGCCCGACAAGTCGATACTCTGGCAGGTGCGTCAGGAGCAAGCCTACAGCCGGGTCGATGACCTGCCGGGCCATGGCCTCGTCATGCGCGTGCTGGTGCCTGTCTACAGTGTTTCATTCGCCGGCGACACCCGTGTGTTGCAGGCCATACAGCCGGTGCCGCCCAGTCTTTCGCGCGATGCCAAGGCTGTCCAGGAAGCGTATCGGGATTACCAGGAAATTGCGGTTTCGCGTCTCGGCCTGAAACGGCTATATGGCGTGGCGCTCACCCTGACATTGTTTCTGGCGCTGTTGCTGACCATCGTTCTGGCATACCTGTTGTCCGAGCGGCTGGGGTCTCCCCTGCGTACGCTGGCCCGCGGCACACGCGCCGTGGCACAGGGAGACTTTTCGCAGATGCATACCGTCGAAAGCCGGGACGAGCTGGGAGCGCTGATCAAGTCCTTCAATCGCATGACGCGCCAGCTTTCCGATGCCCGTGCCGAGGCCGAGCGCAATCATCTGCAAACCGAACAGGCCAAGGCTTACCTTGAAAGCGTGCTGGCCAACTTGTCTTCCGGCGTGGTCGCGCTCGACCACAAATTGCGTGTCCGCGCCATCAACGATGCCGCCAAGCGGATCTTGGATGGCGGTGCGAACAATCTCTCCGGCCTGCCCCTGGTAGAGTGGGGGGAGCCCGGTTCCGTACTGCGTCAGTTCGGCGAACAGGTGGCAGAGCGTTTTGTTGCATCCGACAGCGAGGACTGGAACGCCCAGCTGGAATTTTCACGGCCCGGGCAAAGTCAGATCCTGCTGGTTCGCGGCAGCAAGCTCCCCGTTGACGTGCAGCGAGGCTATACTCTGGTATTCGACGACGTGACCAAGCTCATTCGAGCAGAGCGCGATGCAGCCTGGGGCGAAGTGGCACGGCGGCTGGCGCACGAAATCAAGAACCCGCTCACCCCCATTCAACTTTCCGCTGAACGGCTTTCACT
Source organism: Hydrogenophilaceae bacterium (assembly GCA_013389025.1). Lineage (GTDB taxonomy): Bacteria > Pseudomonadota > Gammaproteobacteria > Burkholderiales > Thiobacillaceae > UBA6918. Next base: position 26,757 of record JACAED010000070.1, read on the forward strand.
GCGCCTGTCCGACAAGCTATCGGAGCAGGATGCCGACATGCTCAGGCGCGCCACTGACACCATTGTCAATCAGGTGGGCGCCATGAAAAACATGGTGGACGCCTTTGCCAGTTATGCCCGCATGCCAAGGGCCCGCATTACGGCGCTGGATCTGAATGCGCTCGTGCTGGAGGTGCTTACGCTTTATGATGAAAGCGAATCCATACGGACCGAATTGCATACCGGCATTCCCCTCGTGTCGGGTGACTCCACACTTATGCGACAAGTCATTCATAATTTGTTGCAAAATGCGCAGGATGCATTGAGCGGACAGTCTGACGGCAGTGTTCTGATCCGTACTGAAGGACTGGAAAACGAAGTCAGGCTGACCATCTCGGACAATGGTCCGGGATTCCCGGAACATCTGATGGCGCGGCTGTTCGAGCCTTACGCGACGACCAAACCCAAGGGGACGGGGCTGGGCCTTGCCATCGTGAAAAAAATCATTGAAGAGCATCAGGGAAGTATTAAAGTGGAGAATCAGGCAAGCGGCGGAGCATGCGTATGTGTGACACTGCCGGTTTACCGCAAAGGGGATACGCAGTGAGCGGTCATGTACTGGTGGTGGATGACGAAATCGGCATCCGTGAATTGCTGTCGGAAATTCTGACCGAGGAAGGTTACGACGTGCACCTGGCGGAAAATGCCGATGAGGCCCGGAGCTTCAGGTCCAGGCAGCGGCCCGACCTGGTGCTGCTGGATATCTGGATGCCCGATACCGACGGCGTGACATTGCTCAAGGAATGGGCAACCGGCGGCCAGTTGACCATGCCGGTGGTCATGATGTCCGGCCATGCCACCATCGATACGGCGGTGGAAGCAACCAAGATGGGCGCCGTTGATTTCCTCGAAAAACCCATCGCCCTGGCCAAGCTGCTCGCCACGGTTACAAAGGCGATCAAGAAGACCGATGCGCCGCGGCGCGTGCCTTCGCTCGAATTGGCCGCGCTGGGCAAAAGCATGGTCGTGCAGGACCTGAAAAAACGCCTGACCCAGATCGCCAGCCATACATCACCTGTCCTGTTGTCCGGTGAACCGGGCAGCGGATTCGAACTGTGCGCCAGATTTCTGCATCCTGCGAACAGCCCGTGGGTGGAAATCGCTGATCGGGCACAGCTGGTGGCCTCGCCGCAAAGTTACGTCGACAAGGTGGTGAATGGCACGCTTTACCTGCCCGAGCTTTCGGAACTCAACAAGCTGGAACAAAAAGGCTTGATGCTGTTGATTGAAAAGCTTAATGGCGGAACGGCGCGACTGGTGTGCGCGTCCAGTCGCAATATGGACAGCCTGCTGGCTTCGGGCGAATTCGATACACGTCTCTACTACCGCCTGTCGGCGGTAAGCGTAAAGGTGCCCAGCCTGCGCGAACATCGTGAGGATGTGCCCGACATCGCCAACTTCATGCTGACGCAAATGATCGAGAGCAAGGAGTGCCAGCCGCGCAAATTCACTGTTGCCGCGCTCAACCAGCTGCGCAATTTCGACTGGCCCGGCAACCTGCCGCAACTGAACAACGTCGTGCGCACCCTTGCCATCACTTCGCTGTCGGATGAAATCGAGAGCGAGGACGTCAACCGTGTGGTATCGCCGCTGAAACAGGCTTCCAGCCCCCCGCTGGCGCAGATGATCCCGCTGGATGCGCCGCTGCGCGAAGCGCGCGACGTGTTCGAGCGCCTGTATTTCGAGCACCTGATCCAGAAGGAAGGCGGCAGCATGACCCGCGTGGCCGAAAAGGCCGGGCTGGAACGCACGCATCTCTACCGGAAACTGAAGCAGTTGAACATCCGGCATGGGAAGAGGCTGGATGAAGAGCTTTAAAGAAATCGTGAGGTATCAGGAGTGAGGGGCCAAGCATTAAACGCCCCCCTTGATAAAGGGGGGTTGGGGGGATTGATTTCCCGGCTGTCACAGACAAATCCCCCCACCCCCTTTGTCAAGGGGGAGAAAAACCATGCCTCACCCTTCCCCCTTCTCGCTTCTGCCTTCACAAGCAAATGAAAATCATCATTCTTGGTGCCGGCCAGGTTGGCGGCACGCTGGCCGAGAGCCTGGTGGCGGAAAACAACGACCTGACCATCGTCGACATGGACCGCGAACGCCTCGCCATCCTGCAGGACCGCTTCGACCTGCGCACGGTGCAGGGGCACGCTGCGCACCCGGCGGTTTTGCAGAAAGCGGGCGCGGCCGATGCCGATATGGTAGTGGCGGTCACGCAAAGCGACGAGGCCAATCTCGTTGCCTGCAAGCTGTGCGCCAGCGAGTTCAACGTGCCGACGCGCGTGGCGCGGATCCGCTCGCCGGACTACCTCGCTCAGGACGAGGTAGACGGTGAAACGCTCGCGCGCAAACACTTTGCCGTTGACCATACCATCAGCCCCGAACAGGAAATCACCCATTATCTGCGCCGCCTGGTGGAGCACCCCGAAGCCCTGCAGGTGCTGGATTTCGCCGACGGCCGCGTGCGGCTGGTGGCGGTGCGCGCCTATCATGGCGGCCCGCTGGTGGGCCACGAGTTGCAGGTCATCCGCAAGCACATGCCCGATCTGGATTGCCGGGTGGCGGCGATATTCCGCAAGAACCGCGGCATCGTGCCCGAGGGGCATACCGTCATCGAACCGGGCGACGAAGTGTTTTTCCTCGCAAAAAAGGAGGACATTCCCAAGGTCATGCGGGAGCTGCGGCGGCTGGACCGCCCGGTGAAACGGATCATGATCGCAGGGGGCGGCAACATCGGCAAACGGCTTGCCGTCACCCTGGAAAGGAATTACGAGGTCAAGCTCATCGACCACAACAAGCAGCGCTGCGCCCAGCTCAGCGCGGAATTGAACCGCACGCTGGTGCTGATGGGCGAAGTCACCGACGAGGAGCTGCTCGATCAGGAAGGCGTGCAGGACATGGATGTGTTCTGCGCCCTGACCAACGATGACGAGGACAACATCATGGCATCGCTGCTGGCCAAGCGCATGGGCGCGCATCGCGTCATGGCGCTGATCAACCGCTCGTCCTATGTCGATCTGGTGCAGGGCGGCGAAATCGACATCGCCATCTCGCCTGCGCAGGCCACCCTGGGGCCGCTGCTCTCGAAGATCCGTCGGGGCGACATGGCCGTGGTGCATTCCCTCCGGCGCGGCGCGGCCGAGGCGCTGGAAATCGTCGTGCATGGCGACGCGAAAAACTCCAAGGTCGCGGGCCATCGCATCGAGGAAATCAATCTGCCCGAGGGCGCTACCATCGGCGCCATCATCCGCGGCGAGCAGGTCATCATTGCCCACCACGACACGCTGATCGAGTCCGAGGACCACGTCATTCTCTTCGTGATCAACAAGCGCATCATTCCCAAGGTGGAAAAACTCTTCCAGGCCGGGTTCAGCTTTTTCTGATGCACGCACTGCTTTCGCTTCTCCATGTGCTGGGCGGTGTGGTTTTCATGTTTGGCCTTACGCTCATCGTGCCCATGCTGGTGGCCTGGGCGGGTAACGAAACGACGCTGCACCTGTTTGTAAAGGACATGATCCTGACCTGTGGCGCGGGCCTGCTGCTCTGGCTGGGTTTTCGTCCTTTCCAGCGCGAGTTGCGCATCAAGGATGGTTTTTTGCTGGTCACGCTGGTGTGGGCAGGCTTGCCGGTTTTTGCCATGTTTCCGCTGCTGTCGCATCTGGACATCAGTGTCATCGACGCGTATTTCGAAGCCGTATCGGGGCTCACGGCCACTGGCGCGACAGTGCTGACCGGGCTTGATACATTACCGGCGTCGATCAATATCTGGCGCGGAGAGCTGCAATGGTTTGGCGGCATGGGTGTGATCGTGCTGGCGGTGGCCATTCTGCCCATGCTGGGCATCGGCGGCCGTCAGTTGTACAAGGCGGAAACTCCGGGGCCGATGAAGGATTCGAAGCTCACGCCGCGCATCGCGCAGACCGCCAAGGGCCTGTGGCTGATTTATGCCGCGCTCACGCTGGCCTGCTTTGCCGCCTACTGGGTTGCGGGCATGACCTGGCAGGATGCGCTGATGCATGCGTTTACCACCATGGGCCTGGCCGGCTTCTCCTCGCACGATGCCTCGTTCGGCTATTTCAATTCGCCGCTGCTGGAAGGCATCGCCATTCTGTTCATGCTGATATCGGGCATCAACTTCGCCACGCACTTCCGTTTTCTGCGTGAGCGGACATACGGGATATACACCGGCGATGGCGAAGCCAAGGCATTTGTGTTTACCGTGCTTCTCAGCGGCGTACTGATCGGAATTTATCTCTGGGCGCTGGGCCATTATCCCGATGTGCTGACATCGCTGCGCTATGCCGTGTTCAATACCGTATCGGTGGCCACCACCACCGGTTATGCCAGTACCGATTTCGGCCTGTGGCCGGCCTTCGCGGGTTTCTGGATGCTGTTGCTGGGCACGTTTTCCACCTCTTCCGGCTCCACCGGCGGGGGCATCAAAATGATCCGCGCGCGCCTCTTGGCATTGCAGCTTTACCGCGAGTTGAAGCGCCTGCTGCATCCCAGCGCGCAGATTCCCGTGCGTTATGCCGGCGCTTCGGTTCCTAACCAGGTGATTTTTGCCGTGCTGGCGTTCTTTTTTGTATTCGTGATCACCGCCATCGTCATGACCCTGGCCATGATGGCGACCGGGCTGGAGCCGGTCACTGCGCTGACCGCCGTCGTCGCAACCCTGTCCAACATCGGACCAGGGCTGGGCGCGGTGGGCCCGGCCACGACCTTCGCCGTGCTCAATAATTTCCAGACCGCGCTTTGCACGCTGGCCATGATTCTGGGCCGACTGGAAATGTTCACGTTTCTCGTTGTGCTGACACCCGCCTTCTGGCGAAGCTGATGACCCCCGCCATCGACAACTTCGAAAAAATGCTTGCTGCCGGCAAGGACAACGCCCTGCTCCGCTTCTCGCTGGGCAACGCCTATCTTGGCGCCAACCAGCCGGCCAAGGCCGTGCCGCATCTGCAAAAGGCCGTCGAGCACGACCCAAACTACTCAGCCGCCTGGAAACTACTGGGCAAAGCCCTCAACGAATCCGGCAACACGCAGGCAGCACTGCAAGCCTACAGGCAAGGCATTGCCGTGGCAGAGAAAAAGGGCGACATCCAGGCCGCCAAAGAGATGGCCGTCTTCGCCAAACGCATCGAGAAAAGCCTGGGCAGCCAACCCCCTTGATAAAGGGGCTGGCGAACGAAAGTGAGCCGGGAGAGGGTTGGGGTGAGGGGGAATGTCAGGGAACCCCACAGGATATTCCCAACATATAATCCAGCTATTCCGTTTTAAACCGATTCAAGGAGCAACCCATGACCCGACTGGTTCACTGCGTCAAACTCGGCCGTAAAGCCGAAGGCCTGACTTTTCCGCCCGTGCCCGGCGAACTCGGCAAAAGGATTTTCGAAAATGTATCCAAAGAAGCCTGGGCTGCCTGGACGCGCCACCAGACCATGCTCATCAACGAAAACCGCCTCAACCTCGCCGACCCGCAGGCACGCAAATATCTGATGACGCAAATGGAGCAATACTTCTTCGGCGCGGGCGCCGATCAGGTTGCGGGGTTTGTGCCCCCGGCAAAGTGAATTTGAGCCTGGCACCTTCAAATTTCGGTCACTAGGTGCTCATTTCCAACGTTGATTACATCGAGCTGTTCTACAAACGCAGCCGGATGCATCAGTCGCTGGGTTATGTCAGTCCGGTAGCGTTCGAGCAACGAAATGGCGTTGCTTGATTAGAGTGTCCGAAAAAGCCGGGTCAGTTCAGACACATTTTATCCTTAGTTTCCAGGCACTCAGGTTTCGTCATGGCGTAGCCTTGAACAATGATGTATTTGGGCTACTTTCAAGTTCCTGCTTTATCATTCGCAGGAGGCAGAGATGAAAGACCAAGTGAGTATCACCATTGATCGAGAGGTCTATGATCAGCTGCAATTGCTCATGGTTCCTCCGTTTAACGACGCCAATTCGGTCATCAAGGGCTTGCTGTTTCATGAGGGGCGTGCCAGCCGGGGGGCTGTTGCCTTGGAGGCCGAGGAGCGGCACTTTACTTATGAGCAGGAGCTCGAACGAGCCATTCAGGGCGTCTATGAGTTTGGAGGCGGTACCTAAGCCCTGTTTTCCGCGGCCCAATTAACGGGGGAAGCCCTGATACTTTACGGCCGCTTCATCAATTTGCTAGGCGGAATTAACGTGCCAAGCTTGATATATCAGAAGGCAACACCTACTGCGGCCACTTTGGAGCCGGTTGTGCCGTGCGGCAATCTCGGTTTTCTGTCAGCGCCAATTCAGTATGACTTAAACGGGATCAAATTCATTCTTGCTTAACTGCCAGGCAAGGCAATGGCTTCGCAAGAGACCGCGTCTTCGATTCAAGCCCTGATCCCTAGATTTTACTAAAGATCAAGGCTGACCAGCCGCGGGCAGATCGGGTATCTGCCGCCACCGGTGGACCGGCCGCCCAATATTGGGGCGCGGCTAGATCCACAGAAAGCTGGTATCGATCCTGCTTGTATTTCCGCTTCGGAGAACTTGGGTTAAAGTCTTTCCGGTCCTGCAAATCGGGTGAATTCATGACTTATTGCGTCGCCATCAAAACGGATAATGGTCTGGTGTTTGCATCAGACTCGCTCACTAACGCTGGCACCGACCATGTCAGCACGTACTCCAAGATGCATACTTTCGTGCAGCCGGGCAACCGCATGTTCGTGCTGCTCTCGTCGGGCAACCTGGCGACGACGCAGGCCGTGGTCAAGCGGCTGCGGGATGATTGCAGGCTGGGCAACCTGCCCTGCCTGTCCAGCGTCAACTCGATGAGCGAGGCGGTGGATTATGTGGGGCATCTTTCTACGGAGGTGCAGCGCGCGCAGGCATCGCGCGATACCGCCAACACCAATTTCGAGGCCACGTTCATCTTTGGTGGCCAGATTGCTGGGCAGATGCCCGAGATGTACCTGATTTATCCGCAAGGCAACTATATTCACGAGTCCGCCGCGCATCCTTTTCTGCAGATCGGTGAGACCAAGTACGGCAAACCCATCCTCGACCGCGTGATCCGCACCGACACGCCACTGGAACAGGCCGCGCGCTGCGCGCTGGTGTCGATCAATTCGACCATCCGTTCCAACCTCACCGTCGGCCCGCCGGTCGAGCTGCTGATTTATGCCGCCGACAGCCTGGACGGCGGCCGCCGCCTGCTCTTGTCCGAAGACCATCCCTACTACCGCGCGCTCGGCGATGCCTGGAACGAGGGCCTGCGCCAGGCGCTCAACAATCTGCCCCAGTTTGAGTGGGAAAACCAGACGCAGCCTTTGCAAATTGTCGCGGCGCCAGGCAACGACGGGCAGATGCGCTGATCGATTTCCCGGGCGGCCGGATCAGGTTTCATCCCTGGCTCGACCCTTGCTTTTGATGGGGCGTCCCCTCTCAGAAGTCCGTCATGAGCATCCAGGTCGCCATCCGTCACACCACCACCTATACCTTTGACCGTCTTGTTGCGCTGAGCCCGCATGTGGTGAGGCTCAAGCCCGCCGCGCACAGCCGCACGCCCATCCTGTCCTACAGCCTCAAGGTCACGCCGGCAAAGCATTTCATCAACTGGCAGCAGGATCCCTTCGGCAACTACCTCGCCCGGCTGGTATTTCCGGAAAAGACCCGCAAGCTGTCGATCGACGTGGAGGTCATCGCCGACATGACGGTCATCAACCCGTTCGACTTTTTCCTGGAGGAATACGCCGAGCATTGGCCGTTCGAATACCCGGAAGCGTTGAAGAAGGAACTGGCGCCCTATCTCGAAGCCGAGGCAGCCGGGCCGCTGCTGGCGGCGCATTTGTCGGCCATCCGGCGCGATCGCGCGCCGACGGTCAGCTTCCTGGTGCAACTCAATCAGCAGTTGCAACGGGCGATCGGCTACACCATCCGCATGGAGCCGGGCGTGCAGACCTGCGAGGAAACGCTGGGCAAGGCCATTGGTTCGTGCCGGGACACGGGCTGGCTGCTGGTGCAGGTGCTGCGACATCTCGGGCTGGCCGCGCGCTTCGTGTCGGGCTACCTGGTGCAGCTGGCGCCGGACGGGAAATCTCTGGATGGACCGTCGGGCACCGATCACGATTTCACTGACCTGCACGCCTGGGCCGAGGTGTATATCCCGGGCGCGGGCTGGGTCGGGCTTGATCCCACTTCCGGACTGTTTGCTGGTGAAGGGCATATCCCGCTCGCCTGCACGCCGAACCCGTCTTCGGCCGCGCCCATCGAAGGGTTCACCGAACCATGCGAAGTCGAATTCGGCTTCAGCAACACCGTCTCCCGTTTCCGGGAAACCCCTCGCGTGACCAAGCCCTACACCGAAGAGCAGTGGGCGCACATCCATGCACTCGGCCGTCTGGTCGACGAGCGCCTGCTCGAAAACGATGTACGACTGACCATGGGCGGCGAACCGACTTTCGTGTCCATCGACCACGCGGACGCACCGGAATGGAACACCGCCGCACTGGGAATGCACAAGCGCGAACGCGCGGAAGTGCTGGTTCGGCGTCTTGGCGAAAGATTTGGACAAGGCGCCCTGCTGCATACGGCGCAAGGCAAGTGGTACCCCGGCGAACCGTTGCCGCGCTGGGCACTGGGGCTTTACTGGCGCAAGGACGGCGAACCCGTCTGGCGCGACCCCGGCCTTCTGGCCGAGCCGCATCGCGACTACGGCCATGGCGTGGAGTCGGCCAGGCGTTTTGTGGACACACTGGCGCGTCATCTGGGTCTGGCAATGCGCTATGTGATGCCCGCGTACGAAGACGCGCTGTTCTATCTGCATGCCGAAGCCAGGGTGCCGGTCAATCTCGATCCGGCCAAGGCCGGTCTGAAGGATTCAGCCGTGCGACGCGCGCTCGCTGACAGATTGTCGCAGGGACTGGATACGCCAACCGGCTATGTGTTGCCGATCGGATGGAACTGGACAACCGGCTGCTGGTATTCCGCGCCGTGGAATTTCCGCCGCGAGCGTCTGTATCTGGCGGCGGGCGATTCGCCGATGGGACTGCGGCTGCCGCTGGATTCGCTGCCCTGGATCGACGAGGATGAAGTGGAATGGGTGGGCGAGGCCGATCCCTTCGAGCCGCAAATGCCGCTGCGGGATTTCCATGGCGAAGTCGCCGCGCGCCATTCACGGTTCGAAGCCAGCGTGGATGCTCACCCCGAAGTCCATGTTCAGAGGGATGCGGACCGTCAGCGAACACGGGTATCCGTTCCGCATACCGCCGTTTGCGTGGAGCCACGCAACGGTTGTCTGCACGTGTTCATGCCGCCCATGCAACGGCTGGAACATGCGCTGGACCTGATCGCGGCAATCGAGCAGACCGCCACGCAATTGCGGATGCCCGTCGTCGTGGAAGGCTATGCGCCCCCGCAGGACGGGCGGCTGGAAAAACTGCTGGTAACACCCGATCCGGGCGTGATCGAAGTCAACATCCACCCGTCAAAAACCTGGGAGGAACTGGTCGAGCGCACCGGGATCCTGTACGAAGAGGCGCGGCTGTCGCGGCTGTCGACTGAAAAGTTCATGCTCGATGGCCGGCATACCGGCACGGGCGGCGGCAATCATGTCACGCTGGGCGCCGCTTCGCCGGAAGACAGCCCGTTTCTGCGCCGGCCCGACCTGTTGCGCAGCCTGATTACCTACTGGCAGCATCATCCCGGCCTGTCCTATTTCTTCTCCGGCCTGTTTGTCGGCCCCACCAGTCAGGCGCCGCGCGTGGACGAGGGCAAGCCTGAGTCGCTGTACGAACTGGAAATCGCCTTCCAGCAGATGCCGCGCGGTGCCGTGCCGCAGCCCTGGCTGGTTGACCGCTTGCTGCGCAACCTGCTTACCGACCTGACTGGCAATACGCATCGCGCCGAGTTCTGCATCGACAAGCTGTATTCGCCCGACAGCGTGACGGGCCGGCTGGGCCTGCTGGAATTCCGCGCCTTCGAAATGCCGCCGCATGCGCGCATGAGCCTGGCGCAGATGCTGCTGCTGCGCGCGCTGGTGGCGCGCTTCTGGGAGACGCCCTACGAAAAGCCGCTGGTGCGCTGGGGCACGCAACTGCACGACCGCTGGATGCTGCCGCATTATCTCTGGAACGACCTCGGGGAAGTGGTCGCGGAACTTAACGATGCCGGCTTTCCGTTTCAGATCGAATGGTTCGAGCCTTTTCTGGAATTCCGTTTTCCGCTTTATGGCACCCGCCAGATCGGCGACATTGCCATGGAACTGCGCGCTGCCATCGAACCGTGGAACGTGCTGGGCGAAGAGGCGACCAATCTGGGCACGTCGCGTTTTGTCGATTCTTCGGTCGAGCGTCTGCAAGTGAAACTGTCCGGCTTTACCGGCAACCGCTATCTTCTGGTCTGCAATGGACGACGCATCCCGCTGGCCGCAACCGGCGTGGAAGGCGAATATGTGGCGGGCGTGCGCTATCGTGCCTGGCAGCCGCCTTCGGCGCTGCACCCGACCATCGGCGTGCATTCGCCGCTGGTCTTCGATCTGGTCGATACCTGGAACGGCCGGTCGGTGGGCGGCTGCGTGTACCGGGTGATGCATCCGGGTGGACGCAATTACGACCACTTCCCGGTCAATGCCTACGAGGCCGAGGCGAGGCGCCACACGAGAATCGATATTCAGGGCCACACCACCGGGACATTCGTTCCGCCGCCATGGCTGCCGCCCATGGCGCGGTTCTATCCCGGCGAGCCGCCGCGGCCCATGACGCCGCCGCCGGAGGAACCGGCGGGTGAGTTTCCCTTTACCCTGGATTTGCGGCGGCGGTAGTGTGAGCGGGAGTCAGGCCGCGAGCTGGCCGGATTCCTCGGAAAGATAGTAGCGCGCCATGACCTTGAGCGCGTCATCGAATTCGTAGACCAGCGGCATGCCGGTCGGAATGTTCAGATCCATGATATCGGCATCGGCGATCCGGTCGATATGCTTGACCAGGGCGCGCAGGCTGTTGCCGTGGGCGGCAATCAGAAGGGTCTTGCCGGCCTGCATGTCGGGCAGGATGGCTTCGTGCCAGAGCTCCAGCACGCGCACCAGGGTATCGGCGAGCGATTCGGTCACCGGCAGGCGCTCTGCGGTCAGGTTGCGGTAACGCGGGTCGAAACGCGGATGGCGCGGGTCGCTCAGGTTCAATGACGGTGGCCGGGTATCGAAACTGCGGCGCCAGAGATGTACCTGCTCGGGGCCATAGTGTTCCGCGGTTTCGGCCTTGTTCAAGCCTTGCAGCGCGCCGTAATGGCGCTCGTTCAGGCGCCAGTCCCTGTGAGTCGGCATCCATACCTGGTCCATGGCTTCCTGCGCCAGCCACAGCGTGCGGATCGCGCGTTTCAAGACGGAGACATAAGCCTGGTCGAATACGATGCCGTGGTCGCGCAACAGCCGGCCGGCTTTCATCGCTTCCATGCGGCCGGCTTCGGACAGGTCGACATCGGTCCAGCCGGTAAAGCGATTCTCACGGTTCCACTGACTTTCGCCGTGGCGCAGCAGTACAAGTTTCAGCACGATTCCCTCCCAATCGGGGCCTGGACAAATGTCCATGGAGCAAAAGGCAGACCAGACAATTTTCTGTTCAATCCAGGCCATTCAATGAGCTTTATCGGCATTTTTTGGCAACAGATTAGTGCGGGGCGCATTGTCCTGGTGCGCAATCGTCATATACAAATAATGGCCGGGCCGGATGACTTTCCGGTGATGCTCGGGTTACACGCGGATTAAAGCAGCTCGCCAGGTTTGCGCATGAAAGCTGCGGCGGGCTGGCACCCAAATTGCTCATCCGGATTGTTGACGCCATTTCAGGACAGATCATGGATACCCTGCTCGAACAAGAAAGCCTGGCGCACGGCAGCAAGAGCCGCACCGGCATTTCCATGGAAAACCTGAAACGGGCCTTTCTGGACAATCTCTTCTATGTCCAGGGCAAGTTTCCCGCGCTAGCCAGCAAGCACGACTACTATCTGGCGCTGGCCTACACGGTCAGGGACCGCCTGCTCGCGCGCTGGGTGAAAACCGCCGATACCTACACCCGCGCCGGTTCGCGTACCGTAGCCTACCTCTCGGCCGAATTCCTGCTGGGCCCGCATCTGGGCAACAACATTCTCAATCTGGGCATCGAGAAGCCGGTGCGCGAAGCCATGCAGGAGCTGGGCCTGAACTACGATGCCCTGCTGGCGCAGGAAGTCGAACCGGGCCTTGGCAACGGCGGCCTGGGGCGGCTGGCGGCCTGTTTCCTGGATTCGCTGGCGACCCTGGAGATCCCCGCGCTCGGTTACGGCATCCGCTACGAACACGGGATTTTCGCGCAGGAAATCGTCGATGGCTGGCAGGTGGAAAGGACCGATGTGTGGCTGCGCCATGGCAACCCCTGGGAGTTGCCGCGGCCCGAGTGGGCGGTGAAAGTCAGGCTGGGCGGGCACACCGTCCGCTATCAGGACGAAAACGGCCGCATGCATGTGCGCTGGGAGGGGGAGCGCAGCGTGCTGGGCATTCCGTATGACACGCCGATACTCGGCTATCGCAACAACACCGCCAATACCCTGAGGCTGTGGCGTTCGGAAGCGGTGGAAGCATTCGACATCTCGATCTTCAACCGTGGCGATTACTGGGGCGCGGTGCAGCGCAAGATCGAGTCGGAAAACCTCACCAAGGTGCTGTATCCCAACGACGAGGTGGCGCAGGGCAAGGAACTGCGCCTGGCGCAGCAGTATTTCTTCGTTTCGTGTTCGCTGCAGGACATGCTGCGCATTCTCAGGATACAGAACATCCCGCTGGATCGTTTCCATGAAAAATTTGCCGTGCAGCTCAACGATACCCACCCTGCCATTGCCGTGGTGGAACTCATGCGCCTGCTGGTCGACGAGCACGGCATGGAGTGGGGGCCGGCATGGGAGATCACATGCAGGACTTTTGCCTACACCAACCACACCCTGCTGCCGGAAGCGCTGGAGCAGTGGCCGGTTGCATTGTTCGAAAAGCTGTTGCCGCGGCATCTGGAGCTGATCTATGAAATCAATGCGCGCTTCCTCGACGAGGTGCGGCTCGAATGCCTGGGCGATTCGGCGCGGGTGAGCCGTTTGTCGCTGATCGACGAAACCGGCATGCGCGCAGTGCGCATGGCCCATCTGGCCTGCCTGGGCAGTTATGCCATCAATGGCGTAGCGGCGCTGCATACCGACCTTCTGCGTCAGGAGGTGCTGTCCGACTTCAATGCGCTGATGCCGGAGAAGTTTTCCAACAAGACCAATGGCGTGACGCCACGGCGCTGGCTGGGCCTGTCCAACCCGCGGCTCGCTGCGCTGATTGAGCGCAAGCTTGGGCCGGGATGGCTCGCGCACCTGGAACGCCTGCGGGAGCTGGAGCCGCTGGCCGGCGATGCCGATTTCCGTGCCGAGTGGCGAGAGATCAAGCGCGCGAACAAGGTGGCGTATGCCTCCTATCTGCACGAGCAGACGGGCATCGACGTCGATCCGGATTCGATGTTCGATGTGCAGGTGAAACGCATCCACGAATACAAGCGCCAGCACCTGAACATCCTCCACGTCATTGCCCGCTATCACCAGATACGCAATCACCCCCACCTGGAAATGACTCCGCGCACTTTCATTTTCGGCGGCAAGTCCGCGCCGGGCTATTTCATGGCCAAGCTGATGATCAAGCTCATCAATTCGGTGGGCGAGATGGTCAACCGCGACCCGCTCGCGCGCGACAGGATGAAGGTGGTGTTCGTGCCCAACTTCAACGTGCGCACCGGACAGGCGCTGTATGCCGCGGCAGAGCTCTCCGAGCAGATATCCACCGCGGGCAAGGAAGCATCGGGTACCGGCAACATGAAATTCATGATGAATGGCGCGCTGACCATCGGCACTCTGGACGGTGCCAATATCGAGATCATGGAGGAAGCGGGTGCGGAGAATTTCTTCCTGTTCGGGCTTTCCGCATCAGAGGTGGCCGAACTGAGGCGCGAAGGCTACGATCCCATGTCGATTTACCGGGACAACAATGCGTTGCGGGGGGTGATCGACCTCATCCGCGATGGCTTCTTCTCACGCGGCGATGCCGAGCTTTTCCGGCCACTGGTGGATAATCTTCTGCGGCACGATCCCTACATGCTGCTAGCGGATTTCCAGAGCTATGTCGATTGCCAGCAACGGGTGGATGAGGCCTATCGCGACAGGGAGCGCTGGACACGCATGAGCATCCTGAATACCGCGCGAAGCGGCAGGTTTTCCTCGGATCGCACGATACGAGAGTATTGCGACGACATCTGGAAGGTGAAGCCGGTGCCGATTGCCGGGCGAGAAGCTTCCTGATCCGCCCGGAACGCGGATCTTCTCAGGACGAGGCTTCCGCTTCCAGCGCCTGCAGGCTTTCCTCCACACCGGCGGCATGGGTCAGATTGGCGACGTTCTGCTTGGTGAAGAAACCCTGGAAATCGCCAAAGCGCTGCACGTATTCCACGATCAGCGATGAGTATTCAGATGCGCTGGAGAAGATCTGCTTCAAACCTTCTTCCTTCGAGCCGATTACGTCGAGCAGGAAATCCTGGCCGCAGTTGCGCAGACTGTCGACGACATGGTCGATGTTGGCAAGCCCTGCGGTCTCGCCGTCCCTTACCGCGACCGCGATGTGGTGCAGACGCGGGCCGAAATTGCGCACGAACTGCTCGGTGGGCGAAGGCAGCTTCAACAAATGGTTGACGAAGTAAGGATGGTTGGCGGCGGTGAATACCTTGGCCGGTGATTCCAGCTCGTTGTCATGATGGACGCTCTTGGTGACATTGGTGGACGAGTTCTGATCCGCAATATCATACGAACCCCAGTAGTAGTAGCTGGTCAGTGTCAGGTATTCGAGTATGGCGGCTTCGCGGTTCTGGCTGTAAACGCGCGTGGCGAGATGGTCGATTGGCAGGAGCAGGGTTTCGATGCCCAGTTTTTCCTGTGCGTTCTTGGCTTCCTGGTAGGCGCGATTGATGTCGTCGCGGATGGAGGAAATGCCCAGCGAATACACGCGGATATGGGACTCGGGGCGTTCCCAGTAACCCACGATGTTGTGCGTGTAAGGACTGGGCTTGACGATGGCCATGTTGCCGGGCAGTTCGAGCCTGCGGATCTGCTCCTGGTTGAAGAATCGCACGTCGCGCGACTTCTGCAGCGCCACCGTCTCATGCTGGTTCTCGACGCGGAACACTTCGCCCATGTAGCGCGAATTGGGTTTGGTCGCGCCGATCGGATAGACCTCGTTCAAGCTGCGGAAAATGCCGCGCGTGTTCGGATCCTTTACCTCGCGCACGAGGATGTCCGGTGCGCTCATGTCGATACGCAGAATGTGGGTGAAATGCGTTTCGGACTCCAGCGTGACCAGATAATGGTAGGGCGTCATCAGGCACAGCTCACCGATATAGGCAAGTGAGTTGCCGGGTTCGACCGTGATCATCAGTGCATCGATCTGTCTGATCGCGCCGGTCAAGCCGACGCGGTCGCGTTCCTCCAGCAGCCTGCCGAGAAAGTCCTCGAAGAAAGAAGAATTCTGCTTGTCGCCGTAACGGGGGAATTCAAGGGATTTGCTCATTCCTGTTCCGCTGCCTGAAGTTGGGACGGCGTGTCCTGGTAAAGATGGAAATACTGTTTGGAAACGGCCTCGTGAATGGCGCCCAGGTCGGCCTCGACGCCGTCCAGGCTTTGATGCAGATCGCCAAGCTTGATAGTGTCGAAATGGATTCGCAACAGGCGCTCCCGGGCATCGCGGACCGCCAGCAAGGGTTTTTCATGATTCGGCAGGGCGATGAGGCAGCTCTCCATTTCGTTCAGCGAGTGATGAACAGTGCGCGGGAACAGGGGATCCTTCAGCACGAATTCCAGCACCTGGCGGCCGCGCACATGTACCGATACATGACGCCGATACATCTGGTAGGCCGATAGGGCACTCAGGGTGCCCATCCACAGGCGTTCGACCTCGGCCTCGGTGCTGCCTTCGCGCGGCAGCAGTACGGCCGAATTTACGTCGACGATGCGGGTGCTCATGTCCGCGCGCTCGATATTGCGTCCCAGCTTGATGAATTGGTAAGCGATATCCAGACTCATCGACCCCATCAAAAGCCCGATGATGGACTGGCGCCGTTCGATGACTTCGTTGAGCACCTCGTAGCGCGGCAGGCGGCCGTGTGTCGTGCGTGGCGCATGGCGTTGCAGGAAAAGATGCAGCGCATTGATGCGTTCCCAGCTTTCCGCCGGCAGCACTTCACGGAATGTGCGCGTGTTTTCCCGCGCGTGTCGGATGCAGGAAACGATGGAACTGGGATTGCGTTCATCGAGGATCAGAAAGCGCATCACCGAATCCTCGTCCGCGTCCTTGTAGAGCTCGTGAAACTGCCTGTCGAGGCCGACGACACTGATCAGCGTGTCCCAGTGAAAGGACGCGCCCCTGGGCAGGTCCAGCACCACCTGCGATGTCCCGTTGATGAGGCGGGCGGTATTCTCCGCGCGCTCCAGGTAGCGGGTCATCCAGTAGAGGTTTTCGGCAACGCGGGAAAGCATGATCAGGCTTCTCCCGGATCGACAATCCAGGTGTCCTTGCTGCCGCCGCCCTGGGATGAATTGACGACGAGCGAGCCTTCGACCATTGCCACCCGGGTCAGTCCGCCCGTTGTCGCGTACTGGATTTTTGACTGGAGCACGAAAGGCCGCAGGTCGAGGTGACGCGGCGCCAGTTCGTGGCCCACCAGCGTGGGCGCGGTGGAAATGTCGAGCGTGGGCTGCGCCATGTAGTTGCGCGGGTTTGCGCGAATGAGTTCGGCGAATTTGCCACGTTCCTCGCTGCTCGCTCGCGGCCCCATCAGCATGCCGTAGCCGCCGGACTCGTTGGCCGGCTTGACCACCAGCTTGTCCAGGTTGGCCAGCACGTAATCGCGCTGATCGTCTTCCATGCACAGATAACTTGGCACGTTGGGAATGATCGGGTCTTCGTCCAGATAGTATTTGATGATCCTGGGCACGAAGGTATAAACGACCTTGTCGTCAGCCACGCCCGCACCGGGCGCATTGGCGATGCCCACCTTGCCCGCACGCCAGGCCCGCATCAGCCCCGGCACGCCCAGCGCGGAATCGGGACGGAACGCCTCGGGATCGAGAAAGTCGTCATCAATGCGGCGGTAAATCACATCCACCCGTGTCAGTCCCGACACGGTTTTGAGATACACGCAATCGTCCTCGCCGACGACGAGATCGGAACCCTCGACCAGATAGGCGCCCATCTGCTGGGCAAGATAGCTGTGCTCGAAATAGGCCGAGTTGAAGATTCCCGGAGTCAGCACCGCGACAACGGGTCGTTCCCAGTCGCGGGGTGACAGTGCGGCCAGCGTGTCGAACAGGCGGGCGGGATAATCGTCCACCGGCAGGATGGAACAGGTGTTGAACACCTCCGGGAACAACCGCTTCATCACATGCCGGTTTTCCAGCATGTAGGAAACACCGGAAGGAACGCGCAGGTTGTCTTCCAGAACATAAACGGTGCCGTCCCTGTCCCGCACCAGGTCGGTGCCACAGATGTGTGCCCACACCCCAAAACGGGGCGTGATGCCCCGGCATTGCGGACGGAAATTCCTGGAACCGGCCAGCACTTCCAGCGGAAAGACCTTGTCCTTGACAATGCGCTGTTCGTTATACAGATCGTTGATGAACAGATTGAGCGCAACCAGCCGCTGTTTGAGGCCGATATCGATGCGCATCCATTCAGTCCTGGACATTACGCGTGGGATGATGTCGAATGGCCAGGCGCGGTCGATGTTGGCGCCATCGCTGTAGACCGTGAAGGTGATGCCCATGGTCATGATGGCCGCGTTGGCTGCTTCCCGCCTCGCTTCCAGATCATCCGGCCTGAGCCTGGCGAGGTAGTCGAACAGGGGTTTGGCAGCCGGCCGGGGCTGGCCGCCAGGCTCGATCAGCTCGTCGTATGCAGTGTTGCAGAGATAGGCGTTCTGAGACAGCGGAAGGGATTTCAGGTGTTCCATGACAGGCTTGAAGCATGATGCGTGCCTGAGCCTTCCGGGCTCCCGTTTCGCAATGAAAGCCCCCGAACTCCATGAAAGAAAACGGGCCTTTCGGCCCGTTAACGTCCTTGTAAGGAAACGCTCAGGACGCCTGCCTGATTTCCTCTTCCATTCTTTCCAGTGAGGTGTGGCGGACGTCCTTCCCTTTCACCATGTAGACCACATATTCGGACATGTTCTTGGCGTGGTCGCCCATGCGTTCGATAGCCTTGGCGGCGAACAGGATGTCGATGAAGACAGAAATGGTGCGCGGGTCTTCCATCATGAAGGTGATCAGGTGGCGCAGATTGAGACGGAACTCTTCGTCCACTTCCTCGTCCTGGCGGGCAATGCTGGGCGCGTTGCTGGCATCCAGCCTGGCAAAGCCGTCCAGCGCCTTGCGCAGCATGTCCAGCACCAGTGATGCCATGTATTTGACTTCGTTGAAACGCGGCAGGCTGAGGCGTTCGCTTTCGTGAATCAGCCTGGCCATGCGTGCGATTTTGGCCGCTTCGTCGCCAATGCGCTCCAGGTCGGTGATGGTCTTGACCACCATCATCAGCATGCGCAGGTCGGATGCGGTCGGCTGGCGGCGCGCCATGATATGTGCGACATCCTCGTCGATCTGCACTTCAAGCGCATTGACACTGTGATCATGGTTAATGACTTCCTCGGCCAGCACCGTATTGCCGGTCACCAATGCTTCAATGGCGCGATTGATCTGCTCCTCAACCAGGCCGCCCATCTTGAGGACGTTAGAGCGGACGCTTTCCAGCTCGTTGTCGAATTGCTTGAAGGTATGTTCTGAGGGCATTTCTTGAGTCTCCTGACAGATAAGAGATTATAGGCCGGAGTGTGACAAATTCATGACAGCCGGCTTGAACCTGTCAAATACTGATCCATTCTTTTCAAATTATCGGGTCGTAAAGGACAAACTGTAGAATTTTTCGTCGATATGAAGTTCCGTGATCCAGTCGCTGCGGCTGGCGGTGCAAACCGGCAGAGTGATGCGTGCAGTCCAGTTGCCATCCGGCCCGCGTTTCAGGTCATAACGGTTGAAGCCCATGTCCATGCCCACCATTTGGAAAGAGACGGAAACCTTTTTCATGTCCGGGTGGATCAGGGTTAACTGGAAGGGTTTCATGATTTCCGGGACGACCGAGAAGCGGATTTGCGCGGGCTTGCCGTCGTGGAAAAAATTGCAGCCGGCCACCGGGTTATTGCACACAATGGGGACGACCTGCTGCGGCCGGTTTTTCTGTAGCGCCCCCCAAATGGCCAGACCTGCCAGCGCGACAAGAATCAGGATGGGGACGATAAGACGTTTCATCATGTCCATGCCCCGCGCAGCATGGCGATGCCGTGCGCGCCGTGGCTGCGTGCCATTTCCACGTCTGGCCAGTTGACGCCGCCCAGCGCATAGACCGGAATCGGCGACTGCGCGGCCAGTCGTGCAAACACGCCCCAGCCCAGCGCGGGTTCCCCGGGGTGGCTTTGCGTGGGCAATACTGGGGACAGCATGGCAAAGTCGGCCAGCTCTGCAGCGTGAGCAAGTTCTTCGGCATTGTGGCACGAGGCGCCCAGCCACTCGATATCCGGCCGCGCTTGTAGATTCATCAATGCGCTGCTGTCGAGATGCACACCGTCGGCGCCGGCGGCGCGCGCCAGCTCCAGCGAGCCATTCACCAGCACGCGGGCCTGATAAGGTTTTGCACGCTGGATGGTTAGACGCGCGAGTTCAAGGCGCTCGGCCTCGGGCATGTCCTTGTCACGAATCTGGATCAGGCGCAAGCCCTTTTCCAGCGCGGCATCCAGCCTGTGCAGAAAGGCCTCACGGCCCAGCGCTTTGGCGTGGGTGATGCCATATACCGGCGGCAGTTGCAGCGCTTTCAGGATGGGAAAATTCGCCGGCAGCAAGGGTTCGACCGAATGATGAGCGGGATCATCCCAGGCAAACGTCTGGCCTTCGTGAGGATGCGGCGCGCCCTGCCAGTCCCACACACGAAAAAAATTCAACCTGACGGTGGCATGCGGATAAGTAAAAATGTTCGTGATCCAGCGCGTGGCGCGCACGACCTCGATGCCAAGCTCTTCCTTCAATTCACGATAGAGGGCGTGTTCGAGTGTTTCGCCCGCCTCGACCTTGCCGCCGGGAAATTCCCAGTAACCCGCATAAACCTTGCCCGCTGGACGGGAAGCGAGCATGACTTCTCCGGTTTTGCGTGTAAGCACCGCGGCGACCACCTCGACAATTTCCGGATCCTGGCTCATTTACCCTGCCCTGCCCAGTCTTTCGCAAACTGTTGCGCCACCCTGCCCGAGCGCGCGCCGCGTGCCAAACTCCATTGCAATGCCGCTCGGATGAAGCGCTCGGAATCGGCGTCCTTCGCACCCAGTTCTTTTGCCCAATGCGCGGCGATGGCGAGGTACGCGTCCTGATCCATGGGGTAAAAGCTCACCCACAGGCCAAATCGTTCGGACAGCGAGACCTTTTCCTCGGTGGCTTCGCCCGGATGCACCTCGCCGCCCAGATGCCGGGCTTCTTCATTCTCGGCCATGTATTCCGGCATCAGATGCCGCCGGTTGCTGGTGGCATAGATCAGCACATTGTCCGCCGGCGTGGAGAGCGAGCCGTCGAGCGCGGCCTTGAGCGCGGGATAACCAGGCTCGTCGACGGTGAATGACAGATCGTCGCAAAAAAGAATGAAGCGCTGCGGGCTTTCGGGCAGCCGCTCAAAAAGCTCCGGCAGGTGGGCAAGCCCGGCCTTGTCGATCTCGACGAGGCGCAGGCCTTTACCCGCATACTTCGCCAGCATGGCTTTTACCAGAGAAGACTTGCCGGTGCCACGCGCGCCCGTCAGCAGCACATTGTTGGCCGGGCGGCCTTCGACGAACTGCCGCGTGTTGGCATCGATGCGCCGTTTTTGCTCGTCGATGGCCAGGAGGTGCCGAGTCTCGATGCGATGCGGGTGGCAGATGGCGTGCAACTGGCGGGTTTCGGCCACCCAGCGCGCGGCATGGATTTTTTTCCAGTCGATGGCCTCGGCAGGCGCGCCTTCCAGCCGGTCGAGCAGACGTTCGATGCGGGGCAAGAGTAAGAATAAATCTGTCATGGCGAAATTCTAGCTGCTCGCTGTATGCGATTCAGAAAAAATTGGGTGTTCGCTGGCAAGGTCCTGTCAACGCACGGCTCTGGGGTGCGCCTGCAAGCTGCGTCGCGTCGACGCCAGGTGGAAAATCCGGTGTGTCGCTCATGCCTGCGCCGTGCTCGCGTGTAATGAGCAAAGGACTTGCACGTCATCTACCCTTACATCAAGAGCTTTCCCTTTGCCGGGGAATATTTTGCGACCTTTGCGGCCGTTTGACGTCATACACAGTGCATCGTCCTTGATGCTGTCATTGACTCCAGGAGAATTGCCATGAACCGCTTTCATGTCCACGTTGCCGTCAACAACCTCGCACAGAGCATCGATTTCTACAGCAAACTCTTCGGCCAGCCGCCTGCGCGCCGCGAAATCGACTACGCTAAATGGATGCTAGACGACCCGAGCGTCAATTTCGCCATTTCCGCGCGTGGCCACAAGGCGGGCTTGAACCACCTTGGCATCCAGACCGACTCTGCCGAGGGGTTGGCGGATCTGCGCCGGCGCGCCGATGCGGCCGCACCCGGGGACGTGCTGCCCGATTCCGGTGCCGCGTGCTGCTATGCCCGATCCGACAAGCACTGGATGATCGATCCGCAGGGCATTGCCTGGGAGCATTTCCACACCATGGAAAACGCCGTCGAGTTCGGGAGCGACACCAAGACCCAGAGCGGTGCCTGCTGCATTCCCCTGCGGGCGGGTGCATAAGCGATGAGCGGCGACGCGCATCCCCTCGCCCAGGCGCTGGCCGATTCGCGGCGCGCGCTGCTCGCTTTCCTGCGCCGGCAGGTCGGCGACGCCGCGCTCGCCGAAGACCTGCTGCAC
>JACAED010000081.1 GCA_013389025.1 Hydrogenophilaceae bacterium
AAGTTGCCCAAGCCGGGGTGGAAGGGCTCGACGTGATAGTCCTCCAGATACACCTCGATGAAGGTTTTCCAGTTGTAGGGCACATGATCGACCTGAACGCGATCCAGCATGTATCCGGAGAAATCCAGATCGCCCGCCACGCCCATGCCCGCCAAGTCCGCACGCACATCACGCGTGCCATTGAACAGCAGGCCATTCCAGTTCTGCAGCGGCGTACGGGACAGGTTCATGCAGGGATTGCCCGGAAAGTGCGGTGCACCCAGCAACTGACCGGTTGCATCGTAGGTCCAGCGATGGATCGGGCAGACAATATTGCCGGCCGGCAGTTTTCCGCGGCCATTCAACATGATCGCCTGACGATGCCTGCAGACATTGGACAGCATTTCGATGCCGCCGGCATTGTTCACCAGCACCTTGGCACCTTCAAAGCGCTCCAGCGCATGATAGTCGCCAGACTCCGGCACCATCAGCGCATGCCCGACATAGCCAGGGCCATCATCGAACAGCAGCTTCTTTTCGAGTTCAAAAATTTCCGGGTCGAAATACCACGACACCGGCAGTTGAGGCGTTGTTTTGGACAGCGCCGAAACAGAATCAGCGAGATTGCTCATCCCTACCCACCCTGGTCCAGTACCGAGTTTGCATACGGCAAAGAAAACAAAAACCCCCGACACCCGGCGGCATTCAATCCGCCCAATGAACCGGAGGTTCCCACTTGAATTGGCTTCAAGCCATTCAACATGCGGGGACGATAGCATGCTTGAACCGCCAAGGCAAAATTTTTTCACCCTGTTTATCCTTTTTTACGCCCGACTGTTTTAACGGGATGATGGAAATCGTGGCGAAAGGGTGTCAGGCAAGGAAAAACCGGCGAAAAAGCGGAGTGTATAGGGCATACATGCGCATTTTGAGACTGTTTTTGACGCAGCATCACGCCCTCGCAGTAGTTTTTCAACATCCTGTTAAACACTCACCTGCCTGCTTTTGCTAAAGTAGCAAGTTTCGCTGTCCCGCTTTTCTATGGCCAAAGCCAACACGCCCAAGGATTTCGAGTCTGCCCTGGCGGAACTTGAAAAAATCGTCGCCCAGATGGAATCGGGCAAACTCAGTCTTGAGGACGCCCTGACCGCATATGAACGTGGCGCAACACTGTTGAATTATTGCCGCGAAGCCATCTCCCGCGCCGAACAGCAGGTGCAAGTCCTTGAGAATGGCGTTCTGAAGCCCTTCCTCACCAGCGGTGATGAGTGATTTCCTGACCTGGGCTTCGAACAGGCAATCGCGCATCGAAGGCGTGCTGGCTACCCTGTTGCCCGATCCGTCACATGCGCCCGGTCGGCTGTATCAAGCCATGCGTTATGCGGTGCTGGACGGCGGCAAGCGAGTAAGGCCATTGCTCGCCTATGCGGCCGGCGAACTGACCCGGGCCGAACCGGCATGCGTCGATGCCGTCGCCGCAGCGGTGGAATTCATCCATGCCTATTCGCTGGTGCATGACGACATGCCGGCCATGGACAACGACGTCATTCGCCGCGGCAAGCCCACGGTCCACGTTGAATTTGACGAGGCTACTGCCTTGCTGGTGGGCGATGCCCTGCAAAGCCTGGCTTTTAAGACTTTGTCCCAGCCTGATTTGGTCAAATTACCTGCCATGCAAGTCAGTATGCTCAATATGCTGGCCAAGGCTTCGGGTTCGGCCGGCATGGCGGGTGGCCAAGCCATCGATCTTGCCAGCGTGGGCAAACCAATCGAACTGACCGAGCTGGAGTTCATGCATATTCTCAAAACCGGCGCATTGATCCGCGCTTCCGTCAATCTTGGCGCAATGTGCGGAGAAGCGCACGACCCCAATACCATGAAACACCTCGATCACTACGCAAAGTGCATTGGCCTGGCTTTTCAGGTAGTAGATGATGTGCTCGATGCCGAGGCGCCCACCGCCATGTTGGGCAAAACCGCAGGCAAGGACGCCGCCAACAACAAACCGACTTACGTCAGCCTGCTGGGCCTTGCCCGCTCACGCGAGCTGGCCGAAGAACTTCGCGCCGACGCCCTGTCTGCATTGTCTGGCTTTGGCCCGGAAGCTGAACGCTTGAGACAACTGGCTGACTATGTCATCCTGCGCAAACATTGAGCGAACCTGATTTGAACCTGCTGGATACCCTCCATTTTCCTGCCGATCTCCGCCAGCTCAAGCCACAACAACTGCCGCAACTGGCAGAAGAATTGCGGGCATTCCTGATCGATTCGGTTTCACAAACCGGTGGACATCTCTCGTCCAACCTCGGCGCGGTCGAACTCACCCTCGCACTGCATTACGTGTTCGACACGCCGCGCGACCGCATCGTGTGGGATGTCGGACACCAGACCTACGTGCACAAGATCCTGACCGGCCGCAAGGAAGCCATGCGCAAGCTTCGCCAGGGCGGTGGCATCGCCGGATTCCCGCGCCGCGAGGAAAGCGAATACGACGCCTTCGGCACGGGGCACTCCAGCACTTCGATCTCCGCCGCGCTGGGCATGGCCGAAGCCTTCCACCAGACCGGCTCCAGCCAGCGCGCCATTGCCGTCATCGGCGACGGCGCCATGACCGCCGGCATGGCGTTCGAGGCGCTGAACAATGCAGGCGCCACCGACCTACCCCTATTGGTCATACTGAACGACAACGACATGTCGATTTCGCCGCCGGTGGGCGCGCTGAACAACTACCTGGCCAAACTGATGTCGGGGCAGTTCTATGCCAAGGCCAAGAAAGCGGGCGACATCGTGCTGTCGAGAATGCCGCCGATCCGCGAACTCGCCAAGCGTGCGGAAGAGCATGTCAAGGGCATGGTCACGCCCGGCACGCTGTTCGAGGAATTCGGCTTTAACTACATCGGCCCCATCGACGGCCACGACCTCGATGTGCTGGTGGAAACGCTCAACAACATCAAGCAGCTTTCCGGCCCCCAGTTCCTGCATGTCGTCACCAAAAAGGGCAAGGGCTACGACCCTGCCGAAGCCAATCCCTGCCTCTACCATGGCGTCACGCGCTTCGACCCTTCTGCCGGCATCGCCGAGAAAACGTCCGCCAGGCCCACCTACACGCAGATTTTTGGCGACTGGCTGTGCGACATGGCGGCGCATAATTCAAAACTGGCTGGCATCACCCCCGCCATGCGCGAAGGCTCCGGGCTGGTGCGCTTTTCGCAGGAATATCCGGGTCGTTATTTCGATGTCGGCATCGCCGAGCAGCATGCCCTGACCTTTGCCGCTGGTCTCGCCTGCGAGGGCATGAAGCCCGTGGTCGCCATTTACTCGACTTTCCTGCAACGGGCGTATGACCAGCTCATCCACGACATCGCGCTGCAAAATCTGGATGTGACCCTGGCCATCGACCGCGCCGGGCCGGTCGGGGCGGATGGCGCGACACACGCGGGCAGTTTTGATTTGTCCTTCATGCGCTGCGTGCCCAACATGGTCATTGCCACGCCCTCGGACGAAAACGAGTGCCGCAAGCTGCTGACCACAGCCTTTCTCCACACCGGTCCCAGCGCGGTGCGCTACCCGCGCGGCACCGGCCCGGGTGCAGCCATCGAGACAGGACTCGATGCCCTGCCCATCGGCAAGGGAATCATCAAAAGACAGGGCCAGCGCGTGGCGTTTCTTGCGTTTGGTACCGTGCTGGCTGAATGCCTCAAGGCAGCCGAACCGCTCAACGCCACAGTCGCCGACATGCGCTTCGTGAAGCCGCTGGACCGGGAACTGATCCTGTCGCTTGCCAACACCCATGAACTGCTGGTCACCGTCGAGGAAAATGCCGTCATGGGCGGCGCCGGTGCCGCCGTATCCGAACTCGTCTCAAATACAGGCGTCACTATCCGAATGCTGATGTGTGGACTGCCAGACCGCTTTCTCGATCAGGATACCCAGGAAAATCAGCGCCTTGAAAGTCAACTTGATGCCGAAAGCCTGATCCGGCGCGTTCACGAAGCAGGCTTCTAGCCGGGAACCTTTATCCGACTAGTTTACTCAACTATTAAGACAGCTTATACTGAGTCTAAATCTCCTGCATCACAGTAGCATTCCGTAACGGAAGCCAAGGAAAAGCCATGAATGATTGCACCGATGCCGTCTGCATGCCGGACGTGCAAAGCTCGAAAGACACCCGCCAGATCGCCATCGACAAGGTGGGAATCAAGTCCATTCGTCATCCCGTCAAGGTCGCGGACAAGGCCGAAGGCGTTCAGCACACCATCGCCAGTTTCAACATGTACGTCTATCTACCCCAGCATTTCAAGGGCACGCACATGTCGCGCTTTGTCGAAATCCTCAACACGCGGGAACGCGAGATTTCCATCGAGAATTTCGAAGCCATGCTGCGCCACATGGTCGACCGGCTGGAAGCCGAATCCGGCCATATCGAGATGACCTTCCCCTACTTCATCAATAAGGCTGCGCCGGTTTCTGGCGTAAAAAGCATGATGGATTACGAGGTCACGCTCATCGGCGAAATCGACAAGGGCGTTTACCGCCATACGACCAGAGTGGTCGTGCCGGTGACTTCATTGTGTCCGTGCTCAAAGAAGATTTCCGAATACGGCGCGCACAACCAGCGTTCACATGTCACGGTCTCGGCCCGCACTAACGGCTTTTTGTGGATCGAAGACCTGGTCCGCAAGATCGAGGATCAAGCCTCCTGCGAACTTTACAGCCTGCTGAAGCGCCCCGACGAGAAGTACATTACCGAACGGGCCTACGACAATCCGAAGTTCGTCGAGGATATCGTGCGCGACGTCGCCGCCGCCATGAATGCCGAGCCGCTGATCGATGCGTATGTGGTGGAAGCGGAGAACTTCGAGTCGATCCACAATCATTCGGCCTATGCACTGATCGAACGCGACAAGACGCAAAAAGCCTGAATGCTCGAAGTATCCCCGCCTTCGCGGTCGCATCCCCGCCAGGCGGGGCCCCTGCTCAGCCCTTCGGCGCGGCACTCCTCTTCAATCCACAATCATTCAGCCTACGCACTGATCGAACGCGACAAGACACAAAAAGCCTGAATGCTCGAAGTATCCCCGCCAGTCAGGGGCAGATCCTTTCATGGCGACAAGCCTTATCAGGCCTGGACGTACGCTTCAATACCGCTGCGTAAGCGTCATCGTCTGACCCTCGCGCTTCATGTTGGTGCGGTTGAGAAAGGACATGCCCAGCAAGGCGACTTCCAGGCTGCTTTCGACCACCAGTCCATCGACCTGATATACCGTGATTCCCCCGACCCTGACCGAATTGAGCGTCACCCGCCAGGCCGGCACGATTCCATTGGCTGTACTCATGCCGATGCGTTGTCCCGATTTGTAGTTGATCCCCAGTCGGGATGCTTCACTGGCATGTAGCGTAACGCTGGTCGCCCCCGTGTCCAGCAGAAAGACCATGGCTCCTCCATTAACCGCGCCAGTTGTGATGAAGTGCCCCCGTCCGTCAGCATTGAGAATCACGCTGGATTGCCCTCCGTTTCCTTCCATTGCAGCAAATGACTGCCCCATGTTCAGGGTTCGCCGCTTTCCATCCACTTCGAACACTGCCGCTTCGGAATCCGCGGACAGAAGTTTCACCCCCTGAATCGTCTGGCCGGCGCTGATCATTCGTGGCGCTCCGCCATCGATGCGGACCATGGCCTTGTCCTTGAACAGGCCAACCACGCCAACCGAGGCGCCAATGGCCAGATCGCTTATTAAAAACAGCGTCCATGCCATACAATGCCGGGCAAGGTTCGATTTATCATGAGTGAGTTGCATATGCGTCCCATAGTCGTGTTCCGATTCTCCCAGACCGAAGGTCCGGGCTATCTGGGCGATTTTCTCACCGAAAACGGCATCCTCTGGACCCAGATCAATGTCGATGCCGGAGAATCGCTACCTTCGGACATAAACGGCTTTTCAGGCATGGTCTTGATGGGTGGTCCAATGAGCGTCAATGACGACCTGCCCTGGATTTCGCCACTGCTGGATTTGATCCGTCAGGCGGTCCGGCTGGACATTCCGGTACTCGGCCATTGTCTGGGCGGGCAACTGATGAGCAAGGCGCTGGGCGCCCAAATCACCCGCAACGCCATCAAGGAAATCGGCTGGGGCGAAGTGTCCAAGGTGGGGCAAAATCCGGCCCCGGCCTGGTTGGGGAGTCTCCCTTCATCCTTCGAGGTATTCCAGTGGCATGGCGAGACCTTTTCCATCCCTGAAGGCGCGACTCGACTGCTTGAAAGCGCCTTTTGCGCCAACCAGGCCTGGCTGCTGAACGACCGGCATCTCGCGCTTCAGTGTCACATCGAAATGACCGCGCCTATGATCCAAGCGTGGTGCGAAGTCGGCGCGGACGAAATCCGAGAGGCGTTCGAGAGCCCGGCGGTTCAGCAACCCGCGACCATGCAGGAAAATTTGTCCCCGCGGCTGGAGAAGCTGCATGGTGTCGCGGATAATCTGTACGCAAAATGGATTGAGAAAATCAAAGCTTGAACGGGGAAACGCATGCAAGACGTCGACTACGACAATTATGACTTTGGCCGCAGACTGGACGATTTCATCCACGAGGTCATGAATCTGGGCGGCAGCCCGCGAAAGGAAAGCGATCTGACCGAAGGCCAGAAAGTCTTTCTGCGCGCGGTCAGGCGCGAAAAAATCAAATATGTCGATCCGCAGCGTCAGGGCTATCCGCACAACCTGCTGGAACAGATGGAATCCTTTACCCGCACCATTGGCGACCTGCACAATTCGTATTTCGATGCCGGCATGCACAAGATCAGCGACTGCCTGTACAACCGCTGGAAAATGCTGTTCGAGGAAACACGCAAACTCGCCTCGGCGGGTGCTGCCAACAAGCCTTGCTGGGTCGACGTGATCGTGATTGAAAAATCGGACATGCCGGCATTTTTCGACGCCTGACCCGACGTCAGAAAACAGCCACAACACCAGGATTTAGCGGGGTTTTTTGCGTTTCAAGCGCGGTTTCTTTTCAGACCGAAAAATCCCTTATCCTCGAATAAAAACAAACGATTTATCAGCATTCCCTGCTATTGCTATGCTCCGTCGCTCTTGAGAAGTCCAGTCTGAAGGAGAAAGCATGTCCAAACTAGTCAGGCCCCATGGCGGCGGCGAACTGAAACCCCTGATGCTTGAAGGCGCGGCCCGCGATGCGGAACTGGCACGTGCCCAGTCCCTGCCCAAGGTCAAAATGTCTTCCCGCGAAACCGGCGACCTGATCATGATGGGCATTGGCGGCTTTACCCCGCTGGACGGCTTCATGACCCATTCCGACTGGCAGGGCATTTGCGACGGCTACAAGATGGCCAGCGGCCTGTTCTGGCCGATTCCCGTGACGCTTTCCACCGACAGCGACACCATCAAGGCCGGCGACGAAATCGCGCTGATCAACAGCGATTCCGACGAAATCATGGGCACCATGAAGGTGACCGAGAAGTACACCATCGACAAGGCCCACGAGTGCATGCAGGTGTACAAGACCACCGACCTCGAACACCCCGGCGTCAAGATGGTCATGGCCCAGGGCAAGTACAATCTGGCCGGTCCGGTCAAGGTGCTGTCTACCGGCGGCTTCAAGGAGCAGTACGGCGAGCAGTTCATGACCCCGGCCGAAACCCGCGCCGCGTTCGAGAAGATGGGCTGGTCCAAGGTCGCTGCCTTCCAGACCCGCAACCCCATGCACCGCAGCCATGAATATCTGGCCAAGATCGCCATCGAGACCATGGACGGTGTGCTGATCCATTCCCTGCTGGGCGCGCTGAAGCCCGGCGACATTCCCGCCGAAGTCCGCACCGAGGCCATCAAGGTGCTGATCGATAATTACTTCGCCCCCAACACCGTCATCCAGGCCGGCTATCCGCTCGATATGCGTTACGCCGGACCGCGCGAGGCCCTGCTGCACGCCCTCTTCCGCCAGAACTACGGCTGCTCGCACCTGATTGTCGGCCGCGACCACGCCGGCGTGGGCGACTATTACGGCCCCTTCGACGCCCAGAAAATCTTCGACGAGATCCCCAAGGGCTCGCTGGAAACCCAGAACATGAACATTGACTGGACCTTCTGGTGCAAGAAGTGCGGCGGCATGGCCTCCCAGCGCACCTGTCCGCACACCAAGGATGACCGCATCCTGCTGTCGGGCACCAAGGTTCGCGCCATGCTGTCCGAAGGCCAGGACCTGCCGGTGGAATTCAGCCGTCCGGAAGTGGCCGCAGTGCTGAAAAAGTACTATGCCAGCCTCACCGCCGAGCAAAATGTAAAGGTCGAGCTGAAGGGGCACTCGGCTGCATAAAAATTTTTAGGACTTAAGCCTGCCGGAAGCGGATTCGCGATACGCCCCGGCCAAGGTCAGGTGGAAGTTCGAAATACGGACCGCGACGATCGCGGAGTTAGCTAACTAGGAGATTGTGTAATGCCAACCTATGTTCGTACCGACAAGTGCGACGTCTGCAAGGGTCAGGACAAGACTGCCTGCATGTACATCTGCCCCAACGATCTAATGGTTCTGAACAAGGAGACGATGAAGGCCTGTAACAGGGCTCCGGAAATGTGCTGGGAGTGCTACAACTGCGTGAAGATTTGCCCGCAGCAGGCTATGGACGTGAGAGGCTACGCGGACTTCGTCCCCA
>JACAED010000041.1 GCA_013389025.1 Hydrogenophilaceae bacterium
ACTGGCAGCCGCGGTTCATGGATTCTTTGTTTTGTTGCTGGTGTTGGGGGTTTCCTGGCAGATTCACGATCCGGAACCTGTGATGGCGGAGTTGTGGCAGGCCTTGCCTGCAATGACCCGGCCTGCGCCACAGCCTGAGCCACCCCCCCCTCCCCCTGAACCCAATCCCGAACCGCAGTTCAAGCCAGCCAAACTGGAAGCCAAGCCCGTTCCCAAGGAAGAGCCAGTTCCAAAAGCCAGTGACATCGCTCTGGAAAAAAGAAAGCTTGAAGAGAAAATCAAGCAGGAAGAGCTGGAAAGGCAAAAACTCGAAGAACTGGCCAAACAGAAAAGGGCCCAGGAACAGGAGAGGAAGAAACAGGCTGAACTTGAAAGGAGGCGGCGGGAGGAGGAGCGCCTCATGGAGATGGAGGCCGAACAGGAAGCCGCCAGGCTTGAAGCAGACAGGCTCAAGCGCGAACAGGAGAAGAAACTGGCTGAGCAAAAGCGGCGTGAGGCTTTGAAACTGGAAGAGGCGGAAATGGAACGCCGCATGCTGGAAGAGACGCTGGCACAGGAAGCAAATCAGGCCAGGGCACGGGAAGCAAAAGCCGCTGCGGATCGACATGCCGCGGAAATTCGCAAGATCGTGGATCGCTACAAGGCCATGATCAGTGACAAAATCAGGGGCAATACCCGCCTGCCGGAGTCCCTGACGGGTAATCCTGAGGTGGTCTATGAGGTCAGCGTATTGCCCACCGGCGAAATCACAAGAATCAAGTTACTCAAGTCTAGCGGCAATCAATCGTTTGACCAGGCAGTCGAGAGGGCCATCGAGAAATCATCTCCACTGCCATTGCCGAGCGAAAGGGAAGCCGCAGCACAATTTCGTCTTCTGGAACTCAAACACAAACATAAACCCAAAACCTGAGCGTTACACGTTTGGGCGTGTGTTAATATTCAATCGTTTTCTCGTGGTGGCTTTGGGGGTATTAGTGTTCTTCGGTTTGCGTTTTAGGTCCCCTTTCCTTCTTTTTGTCCTTTTGCTTCTGCCCTTGCCAGGAATGTCCCGGGCTGCACTGGAAATCGAGGTTACGGGAGGTGCAGCCAACAGGATTCCCCTCGCGCTGATCCCATTCCAATCCCCTGTTGGACGCCCCGATCCGGAATTGACCGAAATCATTGGCCAGGATCTTCAGCGTTCTGGAGAATTCAGGCTGATCGATACCCAGGGCAGCCAGCAACCTCATGATCCCGCACAAATTGATTATCGTGTCTGGAACGAAAAGGGGGCGGAAGCCATCGTGATCGGTCAGGTTTTCAGGATTTCCGCAAGTCAATACGAAATACGATTTCGACTGATGGATGCAGTCAGGAAAACCCAGCTGGCCGGACTCAGCATGAATGTGGGGGCTGATCAATGGCGAGCGGCTGCACATAAAATTGCCGATACTGTCTACGAAAAGCTGATCGGGGTTCAGGGCATATTCAATACGCGCATTGCGTATGTCAACAAGCGTGGCAGGCAATTCGAACTCAAGGTGGCTGACGCGGATGGGCAGAACCCACAGACCATCGTGCGTTCCTTTGAGCCGCTTATTTCTCCTGCCTTTTCTCCCGAGGGCGGCCGAATTGCTTATGTTTCCTTCGAGGACAAGAAACCTGTTGTCTATGTTCAATCGCTGCGCGATGGTAGCCGCCGAGCCGTTGCCGCCTTCAAGGGTTCGAATTCCGCGCCGGCATGGTCCCCGGATGGCAGTCGACTGGCTGTTACGCTGACAAAGGATCAGGGTTCACAGCTTTATGTCATCAATCTCAATGGGGGCGGCGTAGCCCGTTTGACAAGCGGGGGGGCGATTGATACCGAACCGGCCTGGTCGCCCGATGGGCAGTGGATATATTTTACTTCCGATCGCGGCGGCAGCCCCCAGATCTATCGCATGCCGGCCGATGGTGGCGATGTGAAGCGTGTAACGTTTGATGGGGACTACAATGTTTCACCGGCGACTAGCCCGGATGGCAAGCAACTGGCCTACATTCAACGTGAGGGCGGACGTTTCAGGGTTATCCTGCAGGATCTTGCCACTTCCCAGACACGTGTGCTGACGGATTCGGCGCATGATGAGTCGCCTACCTTCGCACCGAACGGGAAATTGATTCTCTATGCGACCCTGCATGGGGGCCGGGGTGTGCTGGGAACAGTCACCGTGGACGGCCGCACGCGTACACGATTGACGGAGTCCGGCAGTGATGCGCGCGAACCGGTTTGGGGTCCATGAGCAAAGTGGATCATTGTATTGCCATGTTGAACAGACGCGCCTTGCTGAAAGCCCGGGCACTCAACGGCTTTGAAATGAACAATTTCTGAAGGAGAAGATGGTGAATCGTTTTCTGTTGTCCCTGCTTGTCATGGCAGGTTTGGCGGGTTGTGAGACTCTTGGTTTGAACGACAAGACGGCGTCGATTGAAGACCGGACCGCGCCCCCCCCCGTCGCCAGTACTGCAAGCGCTCAATCTGGTGCCACTGTCACGCCTCAGGGGGCGGCGACTGGCAGACCCGGTGTCGAAACGGCCGGACTGGGCGGCACGTCGGTTGACAGGCAAATCGTCGAAGCAAAATCTCTTGACGGTAAGACTTCGGCCGGACCCGACCCCAGAAAAGATCCCGCAAGCCCCCTATCCAAACGCAGTATTTATTTTGATTTCGACAGTTTCACGGTCAAGGATGAGTACCGTTCGATTATCGAAGCTCACGCAAGCTACATGATGCAGAATCCGCAGTCGCGCGTAATTCTGCAAGGGAATGCCGATTCCCGTGGTAGTCGTGAATACAACCTGGCACTGGGACAAAAGCGTTCGGATGTCGTGCGGCGTGTCATGACCCTGCTGGGCGTGCAGGACGAACGTCTTGAGGCAATAAGTTTCGGCGAGGAAAAGCCGCGGGCACTGGGAGACACAGAAGCCGACTATGCCGAGAATCGCCGTACCGATATCGTTTACAGTGACGAATGAGGCAATCGAAGGTGCGTCGCTGGTTGGTCATGCCGCTTATGTTGATGGCTGGTTCTTCCTTAGCGGCCAATACCGTCACCAGCCAGCAGACTCAGGAGTATGCTGATCGTTCAGTATATCTGCCTGCACCACCGGAAACCGAAACCCTGCGCAAAATCGGGGACCTGCAAAACCAGTTACAGTCATTTGAATCTCGTTTGGCCAGGATTGAATCATTTTTGCAAAATCAGGTAACGCTCGATCTGCTCAAGGAAATCGAGTTGATGAAAGCGGAAGTGTCCCGTCTTCATGGCCAGGCTGAAATGCAGACGCATCAGATGGAATCCCTGGGCAAACGCCAGACGGATCTTTATACCGACCTCGACAAACGGCTCGAGGATCTGAAAAAGCAGGCCAAAAACAATTCCCTTCTCCCGCCTTCAACGCAGGTGGCGGCTCCGCCGCTTGCCCTGGTTGCTTCGACCCGCGTTTCCAGTACCCCATCCGCCCCTGCTTCAGTCAAACCCGAGCCGGCTCCAAAGGTGCCCGATCCTCCAAGGCAAGCCGAAGATCCGATGGCTGGCCCAAGGGCTTACGAAGCGGCGCTGAATCAATTCAAGGCGGGCAATTACACTGCGGCCATAACGGAATTCAAGTCTTTCCTGCACTCCTATCCCGATAACAGTCTTGCATCGAATGCACAATACTGGATAGGTTATTCCTATTATGCTCTCAAGGATTACAAGACTGCGATTGCGCATCAGCGAAAGCTTGTGTCTGACTATCCACAAAGCGCAAAAATACCTGATGCATTGCTGAACATTGCAAGTAGCCAGGCTGCGCTGGATGGTGATGAAACGGCTATCAAAACTCTCGAAGACATCGTTTCCAGATACCCCGGCACCAATGCCGCGAAAATTGCAGCCAGACGCTTGGCGGCTTTGAAGTAGATTGAGTGAATCCCCGATACTCCGGTTGACGGAGATATTCTATTCCCTGCAGGGTGAAACAAGCCGCGTGGGACTGCCGACAGTTTTCATCAGGCTGTCCGGATGTCCGCTGCGGTGCGCCTGGTGTGATACTTCATACAGCTTTAGCGGTGGCGAGACCTGGCAGTTGGCTGACATACTGGATAAGACAGCAGGTTTCGGCGCCCAGTATGTTACGGTCACCGGGGGTGAGCCACTTGCTCAGGCAAATTGCCTGCCGCTGCTGACTGCCTTGTGCGATTCGGGCTATGATGTTTCGCTTGAAACCAGTGGCGCGCTGGACATTTCGGGCGTCGATAGCCGGGTATCGCGCATCGTTGACATCAAGCCGCCCGGGTCCGGAGAGGTTGACCGGGTACGCTGGGAAAACTTGTCCCTGTTGAACAGAAGCGATGAAATAAAGTTTGTACTGGCCGACCGGGAGGACTACGACTGGGCTTTCGCCGTCATGCAGCGCGATGATTTCCCCAAGGATGTGCCGGTGCTGTTTTCTCCCGTTCACGGCATGCTGGAACCCTCAATGCTGGCTGACTGGATGCTTAAGGATCGAGTCCCGGCACGCTTGCAATTGCAGCTGCACAAAATTCTTTGGGGTGATGAAAGAGCCAGATAAAGGCCGCCAGCCAGCGAAGCGGGCGGTCATTCTTCTCTCGGGTGGTCTTGATTCGGCCACGACACTGGCAATTGCCATCAAACAGGATTTCGAATGCTACGCGCTATCCTTCGATTACGGGCAGCGCCATCTTTCCGAAATCAGTGCTGCCCAGGGACTGGCCCGACAATTTGGAGTCAAGGAACACAGGACGGTCAGGCTGGATCTGGGCGCGCTGGGAGGCTCGGCATTAACGGACAACTCGATAACCCTGCCTGAATCACCCAGTGAGGGTATTCCGGTCACTTATGTGCCGGCACGCAATACCGTGATGCTCGCATATGCTCTGGCCTGGTCCGAGGTGCTGAAGGCCAATGATCTCTTTATCGGGGTCAATGCTGTTGATTATTCTGGTTATCCTGATTGCCGTCCTGAATTCATTGACGCCTTCGAAAAACTGGCCAATCTGGCGACCAGGGCAGGCGTTGAAGAGGGCGGATTCCGGATTCATGCCCCGCTAATCAATTTATCCAAGGCCGAAATCATCGGACTGGGCCTGGATCTGGGCGTGGACTACGCCATGACGGTATCGTGTTACCAAGCCAGCCCGGAAGGCAAGGCTTGCGGCCGCTGCGATTCCTGCCGTCTGCGCAAGGCTGGATTCGAGCAGGCTGGTGTAAAAGACCCGACTCGCTACCTTGATTAATAGACTTGTTAAAATAAACCATCGTAAATCGTCGGAAAGCCTATTGTGCGAACAGGGCTGTCTGTGTCATAAAGCCATAATAATCTGGATCAGGGGAGAGCTATGGAGTGGTTCCAAACGCTTGCAGTCGAACGACAGGTCGCGTTACTTGGTTTCATCATTGCGATGATTTTTGGATATGTCGGGAACAAGACCCATTTCTGCACCATGGGCGCCGTTTCCGATATCGTCAATATCGGAGACTGGGGACGCATGCGCGCTTGGCTGCTTGCGATTGCCGTTGCCATCATCGGCACCAATATCCTGGTTTATGTCGGCTATCTCGATATTGAAAAAACCCTGTATACCTCGCCCAATTTCTACTGGCTGGCGGCAATCGTGGGTGGCGCCACCTTCGGCGTTGGCATGACCCTCGCTGGCGGTTGCGGACAAAGGACCTTGGTGAGGGTGGGAGGCGGAAACCTCAAGTCGATCGTAGTCTGGATTTATATGGGCTATGCTGCGCTGGTGACGCTCAGGGGGATTTTTGGCGCTTTCAGGGTAACTTACCTCCAGGCTCCGGCGGTGACGGTTCAACTGGATGGCAACCAGACTCTGCCAACCCTGCTAAATCTGGAACCTGGGGCAGCTCTGGGTCTGGCTTTGGCCATTGCTGGGGCGCTGCTGGTTTTCATATTCGCCAATGCCGATTTTCGCAAGAACTCTGACGGGATTTTGAGCGGTATTGTCGTTGGCTTGATCGTTGTGGCGGGTTGGTATATCACCGGCAAACTCGGATACGGCGAGGATCCCGAAACCCTCGAAATGGTTTACATCGGCACCAATTCGCATCTGGCAGAGTCCATGACCTTCGTGGCGCCGGTGGGCTACACCATGGATTACTGGGCTTACTGGACAGATACGGCTACGATCATCACCTTCGGTATTGCAACCATTTTTGGCGTGGGCGTGGGTTCTTTCATCTATGCGGTGCTGCATAAAACCTTCAGGTGGGAGTTTTTTACTTCACCCCAGGATCTGGCACGACATTTGATAGGTGCAACATTGATGGGTTTCGGCGGGGTGACTGCCTTGGGGTGTACAATCGGACAGGGCGTGACGGGTGTATCCACTTTGTCAATCATGTCATTTCTGGTGTTGGCCAGTATCATTGCAGGGGCTGCCGTCACCATGAAGGTGCAATATGCCCTGATGATGAGAAGTGCCTAAATAATTACCGGATAAGACCGATCCAGTGATTGAGCAAGTTGGTGAAAAACCTACATTAGTTGGTAAACAGGGATTTGATAGTCCTAAATTACCTTGACCGCTTAGGGTTTGATTGTTACGGTTAAGACGCGATTCGCCGGGAGAAGATTTGAAAACTTTACGAATTACCCTAATGCTGCTTGCCTTGATGCTGTTTCAGCAATCATGGGCTGGCAAGGCGGTCAATTTCGTCTTGACTGACAATAAAGGCAAGGTACATCGGCTTTCCGATTATTCCGGCAAATGGGTGTTGATCAACTTTTGGGCACCCTGGTGTCCTCGCTGTTGGATGGAATTCCCTCTTCTGAATGATCTCGATAGTCGCAAGGATTTCGTTGTGCTCGGCATAGCCATGGATTATGGCGGCGATGAGGCATCTGTTCTGACGTATGCGAATCGCTACAATTTGCGCTATCCGCAGATTTTTGCGGGAAATCGGCGTGACCAGAACAGCCCTTCGCATCAGATCGGTCCGGTCGATTTTTACCCGACCTCCTATCTCTACGCACCCGATGGTGAGCTGGTCATGTTCATTCCGGGCATCGTCAGTAAAACCAAACTCGCGAGCTTCATGGATCAGTACAGCCGCGATAACCCCACCATGTTTGCCGCTGCGCCTGTTGCACCGGGCGTTTCTCAAGCCCTGCCATCTGCCGAGCCGGCTGCTTCTGCTGGTGATAATAAAACCGTACCTTCAGCAGTTAAGCCAGCCCAGTACAAGAAGGCCCCTGTCCCTGCCGCAAAAAAAAAAGTAAGCAGTTGAGTTAGACAGGAATATTCAATGGTTTTGGAAAGCGGGCCATCCCGCTTTTTTAATTTTCAATTTAGATTGTTCATTGGTCTGCTGTATTTTGGCTTCACACTTCCCGGTACTATGAAGTATAATTTTGCGCTTTGCCGGACTTGAACAGGGTTTGGCAAGGGGTCGGTAGCTCAGTCGGTAGAGCAGCGGACTTTTAATCCGTTGGTCGCGAGTTCGAATCTCGCCCGACCCACCAAAAAATTTAAAGGACACGCAATTGCGTGGCTTTTGTTATTTGGCAGCATTCCACAAGCAATGGGGGCTGACAAAATTTGTCATCCCTGATCCAATTGGGGCAGTCAGGTCCCGCGCAAAATTCCGGTTATCTATTGAATTGCGTTGGCTTCAATTCTTTACAATTTGCGCAATGTCTTGAAATAACAGTATTTTGTCCCTCAATTCCACCCTTGAAGGCAAACTGGGCAGAAACTGGCACAGTCGATGCTCTTAAGCCTGCAGACACGAATGCTCGTGCTCTTCATGCTCAATGCTCAAATTTTATAGGAGATTTAAATGAAAGCTCAAAAAGGTTTTACCCTGATTGAACTGATGATCGTGGTTGCGATTATCGGAATTCTGGCCGCCGTTGCGTTACCCGCATACAAGAGCTATACGATTCGCGCCAAGATGTCTGAGGTCGTGCTGGCGGCCAGTGCCTGCCGCACCACCATTACCGAGGCCTACCAGTCTGGCAATGGTTCCACCGGCCCGGGTGCCAACAATTGGGGTTGCGAATCCTCATCCGCAACATCTAAATATGTAGCATCTATCGAGACTTCTGATGCAGGTGTCATTACCGTGACTACTCAGGGCTTTAATGATACCGACATTGACAGCAAGACGATCGATCTCACTCCATATTCTGATACCGCTGCTACTACTGTGATGGATCCCGCTACCGACATGGGGGCGCAGGTTGCTGCCTGGAAGTGCGCGCCTGGTGCTACTGATCCTGTTCCTTCCGAATACCTGCCCGGTTCCTGCAAGACCTAATACCGGTTGGGTTTGAAACGAACGGCCCCTGCGGGGGCCGTTTTCTTTGGAGTTTCTTCAAGAAAACTCTTTTAATTCCGCTTTAATGAAATATCGTCGGTGGGAGTCAAGCAAGTTGAATGCATACAT
The DNA here is from genome assembly GCA_013389025.1 of Hydrogenophilaceae bacterium. Classification (GTDB taxonomy): domain Bacteria; phylum Pseudomonadota; class Gammaproteobacteria; order Burkholderiales; family Thiobacillaceae; genus UBA6918. The sequence goes on from JACAED010000041.1 coordinate 8,430, forward strand.
GCTGCCAAACCTTGTTTTGATGGGGCTGGTTGGAGCCTTGCTGCTGTTCTGGCGCGGCTCGGGCAAGCGCTTTGCCCTGACCTCGGTATTGTTTCTTCTGCTGGGGCTGCTTTCGATTTTCTACTATGCGGCAAATTATTTCACCGGCGAGGGAATTACCGATGCAGTGGTATTCCATCTTTTGGCGGGTCCGGAAGGTGCGGGAATTCAGGATTTCATGGATTTGTGGATTAAGCTGGGGCTTGCGCTTGTCACCCTTCTGGGTTTTCTGATCTGGGCAATTGTTCGTTTCAGAAGTCAATCCACCAGACATATATTGCAACCCACAGGCGATGCCCGCAGAAAATCCCTATCACTGATTACCATGTCAGCTCCTTTACTGGCATCGGTATCACTGGCGGTGCATCCGGCAACGGTAGATGGCATGTCCTTGTGGTCGCAGTACCACACGGAAAGCGAACATTCTGATATTTCCGATTTCGTTCAGCCTATCAAGATCGAGTCCCGGACAGGCAAGCAAAAAAACCTGGTTTATCTTTATCTGGAGAGCGTTGAACGAACCTTCTTTGACCAGAAAAAATTTCCTGGGCTGATCACTCATTTACGCGAACTGGAAAATTCGGCTGTGTCATTTCATGGTTTGCTGCAGGCGCCCATGACCGGTTGGACCATCGCCGGGATGACGGCAAGCCAGTGCGGCATTCCCATTTCAACTTTCAATACCGGGAAAAATGCTTCTGTTGAAACAAGTCAGTTCCTGCCCGGATCCGCCTGCCTGGGAGACTTGCTGAAGAGTGATGGGTATTACCTGGCCTATATCGGCGGGGCAGATTTGAAATTTGCCGGAAAGGGGAATTTCTACAGGATGCACCATTTTGATGAGGTGATGGGATTGCAGGAGGTGGACGCCTTGATGGGTGGCAGCCTGCCAAAGTCAGAATGGGGTATTTACGATGACGTAACCCTGGATGTCGCTTATCGCAAGTTCGAAGAACTGTCGCAATCAGGCAAGCCATTTGGCCTCATATCCTTGACGCTTGATACGCATCCTCCTCGCGGGCATGTCACGCCAGCCTGTTCATCCATGAAATACGGCGACGGCAGCAATAAGATGCTCAATGCCATTCACTGTGCGGATTTTCTCGCTGCCGGTTTCATCAGGCGGATTCTTGCGTCTCCCTATGCCAGGGATACTGTTCTTGTCGTTGGATCAGACCACTTTGTATTGAGCAGTGATGCCACCGAGATGGTCCAGGCACCAGGGGGCGAATTGCCACGAAACAACCTTCTCATGGTATTTGACAGTGATCAGCCTGCCCGTATCGTTTCAAGAAATGGGACCACACTGGATATTGCACCAACAATCCTGGATATCATGGGTTATCAAACAGGTCATTTTGCCATCGGTCGGAATTTGCTGGCCAAGGATCAAACCCTGGTTGAGAAATACGGTTTTGAAGTATTCGCCAACAAGCTGGAACATTGGCGCAGGGCGTTGTGGAAATACTCAAATTCACCTCGGCAAAACCAAAAAACCAATAAGGCTGTAGCATCCTTGAGCGATTCATGACCTGTCGACTTGCCATGTTGTCGCGTTATGCAACTTGATTCGAAGAATCTGAAATATTGTCAACTTTACTCTGTTGAAGTATCGCGGTGCATTGCCCTGCTGATGGTTTCTGCCGAAAATCCCCTGCTCTGCAGAAATCGAATTTGTCGGGCTTTTTCTTTTTGATCGGCGGGCGGCTTGCCGAATTTCTTGCGCCAGACTTCGCGGGCGCGCTCCAGTTCGGTATCTTTTGTCTCTTCAAGTACCTGCTGGACAACTGATTCTTCCACGCCCTTCTGGCGCAGTTCGTAAGCCAGTTTCTGGCCGCCGAATCGTTCTAGTTTTTGCGTGACGTAATTTTCGGCGAAACGATGACTCGACAGCCAGCCACGTTGGCTGAGTTCATCAAGCACGGTTTGTATGTCATCTTCTTCGTAACCCGCATGCTGAAGCTTGCGGGCCAGCTCCAGCGGTGTGTGATCGCGCCGGGCAAGATAGGCCATGGCCCGGTCGCGTAGGGGTGGAAGCTTTCCTTCTTTCTTGACCACGCTCAGGCTTCAACCTCGATTTCGGCGGGCGCGGAATTCTTGATGCCCAATGCAGCACGAATTTTTGCCTCGATTTCCTGGGCGATGGCGGGATTCTCTTTCAGGAATTCGCGCGCGTTGTCCTTGCCCTGGCCGATTTTCTCGCCGCCATAGGCATACCAGGCGCCTGATTTGTCGACGATCTTATTTGCCACGCCCAGTTCGATGATCTCGCCTTCGCGCGAGATGCCTTCGCCGTAGAGGATGTCGAAGAATGCCTCTTTGAATGGCGGCGAGACCTTGTTCTTGACGACCTTGACCTTGGTTTCGTTGCCGATGACTTCGTCGCCCTTCTTGATCCCGCCCACGCGGCGGATGTCGAGGCGCACGCTGGCGTAGAACTTGAGCGCATTGCCGCCGGTGGTGGTTTCGGGGTTGCCGAACATGACGCCGATTTTCATGCGGATCTGGTTGATGAAAATGACCAGCGTGTTGGTGCGCTTGATGTTGGCGGTGAGCTTGCGCAAGGCCTGGCTCATCAGCCGGGCCTGCAAACCCATGTG
>JACAED010000071.1 GCA_013389025.1 Hydrogenophilaceae bacterium
AGCTCGGCCGCACTACCAGCGGGTAGCCGATCTGCTGCGCCAGTTCCAGGGCGGCCTCTTCGGTACGCGCGGTGCGGTTCGGCGGTTGCTTGAGACCCAGCCTGTGCAACATCTGCTGGAACCGCTCACGATCCTCAGCGGCATCGATCATGTCTGGCGAGGTGCCAATGATGGGCACACCGTTTTTTTCCAGGTCGCGCGCAAGTTTGAGTGGCGTCTGCCCACCGTACTGCACGATGACACCGATGGGTTTTTCCACCCGCACCACTTCCAGGACGTCTTCCAGGGTCAGCGGCTCGAAATAGAGCCGGTCCGAGGTATCGTAATCCGTCGATACAGTCTCTGGATTGCAGTTGACCATGATGGTTTCATAGCCATCTTCCTTCATGGCAAATGCGGCATGCACACAGCAATAGTCGAACTCGATGCCCTGGCCAATCCGGTTCGGCCCGCCGCCGAGTACCATGATCTTTTTGCGATCGGTCGGGCTGGCCTCGCATTCCTCCTCATAGGTCGAATACATATAGGCCGTGGGGGTAGCGAATTCTGCCGCGCAGGTGTCCACGCGTTTGTAAACCGGATGCACGCCGAGCGCGTGGCGACGCGCACGCACCGCGTGCTGGTCGGTATTGAGGAGTTTGCCAAGGCGCCGGTCGGAAAAACCCATGCGTTTCAGCCGCCACAGGTCGTCCCTACCCAAATCCTCGAGCCGCTTCTGTCTGATTTCGTTTTCGACTTCGACGATCTCCTGAATCATGCGCAGGAACCAGGGATCGATATGGGTCTGTTGATGGACCTGATCGATGGTCATGCCGATGCGGAAGGCGTCTGCCACATACCAGATACGCTCGGCGCCCGGATCCCCCAGCTCGGCTTCGATCTCGTCCTTGTCGGCGGTTTTCTCGTCCAGGCCATCGGCACCGACCTCCAGTCCGCGCAGGGCCTTTTGCAGCGACTCCTGGAAGGTACGGCCCATCGCCATCACTTCGCCGACGGATTTCATCTGCGTAGTCAGGCGGCTGTTTGCCTGGGGAAATTTTTCGAAGGCAAAGCGTGGAATCTTGGTCACCACGTAGTCGATCGTTGGCTCGAACGAAGCCGGTGTCGCCCCGCCTGTAATATCGTTGGCCAGTTCGTCCAGGGTATACCCCACTGCCAGCTTGGCTGCCACCTTGGCAATGGGAAAGCCGGTTGCCTTCGACGCCAGCGCCGAGGAACGCGATACGCGTGGATTCATCTCGATCACCACCATGCGCCCATCCTTGGGGTTGACCGAGAACTGCACGTTCGAGCCGCCGGTATCGACACCGATCTCGCGCAATACCGCCAGCGTCGCATCACGCATGATTTGGTATTCCTTGTCAGTCAGCGTCTGCGCAGGGGCGACAGTGATCGAATCGCCAGTATGCACGCCCATGGCGTCAAGGTTTTCGATGGAACAGACGATGATGCAGTTGTCCTTGCGGTCGCGCACCACTTCCATCTCGTATTCTTTCCAGCCGATGAGCGACTCTTCAATCAGAAGCTCATGGGTAGGCGAAGCCTCGAGGCCGCGCGTACAAATATCGACGAACTCATCCATGTGATAGGCAATGCCGCCGCCAGTGCCGCCCATGGTGAAAGAAGGACGAATGATGACCGGAAAACCGATACCAGCCTGCACTTGCTTGGCCTCTTCGAGGCTGTGGGCAATGCCGGAACGTGCCGAGCCCAGGCCGATCCGTGTCATGGCTTGCTTGAATTTCTCGCGGTCTTCGGCCTTGTCGATGGCCTCTTTCTTGGCGCCGATCATCTCGACATTGAACTTTTCCAGCACCCCATGCCGAGCCAGGTCGAGCGCACAGTTGAGCGCGGTTTGCCCGCCCATGGTAGGCAGCAGCGCATCCGGGCGTTCTTTCTCGATGATTTTCGCCACCACCTGCCAGGTAATGGGCTCGATGTAGGTCACATCCGCCATGTCGGGGTCGGTCATGATGGTCGCCGGGTTGGAGTTGACCAGAATGACCTTGTAGCCTTCTTCCTTCAACGCCTTGCAGGCCTGCGCGCCGGAATAATCGAATTCGCACGCCTGGCCGATGATGATGGGGCCTGCGCCGATGATGAGGATGGAATGGATGTCTGTACGTTTGGGCATAAAACTTATTCACCACAGAGTCACAGGGGCACGGAGAAAAGCACCAAGGAAAAACTCTGTGACTCTGTGTCTCTGTGGTTCAAACATTTTTTTCTTTCATCAAGTTGATGAAACGATCAAACAGGTACGCAACATCGTGCGGCCCCGGACTTGCCTCGGGGTGGCCCTGGAAGGAGAAGGCCGGCGCGTCGGTACGCGCAATGCCTTGCAAGGAGCCATCAAACAATGAAACGTGCGTGGTTCTGATATTGGCAGGCAGGGTGGCCGCATCCACGGCAAAGCCGTGGTTTTGGCTGGTGATCGCCACACGGCCGGTTTCCAGGTCTTTGACCGGGTGATTGGCGCCGTGATGGCCAAATTTCATCTTCACCGTCTTGGCGCCGGAGGCCAACGCCAGCAACTGGTGGCCCAGGCAAATGCCAAAAGTGGGCACCTGTTTTTCAACGATGGTTTTGATGGCATTGATGGCGTAATCACAGGGTTCCGGATCGCCCGGGCCATTAGAGAGAAACACGCCATCCGGATTCATCGCCAGCACCTCGTCGGCCGGGGTTTTGGCCGGCACCACCGTCAGACGGCAGCCGCGCGAAGCGAGCATTCTCAATATGTTGCGCTTGACGCCGTAGTCGTAAGCCACAACATGAAACCTTTCCTGGCTGCGCGGCAGATAACCCTTGCCCAGCGACCATTCACCCTCGCTCCATTCATAGGCTTTGGCGCTGGTGACGACCTGCGCCAGATCCATGCCCGCCAGACCGGGAAACGCGCGCGCCGCCTCAAGGGCTTCTGCTTCATCGGTGCGTCCTGCCATGATGCAGCCATTCTGCGCACCCTTCTCCCGAAGAATGCGTGTCAGGCGGCGGGTATCGATATCGGCGATGGCAACAATGCCTTGTGCGTTCAAATAATCGGTCAAAGACTGATTGGCACGGAAATTCGAATACAGCCGCGGCACATCCCGAACCACCAACCCGGCGGCATGGATGCGATCGGCCTCGACATCTTCGGCATTGACTCCGTAGTTTCCGATGTGCGGATAAGTCAATGTGACAATCTGACGCGAATAGGATGGATCAGTGAGGATTTCCTGATACCCGGTCATGGCGGTATTGAATACCACTTCCCCGGTCGTCATGCCGTCGGCGCCAATGGAAAGTCCGCGAAATACCGAGCCGTCGGCAAGCACAAGGAGGGCGGGCTGGGCCTTGGGCACAGGAAAACTCCAAAAAAGCTAAGGGTGACAGAGACAGGGTCAGACACCGGGTTACCGGCTTGCCCGAATTGAGAGCGAATTATACCTTGTGAGTCATGTCACGGCAATGAAGTTGCCGTAATTTCCGAATAGTTCAGGGAATCAGATGATCCAGCCCGCCCTCCATGTGGAGTTCGGTCAACTCGGTAAATCCGCCGATGCATTTGCCGTCCACCACGATTTGCGGCACGGTGCGTGCACCGTTGGTGACAACTGAAAATTCCTTCATGGCGGCGCGGTCTAGATCGATCCGCACTTCTTCATAGGCAACGCCCCGTTTGTCGAGAAAGGCCTTGGCCTTGACGCAGATGGGACAGGTGCCCGTGCTGTAAACCTTGACTTTGTTCATTACGGTTTCCTATTTCAAACCCAGCACGTCGCGCATATCATAGAGTCCCGGGCCCTTGCCTTGCAGCCACTTTGCGGCACGCAGCGCGCCTTGTGCAAAGGTGGCACGGCTGCTGGCCTTGTGGGTCAGCTCGACGCGCTCACCGATGCCTGCAAACAGCAGGGTGTGATCTCCCACGATGTCACCGCCACGCACGGCTGCAAAACCGATGGTATCGGGCTTGCGCTCGCCAGTTACACCTTCACGGCCATAGACCGCGCAGGTTTTGAGGTCACGCCCCAGCGCGCCTGCCACGGCCTGACCGATACCCAGGGCGGTACCGGATGGCGCATCGACCTTGTGACGATGATGTGCTTCGATGATTTCGATGTCGTATCCTTCACTCAGCACCTTTGCGGCAGTTTCAGCCAGTTTCATCAGCAGGTTGACGCCCACGCTGAAATTCGGGGCAAAAACGATGCCGATCTCCGCGGCAGCCTGTTCGATGGCCACCTTGCCATTGGCATCGAAACCAGTGGTGCCGATAATGAGATTGACCTTTGCTTTGCGGCAGGCATTGAGGTAGCGTAATGTGGCTTCGGGTCTCGTGAAATCGACCAGGACATCTGCCCCTCTCAGGGCATCATCCAGGCTATCAGTGATAACCATGCCTGGCGTCCCGCCATACAGGCTGGCATCCTGGCCGATACCTGTGTGACCTGAGCGATCCAGCGCACCATGCAAAATACATCCAGCATCCTGAAAGACCGCTTCCAGCAGTGCACGTCCCATCCGGCCGGAAACGCCGGCAACGACTGTCTTGATCTGATTCATTTCCTGACCTTGAGCGGGCCCAGGACTTTCTCCTCCTCGATTAGCCAGCGCCCATCCACGAGAACAAACTTCAATTGCTTGATGACCGCATCCTGATAGGAATCGGATCTGTATAACTGATTGAAAATAACCAGTGCCTTGTCCTCACCCTGGATATCAGTTGTAACAGACTCAAGCTTGAGATCGATTTTGCGCGACAGGCCCAATAGCAGACGTCTGCGCTTTTCCCATTCTGCCCGGCTCAAGCCACCCTGTGGGCGAAAATCGACTGCATAGGCGGCGATATAGGCCTCTTCGTCACGTGACCGCCAGGCTTCAGCCCATGCATTCAAGGCCGTCAATATCTGTTCTTCGATGCCTTTGCCAAGCTGAGACGCACCGGAAAACGAAGGGATGACATCCGGTTTAACTGTCTCGACACTGGATTCCACCTGCAACCGGACTGATTCGGGAGGACTATCCTTGACGGGAGCAGGCCTGTTCACATTGCTGGCCTGTCCATCAGGCTGCTGGAGGGGCGGGACTATGGAAGTCTTGTTCAGGCTATCCTCGATCTGATTGGCCAGCTCTTTTTGCCGAGACGCGCTGGCTGTCATCGCCCCGGATGACTTGACCTCATCCGCAGGCAAGGTTCGTGCAGGAACGTCGGCTTGAACATTCTTCTCGCTGGCCTGAGTTCGGCTTTCCCCTGCCCTGGCAATGGCAGGGCCACTCTGAGATACCAGCCCTTCGCCATCGATTCGCGCCAGAACATCGCCCTCAAAAAACAGCGTCAGCCGTTTCTTCTCGGTCAACTTGCCGGCAGAGCGGTAGTTGTAGACATAATCCCACCGGTTACTGTGGAATGGATCAACCAGCAAAGGGGTGCCCAGCAAAAAACGCACTTGCGAACGCGTCATGCCTGTTTTGAGCTTTTCGATTGCTTCCTGTTCCAGGGCATTGCCCTGCTGCACATCGATGCGATGGGGTGACAGGGGAATATTCCTTGTACTGCATGCTGCAAGGGCAAGCGATATGGCAACAAGAACAACTGGGTACCGAGCCAAGACTTTCAATCCACCACTCCGAAGACATTCAGCAAAAGCGTTATCATAACCGTTCTCAATTCGATTCGGAGTTCTGCATGAGCCATCCCAGCGACCTGAAGAATATCGGTCTCAAGGCTACTCTGCCACGTCTGAAAATCCTCGATCTGTTCGAGCAAAGCAGCAAACGCCACATGACCGCCGAGGAAGTTTACAAGCTGTTGCAGGACGACGGGCAGGACATCGGACTCGCAACGGTCTACCGTGTACTGACTCAGTTTGAGCAAGCCGGGTTACTGATACGCCACCATTTTGACAGTGACAAGGCCGTATTCGAGTTGAATGAAGGCAAGCATCATGATCATCTGGTGTGTCTGCAATGTGGGCGCGTAGAAGAGTTTTATGACGCGGAAATCGAAAAGCGTCAAAAGAAAATCGCCCAGGAACGGGGTTTCAACATACATGACCACTCATTGCAGATTTATGCCGACTGCGTTAAAAATGCTTGCCCGCACCGTCCGAAGAAGTAACCCTGTCGCATTGATCAGCCGGATCGCGTTCGGCTCCGTCCTGATTTTCCGGTACCTGTGGATGCCAGCATTTCACGGGCATGTTTCAGGGTTGTTTCAGTAATTTCCCGGCCACCGAGCATGCGCGCAATTTCAAATACCCTGTCCTCCCTATCAAGCTGCTCCACCTGACTGATTACCCTGTCCTGCCCTGTCAGCTTGCTGACGCGCAGATGGTTGCTTCCCCACGCGGCAACTTGCGGCAAATGAGTGATCACCATGACCTGTCGGCTTGATGCCAACTGTGCCAGCCTTCGGCCCACGGCTTCTGCCACGCCACCGCCGATTCCGACATCCACCTCGTCAAAAATCATCGTCGGCACACCTGCAACGCCTGATAACGCTGCCTGAATCGACAGGCTGATTCGAGATAATTCTCCGCCTGAAGCGATTTTGTCCAGCGGCCCAAGCGGCAGGCTTGCATGGCTGGTGACAAGAAAATCGACATCCTCCATGCCATGTGACTGTGGCGAACAGGGCGTCAATCTCACCGCAAATTTCCCGTCACCCAGCGCCAGTTCAGCCATGGTTTCCGTTACTGCCCGGGATAGCGACAGTGCGGCTTTTTCCCGCTTCGCCGTTAATCGTCTCGCGTTTTCCTCATAGGCGGATTTCGCGCGTTTCTGTTCCTGCTCAAGAAATTCCAAATCCTGTTGCGCATCCAGCTCCGCAAGTCTGGCTTGCCACGAGGCATACCGTTCTGGCATATCTGCCGGCGCAAGACGGTGCTTGCGCGAGATTCTCATTACTTCGGTCATGCGTCGATCGAGGTCGGCAAGCCGCTCTGGATCGAGATTCAGCCTGTCTGCATAGCGGCCGAATTGATGCATTAGCTCATCGAGGTTGCTGATTGCCGAATCCAGCAATGTCATCTCGTTCGACAAGCTCGCATCCTTTTCCAGCATGTCCTGCAAAAGATTCCGCAACAAGCCAAGTTGCCGTAACACGCCGGTTTCTTCATCCTCGAGCGCCACCAGCATTTTTGCGGAGGATTCGATCAAACCGGACATATGTGTCTGACGTTGGTGCTCGGCCTGGAACTCCTCCCAATGGCGCATATCCTCGAGAAAATGCTCTGCCTCGGCTCTGGCCGATTCCAAGCCTTCCCTTTCCAATAGCCGGGCGCCTGCCTGTTCATTTGCCGCCAGAAGGTGTCTGTTGGCCGACTGCCATGCCTGCCATGCATGAAGGGTTTCGGATGCCTCGACACGCCCACCCGAGTACTCATCGAGCAATTCGCGTTGCACCGATTGCTTGAGAAGTGCGTGGTGCGCGTGCTGGCCGTGGATATCCACCAGTTGCTCACCCAGTTCCCTGAGCTGTGCCAACGTCACTGACGAGCCATTGATGAAAGCGCGGCTGCGTCCTTCGATTTCCACCAGCCTACGAAGGATGCAAAATTCAGCGTTTGAGTCGAGACCGTTTTCTTCCAGCCAGAGTCTGGTCTGGGGCAATCGGGTGACATCGAATTCCGCGCTGATCTCGGCCTTTCTGGCACCTTGCCGGATGATGCCCGATTCCGCCCTGTCACCCAGAACCATGGACAGAGCATCGAGCAGAATGGATTTTCCCGCGCCGGTTTCGCCTGTCAGAACGGTGAGGCCTGATTGGAACTCGATTTCCAGTGATTCCACCAGAATGAAATCCCTGATTGAGAGATGTCGCAGCATTGCCGGATGAATTAAAGCTGCTTGCCCCAGTGCAGCTTCTGCCGCAGGGTATCGTAGTAGCTGTAATGTTTAGGATGCAGCAGGGTGACGTTGAAGGGTACGCGATAGATGCGCACCCGGTCATTGGGTTGCAGGTCAAAAAACCCCTGTCCGTCAAAATGCACACGCGCGTCATCGGCACGATGCAGAATGATGTCGACATGCGACTGACTGCTGACGGCAATCGGCCGTGCCGACAGGGTGTGCGGGCAAATCGGCACCAGCGCAATGGCCTCCAGCGTGGGGAAAAGTATCGGTCCTCCGGCAGAAAGCGCATAGGCCGTCGAGCCCGTGGGCGTGGCGACGATCAGTCCATCCGATCGCTGGGTGTAGACAAATTCATTGTCGATGATGACTTCAAACTCGATCAGGCGGCCCGTGCCCGCCTTGCTGACCACCACATCGTTTAAAGCGGAAGCCTCGGTCACCACCTTGCCGTCACGATCCACCCTGGCGGAGAGCACGATGCGTTCCTCGGCATCGTATTCGCCCGCCAGCATGCGCGCAAGCTCGTGTTCCATGTTTTCGATGGTAATGTCGGTCAGGAAACCGAGGCGGCCCTGGTTAACCCCGATCAGGGGGACGGGATAGGGCGCCAGAGCCCGCGCAATCGACAACATGGTGCCATCGCCACCCAGCACCACGACAACGTCAACTGCCTGGGCCAGTTCGGACAGGCTGGCTCGTTGATACCCCGAGATGTTCAGTCTTTCCGCAGTCTGGCTGGACAGCACTACTTGATAACCCTGCCCGGTCAGGAAACCTGCAAGATGCTGAACAGGCCCGCCAATGGCAGCACTGTCGCATTTGCCCACCAGGGCAACGGTATGGAAAGGTTTAGGCATAGCCCCCATTATACGAACATCACGTTAGAATGAACTTTATTGTTGGAGCTGCACATGCTGAACGACCGCGCCCGCTCTCTGCTGAAAACTCTTGTTGAACGGTACATCGCCGAAGGCGAGCCGGTCGGCTCGCGCACGCTCTCACGTCATTCCGGCCTGGACCTGTCGCCCGCAAGCATCCGCAACATCATGTCGGATCTGGAGGAAATGGGCTTTGTCGCCAGCCCGCACACTTCTGCCGGCAGGATCCCGACACCGCGCGGATACCGGTTTTTCGTCGACACCTTGCTGACCGTTCGCCCGCTTGAGCAGGATGCTCTGGGCCAGCTGGAAAGACAGCTTGCGCCTGACGATCCGCACAAGCTGCTCTCCAACGCCTCCACGCTGCTGTCCGACCTGACCCACTTTGCCGGCCTGGTGCTGACGCCTCGCCGCAACCCTGCCTTTCGTCAGATCGAGTTCCTAAGCCTGTCCGAAAAACGCGTTTTGCTGATCATCGTCACCCAGGAAGGCGATGTCGAAAACAGGGTCCTGCTGACTGACAAGGCATATAGCCAGTCCCAGCTCATCGAATCCGCCAACTATTTCAATCGCCACTTTGCCGGGCGTACCTTCGACCAGGTCCGCCTGGCGCTCAAGGAAGAACTTGGACGGATGCGCGATGACATGCAGGCCCTGATGACGGCGACGGTCAATGCCGGTTCCGAGGCGCTTGAAGGCCAGCGCGAAACAGTGGTCGTTTCCGGCAGCCATAATCTTCTCAATGTGGATGACCTCTCCGCCAACATGCAAAACCTGCGCCGGCTGTTTGACGCCTTCGAACAAAAAACCTCCTTGCTGACTTTGCTGGAACAATCCCGAAACGCACAGGGTGTGCAAATATTCATAGGCGGAGAGTCCAGCACGCTGCCACTGGACGAATGCAGCCTGGTCACTGCGCCCTATGAAGTGGATGGCCAGGTTGTCGGCACCCTGGGCGTGGTCGGCCCCACCCGCATGGCGTACGAGCGAGTGATCCCCATCGTTGACATCACCGCCAGGCTGCTTTCCAACGCGTTGTCCTATCACTGATGACTTTTCTTACCGAACCGCCATTCCAACACGGAAACCTGGCCAGGACCGGCATCCTGCTCATCAATCTGGGCACTCCCGATGAGCCCACTGCTCCGGCATTGCGTCGCTATCTGAAGGAATTCCTCTCCGATCCGCGCGTGGTCGAGATCCCCAAGCCGATCTGGTGGCTGATCCTGAACGGCATCATCCTCAACACGCGGCCCAAGAAATCCGCCGCCAAATACGCCAGCATATGGATGGCGGAAGGATCGCCGCTCAGGGTTCACACCGAGCGACAGGCCAAGCTTTTGAGAGGCTGGCTGGGTGAGCGAATCGAGTCGCCGTTCCAGGTCGAGTACGCCATGCGCTATGGCACACCTTCCATTGCCAGCGGCCTGGACAAACTAAAAGCGGCAGGCTGCGACCGCATCCTGTTGCTGCCGATGTATCCGCAATATGCGGCTTCCACGACTGCGACCGCCAATGATGCGGCATTCGCGCATCTCTCCCGCATGCGCAATGCACCCGCCCTGCGCACCGTCAAGCACTATCATGACGACCCGGGCTATATCCGCGCCATGGCCCGCAACATCCGCGACTACTGGCAACAGAATGGCCGACCGGACGTTCTGGTCATGAGTTTCCATGGCCTGCCGCGTTACACGCTGGACAAGGGCGACCCCTATCATTGCGAATGCCAGAAAACCGGCCGCCTGATCGCCGAGGCACTGAGCCTGAGCACGGAACAGTATCGCGTGACGTTCCAATCGCGTTTTGGCAAGGCAGAATGGCTTCAGCCCTATACGGCCAAAACGCTCGAAGAGCTTGGTCATGCCGGAACTGGAAGAGTGGATGTGGTCTGCCCCGGCTTCATTGCGGATTGCGTCGAAACGCTTGAGGAAATCGCCCAGGAGGGACAGGAGACTTTCATTCACGCGGGAGGCAAGACATTTCACTACATCCCGGCTTTGAATGAAAATCCGGACTGGATCGAAGCGCTCGGGAACATCGCGGTTTCCAATCTGGGCGGCTGGTTGAGCGAAGCATGGGATGAACCCGCAGCACGCCTGGAAATCGAAGACCGTGTACGTCGTGCAGCAAGCCTTGGCGCGCCAAATTGAGCCAGGCCGGCTGAAACCCCTCGCTATATAAGAGTTTCCTGTTGGACAGTTCAAATTTACTACACCAAAATAGCACCGCTGGACCAAGGGCTATTGCTCCCAATCCACAGGCAACCATGTCGGGTTGATTACCCGGTATCGTTTAGGAACCCACTCTTCTGGAGGAGTCTATGCATAAGAAGTCAATCCTGCTCATTGCAGGCATGTCCATCGCAGCGCTCGCCCCGGCGCATGCAGCTGATATCCGTACCCAAGCCATTTCCGCAACCTGCCTATCCTGCCATGGGCCAGGCGGTAAAAGCGGGGGGGCCATTCCCAGCCTGGCCGGCCTTGAAAAAGGCTATTTTGTACAAGCCATGAAGGACTTCAAGTCTGGTACCCGCCCCGCTTCCATCATGAAGAAGCATGCAGCCGGCTATACCGATGCCGAATTTGAAGCCATGGGCGCCTACTTCGCCAGCCTGAAATAATTCCGGGAGAGACAATAATGAGTATCAATCGTCGCGATTTTCTGAAAGTTTCCGGTGCCGGCGCCGCCTCTACCCTGATAGCCGGTTGCGCCACGCAAGGCGGTTCATCTGCCATGAAGGGCAACCCCAAGGTTGTGGTGGTCGGTGCAGGTTTCGGTGGCGCAACGTGTGCCAAGTACATTCGCAAATGGGGACCGAACATCGAAGTCACCATCGTCGAGCCCAATGACAACTTCGTGTCCTGTCCCATTTCCAACTGGGTGCTTGCCGGCATGAAGTCCATGAACGACATCACGCATGGTTACGGCAACCTGTCCAAGCATGGCATCAAGATGGTCAAGGACTACGTGGTCGGTGTCGATCCCGGCAAACGCGAAGTCAAGCTCAAATCCGGCGGCAGCCTCAGCTATGATCGCCTGGTGCTGGCCCCCGGGGTTGAAGTATTAACCGACTCTGTTGGCGGCTACAAGGAAGCCGAAGCAGCAGGAAAGGTGGTTCACGCCTGGAAGGCCGGCCCGCAAACCGCCCATCTGCGCAAGCAGCTTGAGGCCATGCCGGATGGTGGCGTATTCGTCATGTCGGTGCCCACTGCACCCTATCGCTGCCCGCCCGGACCTTACGAGCGTGCCTGCATGGTGGCCAGCTATTTCAAGAAAGCCAAGCCCAAGTCCAAGATCATCCTGCTGGACGGTAACCCCGATATTGCATCCAAGAAGGGACTCTTCACCTGGGCCTGGAATACGCACTATCCCGGCATGATCGAATACCGGGCCAACAATGCGCCGCGCGCCGTTGATGGCAACAAGATGATTGTTTCCACCGAATTTGACGATGTGAAAGCCGATGTCATGAACGTGGTGCCCAAGCAGCGTGCCGGCGAAGTGTGTGGCATGGCAGGTGCTCGCAACGACAGCGGTGGCGTATGGTGTACGGTCAAGCTGGATTCGTTCGAATCCACCACCGTGCCCAACGTGCACATCATTGGCGATTCTGTGTTGTCCAACCTGCCCAAGTCAGGTCACATGGCAACCAACCACGCCAAGATCGCCGCGGCGTCCATCGTCGAAATGCTGGCGGGCCGTCCGCCCATTTCCGTTCCGGTCGTGGCCAACACCTGTTACTCCGCGACCTCCGACACCACGGCGGGCTATGTCGCCAACGTGTTCCGCTTCGACAAGGAAAAGGGCTACGTCACTCAACCGGACGGGGGCGCCACAGGCCAGGGCGACGAAATCAATCTGGCTTACGCTGAATCCTGGGCACAAAACATCTGGGCTGAAGTACTCAGCTGATCGGGGCTGTTCCAGAAAAATCAAGCGGGGCGCAAGCCCCGCTTTTTTTTCTGGGTACCATGCATTCTACAAGCGATCATAAATGACGAAGTGGTATTCCAAACCACTCTTGTCATCGTAGCGCCGCTCACGGCTGATTTCGCGCCAGTGACCTTTGTCGAAATCAGGAAACCAGGCGTCCCCTTGAACCTCGGCCTGAATTTCCGTCAGATACAGTCTGTCCGCCAGCGGCAATGCCTGAGCGTAGAGTTGCGCGCCGCCAACAAAAAAAACCTCATGATCATTGGCGCCCATTTCGATGGCTTCGGAAATCGAGTGGGCAATCTTCACACCCTCCGGCGCGGGATAGTCACCCCGTGTGATGATTACGGTTATCCGGCCTGGCAAAGGCTTGCCGATCGACTCATAGGTCTTGCGGCCCATCAGGATATGGTGGCCGAGTGTGAGCGCCTTGAAATATTTCAGATCCTCCGGCAATCGCCATGGCAGCGTGTTGTTGATGCCGATGACGCGGTTTTTTGCCAGCGCCGAAATAATGGAGATTCTTGGCTTTGCCGCTTTTTCCCCCACGTCTTACCTCACACTGCCACCGGCGCCTTGATCGCTGGGTGCGGGTCATACCCTTCCAGGGTGAAATCTTCAAACTTGAATGCGAACAAATCCTTTACTTCCGGATTAAGCCGCATGTTTGGCAATGGGCGGGGCTCGCGGGAAAGCTGCTCATTGACCTGATCCAGATGATTCAGGTAGATATGTGCATCACCCAGGGTATGCACAAAATCACCAGGCTCAAGGCCAGTTACCTGCGCCACCATCATGGTCAGCAAGGCATAGCTTGCAATATTGAACGGCACGCCGAGGAACAGGTCCGCGCTGCGTTGGTAAAGCTGGCAGGATAACTTGCCATCGGCCACATAGAACTGGAAAAAGGCATGGCAGGGTGCCAGCGCCATTTTATCGAGATCCGCCACATTCCAGGCCGAAACGATAATGCGGCGCGAATCCGGATTGTTTTTCAGATCATCCAGCACGCGCCGGATCTGGTCGATGTGACGGCCGTCCGGTGCGGGCCAGGAGCGCCATTGGTAGCCATAAATCGGACCCAGTTCGCCCTGTTCATCAGCCCATTCGTCCCAGATGCTGACACCGTTTTCCTTCAGATAGCGAACATTTGTCTCGCCCTTCAGAAACCAGAGTAATTCATGGATGATGGAACGCAGGTGGCATTTTTTCGTGGTGACCAGCGGGAAGCCCTGGTCCAGATTGAACCGCATCTGATAACCAAAAACGGAAACGGTACCGGTGCCTGTGCGGTCCGACTTTCGCACGCCGGTGTCACGCACATGTCGCAAAAGATCGAGATAGGTTTTCATGATGACTTATTGGGCGGGCGCGGCCGCTTTATTATCGGCGCTTTCCGGATTCAGGGCATCGGCCAATATCGTTTGCGGGCCTGCACCATAGATGTCCCAGAAAGCGATTTCAAAATCCTGATTGTTCTGCAGGGCGAGCGTCAGTCTGCGGAACCGCTCCGCATCCTGCTGTTTAAGAGCCTTCACCAGCAGCATGGCCTGCCGGTAAAAAACATGGATATTCAGATCGAACGAAGCTGCCTTGTGCCGCATTCCCGGGATATCCCGCTTGCCCAGATCGATCTGTTTGCCGTTTTGCGCGGCTTCGAAGGCTTGTTCATCTGTCGCGAACTCCGCGCCCCCGCCATCAGCTGTAAGCGATGCCCAGCCTTCATGAAACCAGACGGGAATATTCGAATGGTAGTGCCCAACGCGTTGGCCAAGGTGCAGGTGAGAAAGTTCATGCAACATCAATGGTTCTAGCCGCCAGCTCTCACGTTCATTCAGATTGGGAGACAGAATCAGGCGATTGTCAGGGATGACTGCCGCGGACAGCTTCGGCGTCAACACATATCGCTTGAAGCAGGCCTCGGTACCGCATATGAATATGCGTACCGGCTCGGCAAATGGCAGGTTGTGCGCAGCCTCGACTCTTTTGATCGATTTGTCCAGAAGCGATGCCACCCGCCGGGCATAAGCCTCGGCACCTGGTTCGTGAAAAACCCTGGATTCATGAGGCAGTGGAACAAATCCCTCCATGGGCTGAAGTGCCCTCGCATCGCTGACGATGAGCATGCGCGGGTCTTTCAGAACAGATGTACAGCCCGCCAGGAGGCTCAAGGGCAAAACAAGCAGCAAGAGGTACAGCCTGAAATCCATCGGTCTCAAGCTCAAAGCACTGTCCACTCGTTGTCGCGCAGGACTTCAAGTGGACGAAAATTCGATTTGTAAGCCATTTTGCGCGAATCCTTGATCCAGTACCCCAGGTAAAGATAGGGCAAGCCAAGCTTGCGGGCATAATCGATCAGCCACAGAACAGAGTAGGTGCCCAAGCCGCGCTTCGACAACTCGGGTTCGAAAAAGGTATAAACAGCCGATAACCCATCCTGAACCTGGTCGATCAGGCTGACCATGACCAGTTTGCCATCAAGGCGGAACTCCAGAAGATTACTCTTCACCTGGCTGGACAATAAAAACTGCGAGTACTGATCGCTGTCGTCCTGATCCATGCCGCCCCCGGCGTGGCGCATGCTCTGATACCTGCGATAAAGATCGAAATGCTCTGCGTCAAATACCAGCTCCTGGCTTGCAACCACCAAGGCATGGTTGAGCATCTGGCATCTGCGCTGGGAACGGTTTGCACTGAACTCCTCGACCCTGACTCTTACCGGAACGCATCGTTTGCAACCGTTGCAATGCGGCCGGTACGTGTAATGGCCGCTGCGGCGAAATCCGGCCTGAATCAATCGACTGTAGGCTGCCGGTCCGATGAGATGGGCTGGTGTCGCAACCTGTGATCGTGCCTCCCAGCCATCCAGATAACTGCATGGATAAGGCGCTGTCAGATAAAACTGAATCCTGAGAAAGGGCGGTTCAGTCGGATGCATGGATGGGGTCAAATAACCAGGGTGTTGGCACCGGCTGTAATTTTACCAAGCGTGCCACTTCCTGGATAAAGTCTGTGCGTCGGATGGGCCTGGCACCCATTGAAGCAAGATGTGCGGTTTCCATTTGGCAATCGATCAAGCCGAAATTCCACTTTTCCAGCTGCTGGCACAGATGGGCCAGCGCCAGCTTGGAAGCATCCGTGCGTCGCGCAAACATGGATTCGCCAAAAAACATGCGGCCAATCGCAAGGCCGTACAATCCGCCAGCCAGCTCTCCATCAATCCAGGTCTCGATCGAATGCGCGTAGCCCATGTCGTGCAACGCCGAATAGGACTGTCTGATGGCCGGACCGATCCATGTGCCATGTTGACTTGGGCGGGGTGCGGCACACGCTGCAATCACCTGACCGAAATCCGAATCCACACGAATTTCATATCCCCCCCGTTTGATTTTTTGTCGCAACGAACGTGACATCCTGAAAGCCGATGGGTAAAGAACCATGCGTGGATCCGGACTCCACCACAAAACGGTCTCACCCGGATTAAACCAGGGAAAGATTCCCTTACGGTAGGCATCAAGGATCAGTTCGGGATTGAGTTCCAGCCCTGCCGCAAGCAATCCATTTGGTTCGGTCATCGACTCTTCAACGGGTGGAAAACCGGCACCGGAACATAGCCAGGGAATCATACGTTGATTCTGCCATGACCCTATAGGTTGTTAAACACGTTACCTGAATTTGATGAAGCAAAAATTTTGAGATTGATTTACTGATATTTTAAGATTATATTATCTTCATATAAGGTGTTTCTTTCCGCCGACCCAAACATGAAGAGGGAGCGAGTACTGCTATTGAACGAATCAATGAAAGCAAATCGGCAAATTGCGGGAAACTGCACGCAAGTTGGCTTTTCTGTCCAGTATCATTCAGGTATCTGCGAAACCTGCCGGATTTGGCAAAAGCCTTCAAATGCGCATGACTTTCCAATCAGACCAGACTTCATCCCGACAAGGCCCTGTTCAAGGCAAAGGATTTCAAAAAACACACCTATCTGACCATTTCTCCTCCGACCAGGCCGTCACCGGATCGAGACGGACAGACTTGAGCCTGGAATTGCGCGCCCATGGCTAATTCTCCCGCAAGCATGGGCGTTTTTTTTGAGTCCGCTTCAAATGCAACTGCCTGTTTCCACTGCGGTCAGCCAGTGCCGGAGCATGCCCGCTACCCCATCTGCTACAAGCAACGTACCGAAGCTGCCTGCTGCCGGGGCTGTCAGGCCGTTGCCCAGACCATCATCGATTCCGGCCAGGAAGCTTATTACGAACACCGGACCGCGCTGCCGCCCACCCCGCAAGACGCCCAGGCAGAACTGGAAAAGCTGGGGCTCTACGATCTGCCGGAAATCCAGCAAAGCTTTGTCCGGATCGAGCCCGAAAACATGCGCGAAGCCGCATTGATTCTCGAAAACATCGTCTGCGCCGCCTGCGTGTGGCTAAACGAACGGCATATCTCCCAACTGCCCGGCGTGCTTTCGGTCGAGATCAATTACGCCACCCGGCGGGCGCGGGTGCGCTGGGATTCGAGCCGGCTGAAGCTATCGGACATTCTGCGCGCCATCCAGGCAATTGGCTATATCGCCCACCCGTTTGATGCCAGCAAGCAGGAAGAACTCTTCCGCAAGGAGCGCAATTCGGCAATCAAAAGACTGGCCATTGCGGGTCTGGGAATGATGCAGGTGATGATGTACGCCCTACCCACCTACACGGCCGACCCTTCCGAAATGACGCCGGATATCGTCGCCCTGATGCGCTGGGCCAGTCTGATCCTGACCGTTCCTGTCATTTTCTATTCTGCCTGGCCATTTTTTCAGGGCGCGTGGAAAGACCTCA
Source organism: Hydrogenophilaceae bacterium (assembly GCA_013389025.1). Lineage (GTDB taxonomy): Bacteria > Pseudomonadota > Gammaproteobacteria > Burkholderiales > Thiobacillaceae > UBA6918. The sequence continues at coordinate 17,480 of JACAED010000071.1, forward strand.
AACGTAGAACACTTGGCATGGATGTTCCTGTCGCCCTGGGGGTGGGATCGGCCTTTCTGGCCAGTGTCTGGGCCACATTCACCCAGCAGGGCGATGTCTATTACGACTCGGTCAACATGTTCATTTTTCTGTTGTTGACCGGCCGTTTTCTGGAACTGAATGCGCGCCGCCGCAGCGCCCAGGCGGCGGAAGAACTGGTCAAGCTGATCCCGGCCGTGGCGACACGCCTGCCCGCCTGGCCCGCCAGAACAGAGGAAGTGGTCCCTGCCGCGCAACTTGCGCCCGGCGATTTCGTGCTGATCAAACCGGGAGAATCCATTCCCGCCGACGGCAGCCTGGTCGAAGGCACCACCAGCGTGGTCGAAGTCATGCTCACGGGAGAATCCGAACCACGTTCCAGGAAACCGGGCGAACCCCTCATCGGCGGCACGATCAACCAGCAAAACCCTGTCGTCATGAAAGTGGAGAAAACCGGCGAGGAAACCCGATTGTCCGCAATCGTGCGTTTGCTGGACCGCGCGCATAGCGAAAAGCCGAAAATCGGCAAAATGGCGGATCGTGCCGCATCCTGGTTTGTGGGTCTGCTGCTGTTGCTGACTGCGATCATCGCAGTTGTCTGGTACGTCATCGACCCGGCCAAGGCATTCTGGATTACCGTATCCATTCTCGTCATCACCTGCCCTTGTGCGCTGGGTCTGGCCACGCCCGCTGCCCTGACCGCCGCCACCGGCCGGCTCACGAAACTGGGCCTGCTGACCACGCGTGGACACGCACTGGAAACACTGGCCCAGGTTACCGACATCGTGTTTGACAAGACCGGCACACTGACCCAAGGCAAGCTGACTTTGCTGGCAGTCGAGCCCGCCAGTGGCTACAGCCGCGAAGACGTCCTGAGCTTTGCCGCCTCGCTGGAAGCCGCTTCGGAACACCCCATTGCCATCGCCATCAGGCAGGCCTCGGGCCGTGCGATTCAGCCCGCCGACATGCCGGTCAATCATCCTGGCGAGGGGGTCGAAGGCAAGCTAGGTGGCCGGCATTATCGTTTGGGCAAGCCTGCCTTTGCCGGCGCTGCTCTGCCCGAAGTGACGTTTTACCCTGCCGCGACACGGCTCGCACTCACCGGACCGGAAGGCCTGATAGGCTGGCTGATACTCGGTGACGCAATACGGCCCGATGCTGCAGACGCGATTGTCTCGCTCAAGGCGCTGGGCATACGGGTTCATTTGCTCTCCGGCGACAATGAATCCGTGGCCCGATCGGTTGCCAGCTCAATCGGCATCGACCATGTCCGGGCCGAGGCGATGCCGGACGACAAACTGGCTTATGTCAAACAGCTTCAGGCCGAAAAACACGTAGTGGCCATGGTCGGCGACGGCATCAACGATGCCCCGGTGCTCGCCCAGGCACAGGTTTCCATTGCCATGGGCGAAGGCACGGATGTGGCGCAGGCCGCCGCGGACATGGTCATGCTCGGCAACCGTCTGGTCGCACTCTCGGATGGCGTGGGCATCGCGCGAAAAACCCGCGCCATCATTCATCAGAATCTTGCCTGGGCGCTTGGCTACAACCTCATCGCCATCCCCTTGGCGGCCCTGGGGCACGTGACGCCCTGGATCGCCGGGATCGGCATGTCTGCAAGTTCACTCCTGGTTGTGCTGAATGCACTGCGACTCACGCATTTTCAAAGTAGCGCGATGGCGTCATCCACGACTCACGCCTATACACGTTGAATGGATATCCTGTTTCTGCTCATTCCCCTTGGCCTGGTCCTGATTGGCATCATTGCCTGGTTTTTCATCTGGTCGGTTAACCACAAGCAATTTGAGGATCTGGAGGGTCCGGCCCACTCGATCCTTCATGACGACGACACACCCGCAGAAGATCCTCCAAAAGGGAAGATCCACAAGGAAAAAATGTAGCTGAAACTTTTTAATAATTGATTTAGATCAATTTTTTGAAGCACTTGATCACCTAAGATTTCCCCAACCGGCAAAATCAACAAGCTGTTTATTTTCAGGTTTTTGTCTATCCTGTTTGAAGTGGCCAGTGAAAATAAAAAAGACAAAAAGGTTTGCAAAACAACAACAATAAGGATATATTTATCCAAATAAGAAGTTCCAACCAGTTTTTCGTTTGGTCAAAAACCTTAACTTTGTGACAGGAGGGAGTCCCTATGGAAGCGACGACGTACAACTACAAGATCGTACGGCAGTTCGCCATCATGACCGTGATCTGGGGGATCGTGGGCATGCTGGTGGGCGTCATCATTGCCGCACAGCTTATATGGCCAGCGCTCAATTTCGAATTGCCGTGGCTGACCTACGGCCGACTTAGGCCGCTTCACACAAACGCCGTGATTTTTGGTTTTGGCGGTACGGCGATGTTTACCGTGATTTATTACGTCGTTCAGCGAACCTGTCATGTCAGGTTGTTTGCCGAGAAACTGGCTGCTTTTACCTTTTGGGGCTGGCAGGCCATCATCGTACTGGCAGCGGTGTCATTCATCCTCGGCATCAGCACTTCCAAGGAATATGCCGAACTTGAATGGCCCATCGACCTTCTCATCGCTGTCGTTTGGGTGGCGTTCGCAATCGTGTTCTTTGGCACGGTCATCAAACGCAAGACGCCTCATATTTACGTGGCGAACTGGTTCTTTGGCGCCTACATCCTGACGATTGCCATTCTGCATATCGTCAACAGCGCCGAATTGCCGATCGCATTCTTCGGCGGTTCCTGGCTCAAATCCTACTCCGTATATCCCGGAGTTCAGGACGCCATGGTGCAATGGTGGTATGGCCATAATGCCGTGGGCTTCTTCCTCACCACGGCCTTCCTGGGCATGATGTATTACTTCATCCCCAAGCAGGCTGGCCGGCCAATCTATTCATATCGCCTGTCCATCGTCCACTTTTGGGCGCTCAACTTCACCTACATGTGGGCGGGCCCGCACCACCTGCAATACTCAGCGCTGCCTGACTGGGCACAGTCTCTCGGCATGGTGTTCTCGCTGATCCTGCTGGCCCCCTCCTGGGGTGGCATGATGAACGGCATCATGACCCTGTCCGGCGCCTGGCACAAACTGCGCACCGACCCGATCCTGAAGTTCCTGGTGACCGCGCTGTCCTTCTACGGCATGTCGACCTTTGAAGGTCCGATGATGTCGGTGAAGACCGTGAACGCGCTGTCGCACTTCACCGAGTGGACCATCGGCCACGTGCACTCCGGCGCACTGGGCTGGGTGGCGATGATCTCCATCGGCTCGCTGTACTATCTCATCCCGCGCCTGTTCGGAAGAGAGGAGATGTATTCCATGAAGCTGGTCACGACGCACTTCTGGGTCGCCACCATCGGCGTGGTGCTGTACATCGCCGCCATGTGGATTGCCGGCGTGGCACAGGGTCTTATGTGGCGCGCATCCAACCCGGACGGCACGCTGCAATACGGCTTCGCCCAGGTACTCAATGCCATGTATCCCTTCTACACCATTCGCCTGCTTGGCGGCCTGATGTTCTTCTCGGGCATGCTGATCATGGCGTACAACGTGTGGAAAACCATCAGCGTGGGCAAGGCCGTCAACGATGCGCCGATTCCCGCACCCGCTCATGCGCATGCTTAAGGGATAAGGAGAACAATCATGGCTTTTACGCATCAGACCATCGAGAAAAACACCGGCTGGCTCATCATTCTCACCATCCTGATCGTGAGTGTGGGTGGCCTGGTTCAGATCGTGCCGCTGTACTTCCAGCGCTATGTGACCGAGCCGGTTCAGGGCCTCAAGCCTTATTCAGCTTTGGAACTTTCCGGACGTGACCTCTATATCCGTGAAGGATGTGTCGGCTGCCACTCGCAGTTGGTGCGTCCATTCCGCGCGGAGACGGAGCGTTATGGCCACTACTCCGTGGCGGGCGAATATGTCTATGACCGCCCGTTCCTGTGGGGTTCCAAACGCACCGGTCCGGACCTCCAGCGTCTGGCAGGACGTTACTCGGATGACTGGCACCGCGTTCACCTGCTGAACCCGCGGGATGTGGTGCCAGAATCCAATATGCCTGCCTATCCCTGGCTACAGGAAAACGCACTGAAAGCAAACGATATTCAGGCCAAGATGAAAGCCCTGAGGGCGCTGGGTCATCCCTATTCGGATGAGGAAATCGCCAACGCACCCAAGGAGCTGGAAGGCAAGACGGAAATGGATGCCATGATTGCCTATCTGCAAAGTCTTGGCCGTGCAATGAAATCAACCCAGTAAGCCTTGGTTGCATGGATATCAACAACCTCATAGGTACCCTGGTGACGGTGGTGTTCTTCATCACCTTCCTCGGAATCGTATGGTGGGCTTATGGATCGAGCCGGAAGGCAAGGTTCGAAGAAGACGGGAAAATTCCCTTCGAAGAAAACGATGACCTTCCGTCCTCCAATCTGAACGGAGAAAAATGATGCAAGAATTCGATACACCTTTCTGGAGTTGGTACATCATCATCCTGACCGTGGTCAGTATCGCTGGCACGGCGCTCTTCCTGATGTCGCAAAGAACCCGGCGCCTCGCTCCCGGGGAAAAGGCACAGGAAATGGAGCACCGCTGGGATGGCGACCTGGTCGAACTCAACAACCCCCTGCCCAGCTGGTGGGTCAACCTCTTCTGGATCACACTGATTTTTGCAGCGGTTTATCTCGTGCTGTATCCCGGACTGGGCAGTTTCAAGGGAATTCTGGGGTGGACATCTTTCGGTGAGCATGCGAGGGAGATGGAGAATGCCAAAGCCAAATACGATCCGGTTTTCAACCAGTTCATGGGCCAGCCCGTCGAACAGGTAGCTGCCAGTGGCGAAGCCCGGGAAATGGGTCAGCGTTTGTTCTACACCTACTGCGCGCAATGCCATGGCACCGATGCCGCCGGCGCAACCGGTTTCCCCAACCTGACCGACAAGGACTGGCTGTATGGCGGGGATGCCGAAAGCATCAAGTCCAGCATTGCCAATGGACGCATGGGGGTGATGCCCGCACTGGGCGCTGCACTGGGCGAAGAAGGCACCAAACAGGTCGCCAACTATGTCCTGTCACTCTCCGGCGCCAATCACGATGCCGGTCTGGCGACTGCCGGTAAAGCCCTTTACGATACAAACTGCGCCGCCTGTCATGGTGCGGATGCCAAGGGCATGGCCGCCATGGGCGCGCCGAACCTGACCGACAAGGTATGGCTGTATGGCGGTTCGGAAAAAGCCATTGTCGAAACCATCAACAAGGGCCGCAATGGTGTCATGCCCGCGCAGCTTCAAGCGCTGGGTGAAGCCAAGGTTCACCTGCTGACCGCCTATGTATATGGTCTGGGAGGCGGCATGGCAAAACCCGAAGCGCCGGCAATGCCGGCCGAAGCCGCACCTGTCGAAGGTGCTGCTGATGCAGCCGGGACTTCTGCAGCACAGGCAGATGCCTCTGCACCGGCTGCCCAGTAATTTCGCCTGAATCCCCACTGCCGTCAGAACCAATGGCGGCGGTGGTTCCCATATCGGCTTCAGTGGACCGATACGAGAACCTCCGATGGTATAAAGCGGATATCTACAACAAACAAAGCAGATGACTGTCGATTCGACCATGGAACTCAACACTTCTCCCGCGCCGCAACAGCCTCCAGGCGAAGAAGAACAATCTCTTTACGAGGTTCGTCAGAAAATTCAGCCTCGTGCTGTTCACGGCTGGTTCGCAAACTGGCGGGTTGCCTTGGTTCTGTTTACCCAGCTGCTTTATTACGGCCTTCCCTGGCTGAAATGGGACGGGCATCAGGCGGTTCTCTTTGATCTTGCCGCGCGCAAGTTCCACATTTTCAGCCTGACCCTGTGGCCGCAGGACTTCATCTGGCTGACTGGCCTCCTCGTCATCTCCGCGCTTTCCCTGTTTCTGTTCACTGCAGTGGCAGGACGTCTGTGGTGCGGTTACGCCTGTCCACAAACCGTTTACACCGAGATTTTCATGTGGATCGAGGAATGGATCGAAGGCAGCCACCTTGCTCGCAAGAAACTGGATACCCTCCCCTGGAATGCGGAAAAAATCCGCAAGCGCGGACTCAAGCACCTGCTCTGGTTTCTAATCGCTTTCTGGACGGGTTTTACCTTCGTTGGCTACTTTACGCCCATCACCACGCTGTGGAATGAACTGCTGACGTTCAGCACCGGCCCGTGGGAAACCTTCTGGATCTTTTTCTATGCCTTTGCCACTTGGGGCAATGCCGGCTTCATGCGCGAACAGGTCTGCAAATACATGTGCCCCTATGCGCGCTTCCAGAGCGTGATGTTCGACCCTGACACCCTCATCATCAGCTATGACTACAACCGTGGCGAACCACGCGGACCTCGCAGCAAAAAGATCGACTACAGGGCCAAGGGGCTGGGTGACTGCGTGGATTGCGGCATTTGCGTGCAGGTGTGTCCAACCGGCATCGACATCCGCAAGGGACTCCAGTACGAGTGCATCGGCTGTGCCGCCTGTATCGATGGCTGCGATCAAGTGATGGAGAAGATGGGCTATCCGAAAGGCCTGATCCGCTACACCACGGAAAATGTCATGAAGGGCAAATACGCGGACAAGAACATCCTGTCCCATGTGTTCCGCCCGCGTGTCCTGGTTTATACAGGCATACTTTCCTCAATCCTGGTCGCTTTCCTGATCACACTTGCCAACCGGGTCCCTTTGCGCACCGAGGTCATTAGGGACCGACTGACTCTTTCACGCTCCACCGAAGATGGCCGGCTTGAAAACCTGTATACCGTTCAAATCCTGAACATGGAGGACAAGACTCACAAGTTCAGGATCACGGCAACCGGGGCGGATGATATTCAGGTCGTGGCCGACGAAAAGGATTTGAAAGCCGGCCCACAGCAATCCATCAACGTACCGATTCGTTTGCTGATTGACCCAATAAACCTCAAAGGACCTTCTACGCCCGTGATGATCCGTGTACAAGCTGAAGACAATGCAGAACTCGTCAGCGAAACCAAATCCAGCTTCCTGAGAAGATGAACATGAGCTCCCTTGCCTCCCCTAAACCCTGGTATCGTGAACGCTGGCCCTGGCTGCTGGCGATCATGCCCACCCTAGCTGTCATTGGTGGTTTCACAACGGCGTGGTTTGCAGTGACGTCCAATGACGGTCTGGTCGTGGACGACTATTACAAGCAGGGCAAGGCAATCAATCAGACCAAGGAAAGAGACCGCAATGCCCAGACACTGGGGCTCACTGCACGGTTGATTCCTCTGGGCAGCACTTTGCGAGTCAGCCTTGCCGGCAGCATCGCGTCGCCGACCGGGTCTTTGAATTTGAAACTCATGCATCCCACAAGACCCGGAGATGATCATGACATCGCTCTGGTCTGGAACGGGTCTGGTTACACTGGAACATTACCCAAACTCAGCAGTGCCCATTACCGTGTGCAGATCACGCCAGAGTTCGGCAACTGGCGTCTGACCGGCGAGTATCGCCCTGGAAGCGAAGTCACTCTCTCCCCCATGCCCTGAAACGACGATTACCACTCTCTCAACACAAGGAGCCAACCATGGACATCGTACTCAAAGAACTTTTTTCCACCGACATCGGATTGCTCAGCCTGTTCACCATCGGCTTTATCATCGCGATGGGGTTCTGGTTTTCGTGGTGGTTCAAGCGCAAAATCAATCGCGACGAATAAGCTTCCGAATAGCTATCGGGGTTTTGACCGGATGCGGTTTTCCAGCAACTGCATCCGAGTAGAGGGATAACTGCCGCAAGAGCAGTAGTCAGTAATGTCATGCTGAATACAGGAGGGGGTACCATGCTTAAGCGACTGATAACCGTACTGTGGCCGTCTTTTATCATTGCGGGCGTTGCCGATGTACTATTTTTCACGCTATTCGATCCAACCCAGCTGCTCTACAAGGAGGACACCATCTTTGACAGTCGGCTCGCTGCCTACACCGTCGGATTCTTCATGTTCTGGCTGATGGGCATCGGCTCCTCTGCACTGACCTGCTACTTCCAGCGCAGCGCAGACGAAATCAACCGCTGTCCGCTCGTTCCTTCCGCCAGACCGGAAGGCTGCCCGAAAAAGGAGGGTTGCGCCGATTGCAATTAGGGAATCGGCTACCCGCAACAGCCCGCAGTTTGCGGGCTTTTTTCAAGACCGTGATTCCAGGCTTTCCTTGACCCGAACCAGTCTTGCCCGGGCTTCTTCCGCCACCTTGTGGACCGCTGCGTTGTCCACCAGTTTTACCATGATTGCCGGATCAAGAAAGGATACGGTAATACCCCCATCAGCCTCCTCTCGTACCACCACGTTGCATGGCAGGAGAAGACCGACGTCGGCCTCAGCGCTGATGGCCTGATGAGCAAGCGGCGGATTGCAAGCGCCGAGTATGCGATATGGATGTCCTTCTACACCGAGCTTGGCTTTCATTGTGGCCTGGACGTCAATGTCCGTCAGCACGCCAAATCCCTCGTTCTTCAAGGCAGAGGTAACCCTGTCCACGGCCAGGTTGAATGGCCCGTTGATCTTCACATCGAATCCATAGGTACTCATGACTTTGCTCCAATATAAGGCTTTACTGAAAACTGCAGGAACCCCTGAAGGCTTTTTGTCCGGTGAACTCCCGATCCATCAGGGAACGACTGCCTTCAACGACTTGTAGTTGCTGTGATAAATACTCACCTCGTCGCCCGAGGCAAATTGCCAGCCGTCGTCGTGGCCAAAATCGAGATCGTCTTCACCCTTGAGCTGGATCGTGAAACGCTTCGCCGTTGCGAGCGTGGGATTTCGCACACTCAGCACCAGGGTCAGGTATTGATTGGATGTGTTTTCAAAGACAGCCACGAGGCCCTTGCCCCAGAAAGACTTTCGAAAATGGAGCATGACGGGCAATTCAGGCTTGCCCGAATCATGCTGTTCCGGATCTGCTGCACGCACCGACATCAACTGGTTAAGACGCTGAACTTCGCGCTGAACGTCGGCGAGCCGGGCACGGCTTTCCTGCAAATACTGTTCCGCTCGCTGCCTGGTCCGGGTTTCCTTCTCCGCCTGCAGCCTTGCATCCTGCAGATCGTAACTGAGCATGAAGGCAAACAGAATGGCTCCACCGGCAATTGCCAACAGGAGAATATTGGCAAGAATTGAAATCCAGAACCATTTCCTGTGGATAACTGGCTGTTCTGAGGTCCGTGAGGAGGCATTCATGGTAGTCGAATTGCTCATGGCCCTATCTTCCGCCATTCAATTCAAATATGAATCCATCGGACCCATGAAGTATGATGCCCTGGCCCGTCAACCCGTATTGCGCATGCCGGCGGCAATGGCGTTGATGGATCGCATCATGGGCATCAGCCATTTTTCCTGGGCCTTCTCATCGGTTTCCTTGCGGCTGCGGCCAATGAGCCTTACCTGAATGTGGTTGAGCGGATCCAGATAGGGTTTGCGGCGCGAGAGTGAAAGCGCCAGCGCAGGGCTTTCTTCCAGCGGGCTCTTGAGCCTGGCCACGGTCATGACACCACCCAGCGTACGGGAGAACTCGTCCGCAATGACACGATACACGGATTTGGCCACGTCGGTTTCAGCCAGCTCAGCGTATTCTGCCGCAATTTCCATATCGGCCTTGGTCAGCGCCATTTGCACGTTGGAGAACAGTGCGCGGAAGAAGGGCCAGTTGTGGTACATCTCCTGCAACAGTGCCAGGTTGTCCGGATTTTCCGAACACACGGCATCAATGGCCGAACCGATGCCATACCAGGCGGGCAGCGTATGCCTCGACTGCGCCCAGCCAAATACCCAGGGAATGGCGCGCACCGAACTCATGGAGCGGTCGGATTTCTTGCGGTGTGAAGGCCGCGAGCCGATGTTCATCAAGCCGATTTCCCGCACCGGCGTGGCTTCATAGAAATAATCCAGAAAGCCGGGGGTGGATTCGGTGAGCTTGCGGTAGGCGGCTTCACCCGCCTCGGCCAGTTTCGCCATCATTTCCGGATAACGCGGATCGGTCTGGCGTGGCGCGCCCAGCAGCCCGCAACTCGCCTTGATGAGCCCGGTTGCACCCATGCCGATTTCGTAGGCAGCGGTTTCCGGATTGCTGTAACGGTAATAGAGCATTTCGCCCTGCTCGGTGAACTTGATCTGCCCCGCCACGGTACCCGGCGGCTGGGAAAGAATCGCTTCATGGGTGGGACCGCCGCCGCGGCCGACCGTCCCGCCGCGCCCATGGAACAGGCGGCACTCGATGCCATGCCTGCTGGCAATCGCAATGATGGAAAGCTGGGCACGATACAGATTCCATTGCGAGGCAAGTATGCCGCCGTCCTTGCAGGAGTCTGAATAACCCAGCATGACTTCCTGTATATCGCCGGAAGCCTTGAGCAAGCCGCGATAAACAGGGTTGGAGAACAGGGTTTGCAGCACGCCTTCGCTGTGCCTGAGGTCCTCAACGGTTTCAAACAACGGGGCGACCAACAGCTGGCATGCGTAGTCCTTGCCGTTGAAACCAGTCAGGCCAGTCAGCCGACCCAGGAACATCACTTCCATCACATGCGAAGCGGAGTGGGTCATGGAAATGACATAGGCGCCGAAGGCTTCCGGGCCCACTTCCTTGCGCAGTCGCGCCACGCGGCGGAATACATCGAGGGTTTCGCGCGCCTTGTCCGACAGCACCAGATCGCTGACATACAAATCGCCGGTTTTTGAAATCCATTTGCCCAGCTCGGCAAGACGGGCATCCTCGTCCGCTTTCAGGTAATCGAAATCGGGATTGAGCTGGCGCAGGATTTCCGCCACCGTCATCGTGTGCACGGTGGATTCCTGGCGGATATCGAGTTGCAGCAAATGGAAGCCAAAGCTCTCCACCAGCCGGATCAGATCCTGCAGACGGCCTTCCGCAACCGCGCGATCACCGTGGCCAATCAGCGAATCGCGGATAAGGTACAGGTCTTCGAGCAAATCGCGGCTGCTGCCATAGGCCAGCGGCGAAGGCGTGAACGTTTCGTCCGCCAGACGGCTTCTGACCTGGGCAAGATTGGTATCCAGCCTGGCCATCATCAGCGCAATCCTTCTGCGGTAGGGTTCGCGGATGAATTGTTGCGACGCGGTACCGGTAAACACCTTGTCGCCAAATCGCGTTTCATCCAGCGCCAGTTTGGCGGCGAACAGCGCTGGCAGCTTGCACCAGCGCAGACTGTGGGTCAAAGTCAGGCGCAGCTCTTCCAGCCGCCGCAGGTATTCCAGCAGAGCCTGTTCCATCTGCGTAAAGACTGTCCACTCCGTGACTTCCGGCGTGACATAAGGATTGCCATCGCGGTCGCCGCCTATCCAGGAACCAAAGCGGATAAAACTTGGCACCTGAATCGCCAGCGCACAATTCTTCGCTGTTCCGTAATGCTTGCGCACTGCCTTTTCAAAAAACCGATACGCGACAGGCACCGCTTCGAAAAGGCTTCTGCGCATGTAATACAGGCCGGTGCGGACCTCATCCTGCACCTCGGGCTTGTGTGCGCGCAATTCATCCGTGCGCCACATGACGCGGATTTCAATATCGAGTTCGGCAGCCAGATCCTGGCGCTCCCTGTCACCCAGGAGGGGGTCATAAAGCCGGTCGCACAACAGGAACACGCGGCGCAATCCTTCCATCACGGCTCGGCGCCGGGCTTCGGTGGGATGCGCGGTGAACACCGGTGTGAACTGCATGCGGTTGACCAGCGATTGCAGTGTCTCCGGTGATATGCCCTGCGTTTTCAGATCAGCCAGCGTGTGATCGAAGGAACCGACCCACAACGCTTCACCCAAGGCAATCCTGCGGCGGCGGTTGCGGTGGGCGTGAGACTCCTCGGCAATGTTGACCAGGCTGAAGTAGGTTGAAAAGCCCCGGATGACTTCCTCCAGCTTGTCGGCAGGCATGGCTTCGATGAGACCGATTAGCTCCGCCCGTTTGACCGCGTTGTCCTTCTGATGAAGATCGACAAAACCCTGGCGCAGCGCTTCAACGGCTTCATACACACCGTCGCCTGCAATCTCCTGCAGCACCCGTCCAAGCAGCGTGCCCAGCAGCTTCACCTGCGCGCGCAGGTGGTCGTCGGTAAGCAGGGAAACAGAGGCATTCATGTCGGGAAACAAGACAGATAGGATGGCAAAGCGGGTTATTTTCTCATTTTTTCGTACCAGAGGCACCCTGTGTAAGCGTATTGCTTGAAGCTGGCGTCAAGTTGTATCCAGGTGTCGCCGGTTTTGTGGACGGCGCCGCGGCTGGGAACATAGTCGACATACGCTTCGGCCCAGATGTGTTCGAGTTTGAAGGCGGTGATCTTGCCGCCACTGACGAGGGCGATGTTGG
>JACAED010000074.1 GCA_013389025.1 Hydrogenophilaceae bacterium
CGGCGCGGGAAAATCCACGCTGGCGCGTGCGCTGGCGATCCGACTCATGGAAATGGGCAGCCGTCCCGTGACCCTGCTGGATGGCGATATTGTCCGGCATCACCTTTCTTCGGAACTGGGATTCACGCGTGAACATCGCGACATCAACGTCAGAAGAATCGGCTTCGTGGCCAGCGAAATCACCAAAAACCGAGGCATCGCCATCTGCGCGCCGATTGCGCCCTATCAAAAGACGCGGCGAGACGTGCGCGCCATGATCGAGGCGGTGGGCGGCTTTATCGAAATTCATGTCGCCACGCCCATCGAAACCTGCGAATCGCGGGACCGCAAAGGACTGTATGCCAGAGCGCGGGCGGGGCTGATTCCGGAATTCACCGGCGTGTCGGATCCCTACGAAGTGCCGGAAAAACCCGAAATCGCCATCGACACCACCAACCTGACAGTCGACGAAGCCGTGCAGCGCATCCTGCTCAAGCTGGAGCATGAGGGGTATTTGCGCTAAGTGTGGTTTCTCGGGTTGATCGCCCGAATTGAGGGAAGATGATGTTCTTGTATCCTTTCAAGTTTACTCGGAGACCCGGTTGAACAACCTATGGATAAACGACATCTAGGGTGTCTGGAAACGGTAATAGTTGCTGGTGGGGATGAAGTCGAGGGTACAAGGATCCCGCGGGGCCACACCCGCTGTAACCACGCCCACCGCCATGGCGGCCCAGGACTCCGGCTTGATCTTGCCGTGCGACTCATAATACGGCAAGCGGAAGTATCCCCACTTCGTGCCGTGTTCCTTGCCGCTCAGGTTGAAGCGCGCCCGTACGCTCCAAAAATAACGGCTTGTCGGTGACAGGGGCTGCTCTAGGGTATGGGATGTCGCGGTCAGGTCACGCCGTTCATAGACCAGCCTCGGCGGCGAGTTGGTCGCCGCCTCCCAGACTCGCAGGTCATAGCGTATGTTGTTGATGCCCGAGAGGGTCGGGCCAGCGTCGCTCTCTTTGTCTTCATCCCGCGGAAAAGCCTCCCATGCCAGCGTCGGCTGGAGGCTTTCCACGACAGGGAATCGGTTCCAGTTGCGGTGGCCCGTGTCGAAGATGCTTGGGTGGAGCTTGCGTTCCGGACTGACCCAGGACAGGCCGCAGGCATCCCTGCCACCCAGCAGGTCCATGAGACCGGCATCGCCGCGCGTCTTGGCCCGGCTGTGCAATGGCAATGTTGACAAGAGGAAGACCTGATCCACGACACTCTCGGCAAGGCTCGCGAAGGCACGTTGCAATTCCGCCTGGAAGAGTGATGCCTTGTTCTCGCCCCAGAGGCGGCCCTCATATTCGTCGCTCTGATAGACGAACTCCCGCTCGTAGGCCAGGCTTCCGTCACGGGTGTGCAGGAGCCGGACCTTCGCGACGAGATGGAAGCTCAGCTGGCTGCCACCGGTGAAACCTGCCTCGGTCGCCACGACCTCCAGCACGCTGCCCACACCCTGTTGCGCCAGCGCCCGGTAGTCAGGGGTCACATCAGGCGAGGCCGGGCCGGCCTCGCCAAACAGGGGCAGCCGTTGGCCGGCATCCTTGTCTGCTGTCTCCAAGATGGCGCGGGACAATGCCGCGGATACCTGCATGGTGGTGAGGTGTTGTTGGATGTGCGCTTCCAGCGCCGCGGCATCCTCCTCCGACAGTGAAGCCCTACTGCCTGCGTAAGCGCCCACCGCAGCAGCGACAGGCACCGTGATCACCGCCAGATAGGGCGCTATGACCGCCTCCAGAGCCCCCATCGACGCAAAGATACCCGCCTGGGCCAGGCCCATTGATGAACCGTACAAGGCCCCTTTCGCGGTGGCCTTGCCTTGGCCGACTGCAAAGGTACGGAAATTGTTTCGCGGTGGATAGCGAGCAGGCACGACCACGATCGCGCCCCAAACCTGCCGCGCCGCATCCGTGGGCGGGGCGGGCAGTTCGGCACACCCGGTCAGGAGGGTGCCCAGCAGCAAAAGCTTAATACAAGCAGTCCGTACCATGGCCTCTTCACATTATCGGCACCGCCTGCCTTGGATGGCAAGCGATATCCTTGCCACAACCCTATGGACACGCGGTCGCAGCCATACCGGCGGGAAGGGCTCAGAAAAGAACAGGAAAATCCCTCTCGTGTCTTCTTGATCCGCCTAGTATAAAAAAGAGTAGACACAAATCCTCGGCTTTCCACTTACCTGACGGACTGCAAACCGGTTACAGGGACGGCAAGAATCCTTGACACTCAACGCACCTTTATTTCAGTCCACATCCTCGACAGCACTCGGCGCTGATTGCGATCAAGGTCCATCAGCATTTCCAGCCGGCGCTGGATGTCGGGGGTGGGGAAGACCGCCCGGTTGGCGGCGATGGCAGGATCGATATGGCGCATCGCGTCGCGGTTGGGGTTGCCGGAGCCGATGAGGTTGGTGAGTTCGGCGGAGTTTTTGCCTACGAGCATGAAGTCGATGAAACGGTGGGCAAGATCGGGTCGCGGGCCGGTCTTGTGCAGCACCATCGAATCCAGCGCCAGCACCGCGCCTTCCTTCGGCGTGGCGTAGGCGATGGTGAAAGGCCGGCCGGCGTTTTTCGCGTCCTGCCGGGCCTGGAACATGTCGTTGGAATAGCCGTGGGCGAGCCAGATGTTGCCGATGGTGAGTTCCTTGATGTAGCTCGACGCGTTGAATGCGGCCCAATAAGGCTTGGCGCGGATGATGAGATCGCGGGCGCGGCGCCAGTGCGCTTCATCAGTGTCGTTGGCTGAATAGCCCAAATACTTGAGCGCAGCCGCCATCAGTTCGCGCTGTGAATCGAGCACCGTTACCCGGCCTTTCAATTTTTTCAGGTATTTCGGCTCGAAAATCACCGCCCAGGTGTCGGTGGGGAGGTTCAGCGCGCGCATCTTTTCGGCGTTGTAGCCGATGAGGGTGATGGTGTAGGCGTAGGGCACCGAGTAGCGATTGCCGGGATCGAAGGCAGTGTCGAGATAGGCCGGGTCGATGTTCTTGAGATTCGGCAGCAACTGCTTGTTGATCGGTCTTAGCTGTCCGGACTTGATCAATGACTCGACCGCATTGCCGGTGGGGACGATGAGGTCATAGCCGGATGCGCCGGCTGCCAGCTTGGCCAGCATTTCCTCGTTGTCGGAATAGTAGTCCTGCACCAGCTTGCAGTTGCATGATCGCTCGAAGCGAACAACCGTCTCGTCGGAGATGTAGTTGTTCCAGTTATAAAGGTGCAGTTCGTCGCGGGCGAGGGCGGTTATGGAAAACAGGAAAAGCAAAAATCCACCACAGAGGCACAGAGGCACAGAGGGCTTTTTGCAGGATTTTTCTCTGTGCCTCAGTGCCTCTGTGGTAAGAAATGCTTTCATCCCTGGCCCCGCAACACCGTCTTGTCGAATTTCGCCGCCAGCACAATCATGCCCAGGGTCACAAGCATGAGCAGGGTGGAGACGGCATTGACCTCGGGCGTGACGGCGATCTTGATCATCGAATAAATCTGCAGCGGCAGGGTGGAGACGCCCACGCCAGCAGTAAAGAAAGTAATGACGAAGTCATCGATGGACAGCGTGAAGGACATCAAGGCCCCGGCGATGACAGCGGGCATGATGAGCGGCAGTGTCACCAGCTGGAAGGTTTTCCAGGGTGTGGCGCCCAGATCGCGCGCCGCCTCGAAAATGCTTTCGTCCATGCCCGTCAGCCGCGCACGCACGACAATCGCAACAAAGCCGAGGCAAAAGGTGATGTGGGCGATGAGCACCGACAGCAGGCCCAGCGTGAGATGCAGCACCTGGATGAAAAAAAGCAGCAGCGATACGCCCAGCAGGATTTCCGGCATGGCCACCGGCGTGATGACGAGGAATGGCAACACCCGCAGCCGGTAGCGATGCATGGCAATGCCGGCCATGGTGCCGAGCAGGGTGGCGATGAGGCTGGCGCCGATCGCGATCAGGATGGAGTTGATCGCGGCCTGGATCATCTCTTCGTCCTGGAACAGCACTTTGTACCAGCGCGAGGTGAAGCCCACCCATTCCGCGTTGAGGCGCGAGTCGTTGAATGAATAGATGACGACAACCGTGAGCGGCAAATACAGGAACAGATACACCAGCAGGGCGGCGAGCCAAAGCCAGTGACTGGTCTTACGCATGGCTCAGACTTTTTCGTGAATAACGCATGGCCAACGCGGCAATGGCAAGAACCGCCAGGGTCAGCATGATCGACAGGGTGGAACCGAAGGGCCAGTCGCGGGTACCCAGAAACTGTTCCTTGATCAGGTTGCCGATGAGAATGTCGCCGGTGCCGCCGAGGATGTCGGGCACCGCGAACATGCCCAGAACGGGAATGAACACCAGCGCCGATCCTGCATAGACCCCCGGCAGCGAGAGTGGCCAGGTCACTTTCCAGAATCGCTGCCAGGCATTGGCGCCTAGGTCCTGTGCGGCATCGAGCAGAATGGGGTCGTGCTTTTCCAGGTTGGTGTAGAGCGGCAACACCATGAATGGCAGGTGTACATAGACCATGCCGACAATGACGGCAAAAGGCGAAAACAGCAGCGGCACCGGCTCGAAGCCGAATGCCGTCACCACGCTGTTGACCGCTGTGCTGAAGGCGCTTTGCGGGCCAAGGATGATCATCCAGGCATACACGCGAATCAGGAAATTGCTGGCGAAGGGCAGCACCACCAGCAGGACCATCACATCGCGGAACCGCTTCGGCACGCGGGTGATGAGCAGCGCCAGCGGATAAGCCAAGGCAATGCAGATCAACGTGGTGAGTCCGGCTATGAAAAAGGACTTGAGGAATATTTCGGTGTAGATGAAGTCGCTGAAAAAGAACCGGTAGGTTTCCAGCGTGAATTGCCAGGTGCCGTTTTCGAACATTGGCGCGAGGCCACCGTATTCACCGGGAAAGCGGAATGAGGCTGCCACCATGATGAACGCGGGCAGCACAAAGAACACCACCATGAAAATAAACGGCGGGCCGAAAGTAAGCCAGCGAGTCAGGCGTTCCTTATTCATGCAGGAACATTCCTGCCTCGGCTGGCCAGGCCACCGTAACGCTGTCGCCCATTTCAAGGAAGCGCGCCCTGCCGCCGGATGACGTATTGGGCAGCAGTGCGCGGATGATTGTGCCATTGGCAAGTTCGACTTTATACGTTGTCACATCGCCCACATAGAGAAAGTCTCGCAGGGTTCCGGTAAAACGGTTGGCCAGGTTTGCGAGTTCGTCCTCTGCGCCAATCTGAACCTGTTCAGGGCGAATGGCGAAAGCACCGGATTGTCCCGGCTTTACGCCGCTGGGGGCCGGGGCAACGATGCGGCCCAGCCCGGCGACAGCAAGATGCACAGAGGTTTCACCCGGCGCTTCGACCTGTGCATTCATCAGGTTGATGTCACCGATGAAATCCGCCACGAAACGGTTGACGGGCTGGCCATAGATATGGGCCGGCGTGCCCAGCTGCTCGATGTGACCCTCATTCATCACTGCAATGCGGTGGGACAGCGCCAGCGCCTCGGGCTGGGAGTGGGTGACGAATACGAAGGTCACGCCCACGGTGCGCTGCAGGTTGATGAGTTCGATCTGCATTTCCTCGCGCAGCTTGTGGTCCAGCGCGCCGAGCGGCTCATCCAGCAGCAAGAGGCGCGGTTTGTTGACCAGGCCGCGCGCCAGCGCGACCCGCTGCTTCTGCCCGCCCGACAGTTCATGCGGAAAGGCATCGGCCTTGTCCGACAGGTGCACGGTGTCGAGCATCTCGGCCACGCGCCGCCGGGTTTCTTCCGCGGAGACCTTCGACATTTTCAGCGGGAAGGCGACGTTGTCGGCAACAGACAGATGTGGAAACAGCGCATAACTCTGGAACACGGTATGCAGCGGACGCTCTTCCGGCGGCGTGGCAGCGATGTTTTTCCCGTCCAGCAAAATCTCGCCCGCATCCGGCAGATCGAAGCCGGCGATCATGCGCAGGATGGTGGTCTTGCCGCAGCCGGAGGGCCCCAGCAGGGTAAAGAATTCACCTGCCTCGATCGACAGGCTGACGTTGTCGACTGCCGTCAAACTGCCAAAGCGGCGGGTCAGATTCCTGAGTTCAAGAAGCGCCATGGCAGGCTTTAAAAAAGGCGATCAATGATGTTGCCGGGCCGCTTTCAACTGCGGCCGCAATGACCCCGCAAACATCCCCAGCGCGCTGGCGATGAAGCCGGCGAACTGCGGCGGCAGCGCCGCGTCGGGGGCAATGAATTCCATGGCGATCCAGACACCCAGGCCCAGCACGATGGATAGTCCCGCTCCGGTATTGCTGGCGCGTTGCCAGTAAAGTCCCGCCACCAGCGGCACAAACGCACAGGCCAGCGTGATCTTGTAGGCGTTTTCCACCATCTGGTGAATGCTGGTTTCAGCTTGCAACGCCCACAGCGAGTAAATGACCACCAGCACGGAAAAAGCCAGGACCACCCCGCGCGTGATCCACAGCAGTTTTTTCTGGCTCAGGCGATGGCGCGGCATGAACTCCTTGATGATGTTTTCGGAGATGGTGACAGAGGGCGCGAGCAAGGTGCCCGATGCCGTGGACATGATGACCGACAGCAGTGCGCCGTAAAAAATGATTTGCGCGTACAGCGGCAGATGCGCCTTGACGAAGCTCGGCAGCACCAGCTGGGCGTCTTCGGCCAAGAGCGCCGTGGTCATGGCGGGATCCACCAACGTAGCGGAGTAGGTGAGATAAATCGGCACGGCGGCGAACAGGAAATACAGCGAACCACCTATCACCGTGCCCCATACGGCAACGGTTTCGTTCTTCGATGAATTGGCGCGCTGGAACACGTCCTGCTGCGGCACCGAACCGAAGCCCATGGTCAAGAGGCCGGCAATGAAGGTGATGACCGCTGCCCAGTTGGCCTCGGGCCAGAACTGGAACTTGCCGGCGGCGGCGGCGTGCTCGACCACCGGCGCGATGCCGTTCACTTCCGGCATGTCGCCGACCATTTTCGATATCCACAACAAGCCAATGACGATCACCGTCATCTGCACGAAGGTGGTCAGCGCCACCGACCACATGCCGCCATACAGCGTATACAGCAGCACGACCGCCGCGCCGATCAGGATGCCATCGCTCTGGCTGATGGCGTTGTCCGACAACACATTGAACACCAGCCCGAGGGCGGTGACCTGAGCGGACACCCAGCCCAGGTAGGACAGGGCGATCGCCAGCGAAATGACGATTTCCACCGGCCGGTTGTAGCGCTTGCGGAAAAAGTCGCCCAGCGTCAGCAGGTTCATGCGGTACAGCTTGCGGGCGAAAAACAGGCCAAACAGGATCAGCGCCAGCGAGGCGCCGAAGGGGTCGGAAATCGTGCCGCCGAGATTTTCATCCAGAAACGTGGCGGGAATACCCAGCACCGTTTCCGCGCCAAACCAGGTGGCGAACACCATGGCGATGACCATGATCATGGGCAACGAACGGCCCGCCGCCACGTAGTCCTCGGTGTTCTTCACCTTGGTGGCGGCGTACATGCCGATGCCGATGGAAATGACCAGATACAGAATGACGAAACCCAGCAGAGTGTGGTTCATGTTGAAGGGCCTTAAGTAAAAATCCAGGCAAACACCGGAATTTCATAATGCTGTCAAAGTCTTGGCTGTTTTTCCCTCTCCCCTTGTGGGAGAGGGCCAGGGTGAGGGGTGGTTAAAATCAAGCCGTTGCGACAAACCTTGAAACGGCCCACCCTCTCCCCAACCCTCCCCCATCAAGGGGGAGAGGGTTGTCAACAGACTAAAATCCCGGCGACTGCGGGGATTTTATCAATGCCCGCACAGGTTCGGGCTAAAAGCTGTGTGTAGTCATGAAACCCAGGCCCCAGTCCGGGCTGGCGTCGGAAAAGCCTGCTACCCCATAGAGGTTGAGTTTGTTGTGGTCGTTTATTTTGTAGTTGGCGTAGAGGGTAGCCTCGCTGATTTCATCACCGCCGGATGTCAGCTTCTCGCGCCAGGCATAGTCCGCTCCCAGTGACCAGGCTTTGTTGATCCGGTAACTGCTGCCCGCGGTCACATACCAGACATTTTGATAATCGATGCCGGGCGGGTCGCCTTTCCAGCGATGAGCGACATCAAGATATGGCATCCATGCGCCCATCGGTTTGTAGAAAGAAGCCTGCAGCGTGTAATCGTTTTCGCCTGTGCCCAGCGCCTTGTCTTCGCTGGCCGTGCCGAATTTGATTTTGCCGGTCAGGTCGAGGCCGAAGGGGTAATTTCTCTCATCCAGCACTTCGACGGTAAAGGCGGCAGTGACATCGCCGAATCCGTGGGTGGTTTTGACAACTCCGCCACCCGGGATGGGATCGCCGTCAGGGGTTACGCTTTGCGGTCCCCGCACGAATAGATAGGACATGCCGAGCTTGAAGCTGTAATGGCCGGACTGGTATTTGAGGTTCAAAGGCAAAAACCAGGTTTCGGTATCATCCGGCGTCCCGTAATCGCCGATGCTGTAATCCAGTCCCGTCGTGAGGCTCAGGTGAGGGTCTGCTGCAAAGGCGGGATGGCCGATAAGCAATAGGATTGCGACAACTGTCGATCGGATCATGTCTTATCCCGGCAGTGAAGAACACCGCAATTGTAAGCGGTTTGCCTTCATGATCACTCGGTGCCATGTTTGGTCTCGAATTGGATGCCGATTCTTTTCAACAGATCGATCGGCAGCACGCCCCCTGCCGAGATAATGACGGCGTCATTGGGCAGCTCGATTTGTTCCTCTTCGCATTTCAACAGGACGCGGGCTGATTCGATGCGGACAACATTGGAATTGAGAATGATGCGGATTCGGGAGGTGGACCTTGCTGCCTCGAGCCGTTGTCGATTTTTGACCTTGACCCGGCCAAATGCCTCGCCACGGTAGGATAGAATGACTTCAGTGCCGGGTTGTTCGGAAATCGCCAAGGCTGCCTCCAGCGCGCTGTCGCCCCCACCCACCACGAGCACTTTCTGTCCCTTGTACTGTTCGGGGTCGATCAGCCGGTATACGACCTTCGGGAGTTCTTCCCCTTCCACCCCCAGTTTACGGGGGGTACCCCGGCGGCCGATGGCGAGCAGCACGGCGCGGGTGACGTATTCACCCTGGCTGGTCTTGACCAGAAAGCCTTCGCCATCGGGACGGATTTCCTCCATGCGTTCATTGAAATTGATTTTCAGCCCGGTTTTGCTGACGATGCCTTGCCAGAAATCGAGCAGCGCTTCCTTGCTGATTTCGGTCATTTTGACCTTGCCTACCAGAGGCAGATTGACCGGCGCCGTCATCACGATTTTGTTGCGTGGATAGTGGTAGACCGTGCCGCCCAGTGAATCTTCCTGTTCGACGACACGATAGCGCAAATTATGCTGGATGGCGCCTAGCCCGGCCGCAATGCCGGCTGGGCCCGAACCGACGATCACGACGTCGTATTCCTTGCTGCTGCCTTTCAAATCCTTGATCGCGGCAATGGCCTGCTTGCCCTGCTCGGCCGCCTTGCGCACCAGACCCATGCCGCCCAGTTCGCCGGCAATGAAAATGCCTGGCACATTGGTTTCAAATCTGGGGGTGACATAGGGAATGTCCACGCCGCGTTTTTCCGTACCGAATACCAGCTTGATGGCTTCCATGGGGCAGGCGGCGTAGCAGGCGCCATGGCCTATGCACAGTGCTGGATTTACCAGATAGGCCTTGCCATTGATGATTCCCAGGGAACCCTCCGGGCAGGCGCGGACGCAGGAAGAAGAGCCGATGCAGCGCAGGGGGTCGATAACGGGGTGCAGGCTGACCGGCTCGGTCAGGCCGCTTTCGCGCGATTCCTGTAACGCCTCTTCATGTTTGCGCGCATGTTCTTTTCTGCGGTGAAAGTACAGGAAAAACACGATGAGCAGTGGAACGGCATACAACAGGATGCCTGCCAGATAAGCAGCATTCATAGCGGAATCTTACAGCTTGGTTGGTTAAGCCTACAAAGCGCCAACAAAGGGTGTATAGACAGACCCAAACCCCATCAAATGGGTAAATCTTACCCGCTTTACCGAACTTAATAACCTTTAAAAACAATAAGTTTATCATCACGTGTAAAAAAACAACATGTAAAGGTGTAAATTTACACAACCTAAAGCCGTTAAGTGAATCGACTCAATGCCTTCAGGCACGATAGAAACATGCAGGAAACACTGATTTTGGACGTAGCGCCTCGTGGTGCGGCTTCTTCGGCAAAAAAAGCTCGCTTACGGCACGGGCCGGGGGCTTTTGTGTTTTTGTTTGCTGTCGGCCTGCTGGTTGGTGCGGCCTGGCTGATTGGCCAGTGGGGGGGCTACGAACCCGGTTCTGCGATCGGCTACAACCTGGGTCTGGCCGGTGGTGTCATGATGCTGGTGCTCTTTCTGTATCCGTTGCGCAAGCATTTGCGTTTCATGCACCACTTGGGCCCGGCCAAATACTGGTTTGCCATGCATATGGCCATGGGTGTTCTGGGACCGTTGTTCATCCTGGCGCATTCGCGCTTTAAGGTCGGCTCGATCAATGCCGGTGTGGCACTCACATGCATGGTGCTGGTAGCGGGGAGTGGCATTATCGGTCGCTTTATCTATATCAAGATTCACCACGGGCTCTATGGGCACCGGACCACCTTGGAGGAATTGCGGGCAATTTCCGGGCTGAATTCGCAGGAAGTTCGGTCCAGATTGTCATTTGCGCCGGCGGTGGAGTCAGCGCTAAGCGCATTCGAGGTGCATGCCCTGAACACGCAAGGCAATCCCCTGCTAAGAGCATGGAACTTTGTCACGCTGCCGGCGAGAGCTTATCTGGTTTTTCTGCGGAGCGTGCGCGAACTGAGGCATCTCTACGCCAAGCAGGCACGGGCCCGCAATTGGGAGCCTACCAAGACACAACGCCGGCTGATGGCGGCAAAACAATTGGTCAGGGCGTATCTGCGGGGCGTGCAGAACGTCGCGCATTTCAGCACTTATGAACGATTGTTTTCGCTATGGCATGTATTGCATGTGCCTCTGGTTTACATGCTGGTTCTGAGCGCGATTGCGCACGTGGTGGCAGTGCACATGTATTGATGAATCAACCGGAGGAAACGGCCCGGGCATCCCTGCAAGACATGCGTACGGTGACGGCAATAACAAAAAAATGGCTTGTCCTGCTGGCGCTGCTGGTGCTGTGGCCTGCTGGCGGCATCTGGGCGGATTCGCTGGAAAGCGTGCTGATGCCGGGCAAGGTCATCAAGGGCCATGCAAAGACGGAAAGCCAGTGCAACAAGTGTCATGTCCGGTTCAATCGGGCGGGGCAGGACAAATTGTGTAGCGACTGCCACAAGGAAGTCGCGCGTGACATTGCGCAAAGGCAGGGCTATCACGGCCGCGCGAAGTACGACAAGTTCTGCCGCGAGTGCCATACCGAGCACAAGGGCAGGGATGCCCGTGTGGCCGTGCTGGACGAGAAAAAATTTGACCACCGGCAGACGGATTACCTGCTCAAAGGTAAGCACGTAGAGACGGAATGTAACAAGTGCCACTTGCCCGGCAAGAAATACCGGAATGTACAGACGACATGTATCGCCTGCCATAAGAAAGACGATGAACATAAAGGCAAGCTGGGCACGAAGTGCGCCGACTGCCATGCCGAAAACAACTGGAAGGAAGCCAGGTTTGACCACGACAAGACCCAATTCAGGCTGGAAGACAGGCACATCAAGGTGGCATGCAAGGACTGTCACCGTGACAACGCGTTCAAGAACACGCCCACGGCCTGTGTGTCCTGCCACCGCAGGGACGACAAGCACAAGGGGCGCTATGGCGACAAGTGCCAGGCCTGCCATGACGCGAAAACCTGGGACGGAATCCTGTTCGATCATGACCGCGATACGAAATACTCCCTGCGCGGGAAACATCGCCAGACAAAGTGCGACAGTTGCCACACCGGCACCCTCTACCGAGACAAGTTGCAATCCGCCTGCATCGCGTGTCACAAAAAGGATGACAAGCACAAGAACACCTTGGGTGAGAAATGTGGAGACTGCCATGTCGAGCGCGACTGGAAGGAAGCGCGCTTCGATCATGGCAGGTCACGCTTCCCATTGCACGGAAAGCACGACGAGATCGAGTGCAAGGCATGCCACAAAACCGCGGTGTTCAAGGATACGCCCATGACCTGCCTGGCCTGCCACAAGAAGGATGACAAGCACAAAGGCACGCTGGGCGAACTGTGCGGCGATTGTCATGGCGAGCGCAACTGGAAGGAGCACCGCTTCGATCACGACAAGACGAAATTTTCGCTCCTGGGCAAACACCGCGAGGTGAAGTGCGATGGCTGTCATAAGGACATGAAGTACAAGAACACGCCGGTGGCTTGTATTGCTTGTCATAGGAAAGATGACGTGCATAAGGGACAGCAGGGCGAGAAGTGCGAGACATGCCATGACGCCTCCAGCTGGAAGCGCACGAACTTCAATCATGGCCGTTCGCGCTTTCCGCTGGCGGGCAAGCATCTCGTCGTCGAGTGCAAGAAGTGCCACCTGACCGCGCAATTCAAGGATGCCAAATCAGAGTGTGTGGCATGTCATGACAAGGAAGACGTGCACAAACGCCGTCTGGGCGCGCAATGCGAGAG
>JACAED010000015.1 GCA_013389025.1 Hydrogenophilaceae bacterium
CATCAGCGGTACACTTTGGCATCGGCACAACTCCTCGCAAAATCTTCTCGCAAGCTGATTTTATGCGGGTCTAAAGGTTGTGCCGACCTCTCATTGATGAAATATGCGGGTTAGGGGGCTCGATACCTTGGGCCGGTGAAAAATCGGACTAAAAAAGGAGAAAAAGCCTTGCTGGATGAAGCATTCGCACTGATCATGAATCGCTTAAGGATGCGCATCTGACGCGCTTCAAACTATTGATGAATAAGTCCCTTAACCGGGACTTATTCATTTCGTCTGTACCCGCATCGACAAATCCACGGCGCGCACATGCTTGGTCAGGCTGCCGATGGAAATGCGCTGCACGCCGGTGAGGGCCACGTCGCGCACATTGTCCAGCGTGATGTTGCCTGAGGCTTCGAGCACGGCGTGGCCTCTGGCAATATTCACCGCCTCTCGCATTTCATCGAGCGAGAAATTGTCGATCAGGATCAGTTTCGCGCCGGCGTCAATGGCTTCCTTCAGCTCATCCAGGGATTCGACCTCGATCTGGATGGGGACGTCGACCTTGAGCGCGAACGCGGCTTCCAGAACCGGCCGGATGCCGCCTGCCGAGGCAATGTGGTTCTCCTTGATGAGGATTCCGTCGTAAAGCCCGATGCGCTGGTTGGCACCGCCTCCCGTTGCAATGGCATATTTCTGCGCGATGCGCAGGCCGGGCAGGGTCTTGCGCGTATCCATGACTACCGCATCGGTGCCGGCGATGGCGTCTGTGTAACGGCGTACAAGGGTGGCGGTGCCGGACAGGGTCTGCAGAAAGTTGAGCGCGGGTCGTTCTGCCGTGAGCAGGGCACGAGCGTTGCCATCAATATCGCAAAGCAGTTGATTCGGGTAAATGCGTTCACCCTCGCGCGCGTGCCAGCTGATGACAACTTGCGGATCAAGCTTGCGGAAACAGGTCTCGAACCAGGGAATGCCGCACAGGATGGCATCCTCGCGACTGATGACACGGGCGTGCGCGGATTGCGAGGCAGACAGCAGGCTGGCGGTGAGGTCGCCGGTGCCGATGTCTTCGGCCAAAGACTCCGACACATTGTGTTCGATGGCTTGCAATAGGACTTCCTGTATGAGGCTGGCTTTCATTGGTTGTGGGGGAAATGCCGGGAAAGTTGAATTTTCGTCAGTTTTGTTTAGGGTAATCAAATCCGGTCCAGCGCAGTTGGGCAAGTCTGGCTGAAGGGCGGTTCTGGGATAATGGAACATTGTTTGCATATGTATTGGACAGGGTAATGGGGAACATCATGAATATTCGGCAAATTCTTGGAACTTTGTACCTGGCTGCATTCGTCCTGGGGGCTGCCCAAGCGGATCCGGTTGAATTGCAGCCACTGGTCTCCGGAATGTATACCAATGGGAATGGCGTGAACAGCCAGTGGGTTCAGGTCGATGCCGGATGGCGTGGACAACTGTATGGATCGGAGACCTGGGGTACAGGCATTTGGGGATTGGCTGACGCAAATACCGTGCTGGGGCTGGGTGCTTCTAATCCCGCGGTCGTGGTTACCTACACGGGTGTACTCGACCAAATCCACTGGGCAGACAAGGTCTACCTGGATACATGGGCGCCGACCTGGGGTCCCCAGCAACTGGTTCCCTTCCTTTCCGATGACCCCAGCCAGTATCAGGACAACTATGCCGTCAGTTTCACCGGTTACATTTCCATTACCAGTCCGGGCTTGTACAACTTCGGCGTGCTGTTCGATGACGGTTTCATGTTCAATCTGCACGGACAGGGCCTGACGCTCAATTTGATCCGGGATGGTTTGAATCCACGCGAGCGCCTTGGATTCGATCAGGATCTACAGCTTGGAGCCGGACTGTATGGATTTGACCTGGTTGCCTACGAACGCCTGGAAGCGGGGGTGATCAATCTGAGCTGGAGCCAGCCGGGGGGCGATTGGACGACGATTCCGGAAGATCACCTCTTTACTACAGTGGTTCCCGAACCTTCCAACATGCTTTTGCTGCTCGCGGGTCTTGGCTTGCTGGGCCTGTTGCCTCGGGTACGCTCAGCGATGAAGTAATGCGCCGCCAACCGCTCCCAAAAGCCTGGCAAAAACCGCTGCATGTGGTGCTCAACCTGTTGGGATGGATATTGTTCATCTGGTTCTGGTGGCATGTTCTGAGTACCCAGGAAATCAATCCACGTCCGGTCTCGCTTTTGATCATGGGGTCCCTGCTCGTGTTGCCCCTTGTAACGCTGTTATGGGTCATGCACAACCGTGGCATCCATTTTCGCAAGGGTCCGAGAACCAGCGTGCGGCAGGTTGAGGAACGGTATACGTCGGATTGGGAGGGGCGGACTGTTCATGCGGACTGGGAAACGCTGAGGCAGGCCAAGGTAATTCGGATCAGCATCGACGACAAGGGCAAGCACTTCTCTTCGTGATGGATATTATCTCTGCCCTGGATTTCATCCAGCACTCGATCCTGTACAAGGCGGCGATCGTGTTTTTTGCTGCCTATCCGATCATCACCAGCATCATGTGGATGACGACTTCCCTCTTCTTCAGGGGGCGCTGGGAAAAAACCCGCAGGGAAGGCATACCCGAGTCCGCAACCTATCGGCCCTTTGTTTCCATCCTCATACCCGCCCACAACGAGGAAAAGGTTCTCGACCGGGCGCTGACCGCGGCAACGCAAATCGAATATCCGAAATTTGAGGTCGTGGTGGTGGATGATGGTTCGACCGACGGTACAGGGCAAATCATCGAGTCCTTCACACAGGGGAACAAGGTTCGTGCCGTCTACAAGCAGCAGAACCAGGGCAAGGCATTGGCATTGAACGATGCCATCCCGTTGCTGAACGGCGAAATCGTCCTGATCATGGATGCCGATGCCGAGCCGGCACCGGATGTTCTGGATTACATCGTGCCGCATTTTGCCAGCGCACGCGTGGCGGCCGTGACCGGCAATCCGCGTGTGAGGAATGTCGACAACTTTCTTTCACGCCTGCAATTGATAGAGTTTACTTCCATTGTCAGTGTCCTGCGTCGCTCGCAGCGCATCTGGGGACGTATCGTCACCGTTTCTGGCGTGGTGGCCGCTTTCCGTAAGACCGCATTGCTGGACGTTGGTGGTTTCAGTCCCGATATGCCAACCGAGGACATCGAACTGACCTGGAAGCTGCAGAAGCGCTTCTGGGATGTTCGATACGAGCCCAAAGCCCTGGTTTGGATGACGGTGCCTTCAACCTACAAGACGCATTTCAGGCAGCGTCTGCGCTGGGCCAGGGGTCTCATGCAGGTGTTGCGTCGCCACAGGGACGTTGCATTCAAATGGAAACTGCGTCGCATGTGGCCGATATTTTCGGAATCCGTTTTGTCGATACTTTGGGCAGTCTGTTTTGTCCTGCTGACCACGATCTGGGCTGTTTCCTATGCAGTGGGGTATCCGCCCATAGGCGCGCATCCGATACCGAATTTCTGGGGCATGGTGATTGCAACCACCTGCCTCTCGCAGCTGCTGGTCGGTACCTGGTTGGATCGCAGATACGATCCCGAGACGCCCTGGTTCTTTCCCTATGCCGTTTATTATCCCATTGTCTACTGGATGATTCTTTCGATCACGACATTCCTGGCGCTGCCCTATCTATTCAAAAAGCCTTCAGGGCGAGCGGTAACCTGGAAAACCCTTCATGCAGGCAGCCAGTCATGAAGGTTGCCTGCAGCCTGATTCTATTGGGGTTGATTTCAAGCACGCTTCATGCCGCATCACTTGATGAGGCACGCCGCCTGACGGATACGCGTGACTATTCCGCTGCCATAGACCAGTTCAATGCATTGCTGGTGAAGACGCCGGACAATGCTGACCTGCTGATAGAAGCGGCGCGCGTTAATGGATGGGCGGACCGCAATGCGGAAGCATCGAGGCTGTATCAGGAAGCGTTGCGCGTCGATCCTGGCCGTTTGCAGGACATCAGAGGATCGCTTGCCTGGCAGTTGCACTGGTCAGGGCAGTCGGAAAGGGCGTTGCCATATTTCAGTGAAGAACTCATGGCCAAACCCGATGACCGGGAAATCCGGCATGGCATGGCCGAGGTGCTGATTGCCATGAATCGGCTTCCTGAAGCCCTGCAAGTCTACCGTGAGCAGGAAACACGGTTTCCGCACGATCAGAAAGCCACGAGGGGTCAGGCACGTGTCCTGATGTGGCTTGATCGTCATGAAGAGGCGCGTGCCGCATACGAGGCGATTCTTGTCAGATTGCCCGCCGACAGGGAAGCACGGCTGGGCATGGCTCGTATTGCCAACTTGAAAGGACGGCATCAATCGGCGGCGCAGCAATTGAAGAATCTTTTAAAGGAAGGTGCGGACGACCAGGTCAGGCTTGAGTTGGCTCGGGCACTTCGCTGGAGTGGTGACGACTTTGCTTCGTTCAAAGCGCTCGATGCAATGAAAGGGAGTGAGGCTCATGAATTGCGCCTGCAAGTGCAGAACAGCCTCAAGCATCATGTCGAAATCAATGCCGAGTTTTCCAACGACAGCGATGATCTTGATATCCAGGTCTACACGGCCCGGCTCGGCATCCATGCAGGCGAGAAATCCGGTTTCCATTTCATCGTGCGACACGCCCGACTGGAGCAGAACAAGGATGAACTGGATGGCCGCACTTTGCTGGTCGGATATGACACGGTCCTCGGTGAAGCGGGGGGAAAGTATGGACTGGTCTTCCCAAGCCTGTACCTTGGCCTGCGCGACTATGTCAACTGGAACAGCCCGGCGTGGACCGGCCGTCTGAAATGGTTGCCTGCCGATGACTGGCGCTGGGATTTTGAAGCCGGCAACAGCCTGATCGAGAACGTTCAATCCATTTGCAATCATGTGCGTTTCGATTATCTGAGTGGTGGATTCGACTACCGTTTCAGCTCTCCGTGGCTTTCAAGCCTGGGGCTGATGGCCGGAAGGTTTGACGATGGCAATCGTCGAACGCGGCTGAATGGGCGGCTTGAATACAAGTTCAACAACAAACCGATGGTTGTCATGGGTCTGGAGGGAATGGGTTTTCAGGACAGTGACCCGCCCGTGCCTGGGCGCGGCTACTGGAGTCCCGACAGTTACCGGGAATTCAAGCTGGCCGCAAGAGTCGAAGGCAGTAAGTCTGGCTGGGATTACCTTTTAAAGGCCGCCCTCGGCAAGCTCTGGGAAGAACCTGGAAACAGCCACAATCTGTATCAGCTTGAAGCCTGGCTTCTGCATCGTCTGGATGACTGGGGAAGTGTAAGGATTTATGGCGGTTATTCCGATTCAGCCGCTTTGACACAAGGCAGTGGTGGCGGCTACAGCCGAGGCTATTACGGAATCACGCTCGACATTCCTTTCTGATCCGGCTTGAAATTCCGAATGCATTCCCCACATTGGCTGTAATGCCAATTTTTGAATGGGGAAGCCTGTGCGTTTCGACAAACTGACCACACAATTTCAACAAGCCCTGGCCGACGCGCAAAGTCTGGCCGTCGGCGCGGACCAGCAATTCATCGAGCCGCTGCATCTGATGGCGGCGCTGCTGTCGCAGGAAGGCGGAAGCTCGTCCGCGCTGCTGGCCAAGGCCGGGGTGCGCGTCCCGGCATTGAAAGCGGGCATCAATGAGGCCATCGGGCGCCTGCCCAAGGTGGAAGGTCACGGCGGCGAGGTAACGCTGTCGCGTGACCTTAACAACCTTTTGAACCTGACGGACAAGGAAGCGCAAAAACGCGGTGACGCCTATATCGCCAGCGAGCTGTTCCTGCTGGCCGCGCTGGAAGACAAAGGCGAACTGGGCCGGCTGTTGAAGCAACATGGCGCGCAGAAAAACAACCTGGAGCAGGCGATCAATGCGGTGCGCGGCGGCGAGAGCGTGCAGAACCCTGAAGCCGAGGGCCAGCGCGAGGCGCTGAAGAAATACACGCTCGACCTGACCGAACGTGCGCAACAGGGCAAGCTCGATCCGGTGATCGGTCGCGACGACGAAATCCGACGTGCGATTCAGGTTTTGCAGCGCCGCACCAAGAACAACCCGGTGCTGATTGGCGAGCCTGGCGTGGGCAAGACCGCCATCGTCGAAGGACTGGCCCAGCGCATCGTCAACGGCGAAGTGCCGGAAACGCTCAAGGACAAGAAGGTGCTGGTGCTGGACATGGCGGGCCTGCTGGCAGGCGCCAAGTATCGCGGCGAGTTCGAGGAGCGGCTGAAGGCCGTGCTCAAGGAAGTGTCGCAGGACGAAGGCCGCATCATCCTGTTCATCGACGAGCTGCACACCATGGTCGGCGCGGGCAAGGCCGAAGGCGCCATGGACGCGGGCAACATGCTGAAACCCGCGCTGGCGCGCGGCGAGCTGCACTGCATCGGCGCGACCACGCTGGATGAATACCGCAAGTACATCGAGAAAGACGCCGCGCTGGAGCGCCGTTTCCAGAAAGTCATGGTGGACGAGCCCAGCGTGGAAGACACCATCGCCATCCTCCGCGGCCTGCAGGAGAAATACGAACTGCATCACGGCGTGGACATCACCGATCCGGCCATCGTCGCCGCGGCCGAACTGAGCCACCGCTACATCACCGACCGCTTTCTGCCCGACAAGGCAATCGATTTGATCGACGAGGCAGCCTCGCGCATCAAGATGGAAATCGATTCCAAGCCCGAATCCATGGACAAGCTCGACCGGCGGCTCATCCAGCTCAAGATCGAACGCGAAGCGGTAAAAAAGGAAAAAGACGAGGCTTCGCAAAAGCGTCTGGCCCTGATCGAGGAAGAAATTGCCCGGTTGGGACGCGAATACGCCGACCTGGAAGAAGTCTGGAAATCCGAAAAGGCGCAGGTGCAAGGCTCCGCGCACATCAAGGAAGAGATTGATCGTTTGAAAGTCGAAATGGCCGAATTGCAGCGCAAGGGGCAGTTCGACAAGCTGGCCGAGATTCAATACGGCAAGCTGCCGCAGCTCGAAGCGCAACTGAAGCACGCCGAAGCCGGCGGAGGTGAACCATCATTGAAGCTGCTGCGCACGCAGGTCGGTGCGGAGGAAATCGCCGAGGTGGTGTCGCGCGCTACCGGCATCCCGGTTTCCAAGATGATGGAAGGCGAGCGCGACAAGCTCGTGCACATGGAAGAGAACCTGCACAAGCGCGTGGTGGGACAGGACGAGGCCGTGCGTCTGGTGTCGGATGCGATCCGCCGGTCGCGCGCCGGGTTGTCCGATCCCAACCGTCCCTACGGTTCCTTCCTGTTCCTCGGCCCGACGGGTGTGGGCAAGACCGAGCTGTGCAAGGCGCTGGCCGAATTCATGTTCGATTCGGCCGAGCACATGATCCGCATCGACATGAGCGAATTCATGGAAAAGCATTCGGTGGCGCGTCTGATCGGCGCGCCGCCCGGCTATGTCGGCTACGAGGAAGGCGGCTACCTGACCGAGGCCGTGCGACGCAAGCCATACTCGGTGATCCTGCTGGATGAAGTGGAGAAGGCGCATCCGGATGTGTTCAATGTGCTCTTGCAGGCGCTGGACGATGGCCGCATGACCGATGGACAGGGCCGCACGGTGGACTTCAAGAACACCGTCATCGTCATGACGTCAAATCTGGGATCGCAGATGATCCAGCAAATGGCCGGTGACGATTATCAGGTCGTCAAGCTGGCGGTGATGGCCGAGGTCAAAACCTATTTCCGGCCGGAGTTCATCAACCGCATCGACGAAGTCGTGGTGTTCCACAGTCTGGCAGAAGACCACATTGCCCGCATCGCGCGCATCCAGTTGAAGAACCTGGAAGCGCGGCTGGCCAAGATGGACATGACGCTGGAGGTGAGCGATGAAGCCGTGGCGGAAATCGCCAAGGCTGGCTTTGATCCTGTATATGGCGCACGGCCGCTGAAACGAGCGATCCAGAGCCAGATCGAGAATCCGCTTGCGCGGGAGATTCTTGCCGGGCATTTTGCCGCCAAGGACATCATCCGGGTTGTGGCGCGCAATGGCGTGATCGAATTCGAGAAAGCCTGAAAGAGTAACGCCCGGCAAAACCGGGCGTTGTCTTGCATGCCGCTGACAGAATTACAACTCGCCGTTGGCGGCAGCGCGCATCATCTCATCCATGCGCTGGTTCAGGTCGATGGCGCCCTTGACCAGTTCCGGGGTGAGCCCAAGCTGTTTTTCGAAGCCCTTGACCCAGTCCAGGCTCCAGTCGAGCATCAGCAGCCAGATGTCCTTGTTTGCGTCTTCCATGATGACGATGCGGCAAGGCAGGAAGACGACGAACTCGGGGCTGATTTTCAGCAGCTCTCGGGCGACGGCAATATCACACCAGGAATAGACTTCGATGCGGGGCGATTCCTTGTCATTCAATACGGCATGAAAATCCTTCCACATCAGGTTTTCGCCGACGAACTTTACGTTGAGTTGGTTGGCGCGCAGGAACAGCGATTCCTTCACGTCCTCAAACTTCAAGCCCGGTTTGGCTTTGTACTTGCGGGCGAAGTAGTTCATGGAATCGGCCATGGACATGCGCATGACCGTGGTCATGATGGGCAGTGCCATCTGCATCATCTGGATTTTTTCCTGTTGCGAGATGGCCCGCCGCATGGTGTAGGGTTTGGAAGGCTGCGGCCCGGCCTGTGGAATACCCGGCAGCGTGGGCGAGCCCGGCAACGGAAGGGGCAGAGGAATGAATGCGGGTGCTGGATAGACTTGCGCAGAACTGGGTGGCAGCCAGGGATTGGCCGGGACAGGAACCGTTTGCGGCGGCGCCGAAACCGGTGTTTCGGCGACTGCTTGCGTCAAAAACACCAGGCTTGAAAGCAATACCAGAAACTTTGAAATACTCATCACATCCCCCTGTTCATGAGCGCATCATAATGTTTGGATACATTTTTGAAATTGATGCTGGTCAATTTTTTAATACTGGTAAACATTATCCCGATTTTTGGGATGTTCATTGGCAGAATTGAGAATTTCTTGATTCAAGTTACTGGAACGCAAGTTGCTTTAGTAACTGCTAATATATCGAATGGCATGGACAGACGGGGACATCGATGAAAAAAACGGCGCAATACCTGGCCCTGTTTTTGAGTGTTCTTCTAAACCTGGTTACAAACCTGCCGGCGCTCGCAGGGGATGAACCGCCACTCCTGAATGTCACGATCAAGGGCAAGACGCTGGATCAGGTGACTGAATCGCTCATCAACGCGATCAACAGCAACAATTACAGCTTTGTGCGCCAGCAAGCCATCGATAGCAGGCTGGTGCCCACCGACTGGGAGGCGAGGTCGGTACGCATCGTCTATTTCTGCAATTTCGATACCATGAATCGCGCGCTGGCGCTGGATACGCGTGCTTCGGAGTTTTTGCCATGCCGGATTACGCTCATTGAAATAAAGGATGGCGTGGAACTGATGGCGGTCAATCCAGCCTGGGTTTCGCTGCGTTTGGGAAATTATCGGTTGCACGAGTACTGCGTGAAACTGAAGGCGGACTATCAAGCCATCATGAACGAGGCGGCACTGTGAAAAAACCGATTTGGAAAAGGCTGCTTGGCATCCTGTTGGTGCTTGCATGCCCAACATTGGCGCAGGCGGCACCTCTGACGGCGTCCAGGGAAACGGACATGCGCGAGGCCGTGGATCGCATGACGATCGCCGCGGAAAACAACGGTTACCGGCTGGTCAAGGTTCAGGCAGTGGACAGTGCGCTGGTCAAGCGTGGATTTGAGGACCCGGGCTTGCGCATTCTGTTCATTGGCAATCCGGTCGCAATGGAAATGGCTCGGACAAGCCACCCGCCGCTGCTCAGCATGCTGCCGCTCAGGCTGGCGTTGATTGTTCGTGGTAAAGAGATCGTCGCAACCAGCGATGATCTGGATTCATGGATGGAAATGTTCCCCGAGCCTCAGGCCAGGCATCTCATCGAAGAATGGAAAAGGGATCTGGAACTCATTCTCATGGATTTCGCTGGAAAATAATTCCGGCCGTTGCAAATCCTGCTTGTTGCTAAAGGGCATAGTATCAATTCATAAATCCCCGTTAGCGGCAGCACGCATCATGTTGTCCATCTTGTCGCGAATCTCGATGGCGGCCTGTCTCAGCTCGGGTGTAATGCCCATGGCCCTGCCTGCATAATCGAGCCATGTCGCGTCCCAGTCCTGGGTCAGTACCCAGATGTTCTTGTCGGCATCTTCCATGACAGTGATGCGGCAGGGCAGAAAGGCCGCCATCTCCGGAATCAGTTTCAATAACTGGCGTCCAACGGCAATATCGCAGAAACTGAAAACTTCAACTCGTGGTGCGCTGTCATCATTAAGCACGGCTTTGAAGTCCTTCCACATCTGGTTGGCGCCAACAAATTTGAAATTGAGCTGATTAGCGCGAAGTTTCAGTGACTCCACGACATCATCAAAACTCAGGCCTGGCTTGGCCTTGTACTTGACGACCATGTAGTTCATGGCTTCGCGCGCGTCCAGCTGCATCATGTTGGCCATCATCGGCATGGCCATTTGCAGATAGCGTTTTTTTTCTTCTGGAGTGATCATGCGGCTCATCTGGTAGTCGCGATAGGGCGGCATGGCGCCCTGCTGCTTCAGGATCGGACCATACGGGGTCTGTGTCGGCGCGATCCAGCCTCCCGGCTGATTGGAGGTCGGCAGCTTTGCGGGCGCACTGGAAGCAGGTGTCTGGGCAGCCACGGTCGATGCGGTGAGCGTCAAACCGAGCATGATCATGAGGAATTTCATGGCATTTCTCCAATATTGGTTCGGTAATGCTAGAAACAGGCAACGAACACGTCAATACGACATTTGAACTAGTTGTCCTGGTCGTGAAGGTGCAGATACTGACGCAGCCTCAGATACTCGGCCTGAGTATCGTCCAGCAGGGTTTCTGCCTCCTTCCAGTCCGAATGCTCAAAGGCCGTTTCGAGGGCGGTAGCCAATTTGAACAGGTCATCCGCGGAAATCGCAGCAGCAGACCCACGCAGGCAATGAGACTCACGCTTGCCGGCGAGCGAGTCGCGGCTGTCAAATGCGGATTGCAGCTTGTCAATTAATGCTTCGGTTGTTTCCTCGAATACCCGTCCGATCTCACGCATCTGCTTGCTGTCAGCAGGCTTGTTTCCTGCGATTTTTGCAAGGTTCAAAGGAGCGGTTGCGCCAGTCTCTCGCGCAGGCAGCCATTTGGCCAGCAGGGAGGTCAGGGCGATTTCTTCGTAAGGCTTGCTCAAGTAATCGTTCATGCCGGCAGCGTGGCACCGTTGCCGGAAATCATCACCAGACTGCGCGGAAAGGGCGATGATGGGGATCTGGCCGGATTTGCCGTTCATCTTGCGGATATGGCGGGTCGCCTCGAAGCCATCCATTTCCGGCATCTGCCAGTCCATCAGGATCAGGTCCCAATTCTCATTGGCAGCCCGTTCGCAGGCTTCACGGCCAGTCGAGGCGATGCCTGTTTCGAGTCCGAGTGCGCCCAACTGGTAAGTCAGCACCTTCTGGTTGACGGGATTGTCTTCCGCTATCAGGACACGACCCTTAAAAAGTTTTAACGTGGGCGGCGATGGGCGGGCAGAAAGTGCATCCGATGGTACCTTGTCAAAGGGAAGTTCGATCCAGAACAGCGTTCCCGACGAGGTACCGTCTGGCGGGCTTTTAAGGCCGATTTTCCCGTGCATTAATTCAACCAGCTGACGGCAGATGGTCAATCCGAGTCCGGTGCCGCCAAAGAGTCGTGTCGTGGAGGTGTCAGCCTGGGAAAAGGCATTGAAAATCTTCGGTTGGATTTCGAGGGGGATGCCAACGCCTTCATCCTGGACTTCTATCCTGTAGGCATTCTGATCGAGCTGACGGGCACGGACATGAATGCTGCCTCTCTCGGTAAACTTGATTGCATTGTCCAGGAGATTGAGCAGGATTTGTCGAAGA
This sequence comes from Hydrogenophilaceae bacterium, assembly GCA_013389025.1. GTDB lineage: Bacteria > Pseudomonadota > Gammaproteobacteria > Burkholderiales > Thiobacillaceae > UBA6918. The sequence continues at coordinate 11,909 of JACAED010000015.1, forward strand.
CGCGTGGGGTCACCTCGTATCGGGACATGCAGATCTGGTGAAATGTCCAGAACCAGATCAAGCGACTTTTCGATCATGCGTGGCCGGAAAAGGTCGATGACATTTTGTAGAACTTCCTGCGGTGAAAACGGAATGCTTTCGAGCTGGAGCTTGCCGGCTTCGAGTTTTGAAAAATCCAGGATGTCATTGATGACGGTCCGCAGCCCCTGAGCAGACTGGCGCAGGGTCTGGGCGTAATCCCGCTGTATGCCTGTCAGCGGTTCACGTATCAATAGATCGGCCATGCCCATGATGCCATGCAAAGGTGTGCGGATTTCATGGCTGACATTGGCTATGAATTCGCTTTTTGCCCTGGCCGCACTCAGGGCCTGGTCGTGTGCCTCCTTCAGAGCCCGCTCGTTTTCCTTGCGTTCGGAAATGTCGCGCATGATGGCCTGAATGACCGGGCGGCCACCCAGATTCATGGCATGCAGGCCGATCTCGGAGGGAAACAGACTGCCATCCATGCGGCGCCCCATCCATTCCATGAATGCATGACCGTTCTTGCGCGCGTGTTCGATATGTCGCATGGCGTATGGCAATGCCGCTTCGTTGCCTTCCTGTACTGAAGCACCCAGATCGGTAATGGGTGTTCGCAGAAACTCTTCTGTCGTATCGATCCGGAACATTTCCAGCGTGGCAGGGTTGCAATCGATGAATCCGCGATCATCCATGATGACCACGGCATCCGAATTCGATTCAAACAGGGTCTGGAACTTGAGTTTTTCGGTTTCGATCAGTCTTGTCTGGGACGCGACACGGCGAGAGACGGCATAAGCGACGATGACAGCCAGTACAGCGGCCAGGGCGCCCAGGACAAGAATGAAATTGCGGGTCGACTGATAAGCATCATAAGCCTTTCTCAACGCCATCTCGTTGGCTTCACGCTGGAGTTGCGTCAGTTCGTCCAGCGCTTCAACCAGGCGGTTCTGCAAGGGGATGGCCTGTTCCTGAAGAAGTGTCAGGGCACCATAGTTGTTCTGGTCCAGCGCCTGGCTGACCACTTCGAACATGACGGGTGAGTTGATGCGGGTAATATCGTCGAGCTTGCTCATGACCTCCTTTTCCCACTGCGATTCCTGCATTTCAATCAGTTGGGTACGGTCTTTTGCGTATCGCTCTCCGTAGCTGAGGAATTGCTGGAACAGTGCATCCTTTTCCCAGGGGTCGATGGAAACCACGATGTCATGCATGAGGATGGCACGGTCGCGCAGTGTGTCCCTCATGCGTGTTGCGATGCGCGTCTTGACGTTGTTGACCGCAACCACCTTTTCAAGTTGCTGGTTGACTTCCGCCATTTGCGAAATGGCCAGTGCGATCACCCCAAGAAGCAACAGCATGGCGACTGCGAAACCCAGGCCGACATTCAGCAAGAGCTGGCGCAGGGGGTGGATATTCATTATTCAGGACAGGCGCCGATACGCGACGACATGGTCCACCGCCAGTTTGATTCCGATGCGCTCGCCGATGGCGTGGTCATGGTGTGAAGGAACCAGTGACAGGGCTCGCGCACCGCTGGGCAATCTGAGCGTGTATAGAAATTCGGCGCCGCGAAAGGCCTTGCTCTCGACTTCCGCCATCAGCAGGCTGTCGTCGTCATGCACGATATCGTCCGGCCGGATCAGCACGTCGACATAACAGTCGTGATCGCACTGTTCGCAACTGGCATCGCAATCGGTCGGGATCATGCCATGCAGTACGCCCAGTTCAATTTCTACCATTGAATTGTTCATCACCATGCCGGGCAGGAATACGCCCTGGCCAATGAAGTCGGCGACGAAACGGCTGGCTGGCTGGTGGTAAAGGTTGTAGGGAGTATCCCACTGCTCGATCATTCCCTGATGCATGACGCCGACAAAATCCGCCATTGAAAATGCTTCATGCTGGTCATGGGTCACGATCAGCGCCGTCATGCCTTCGCGCTTGAGGATGTCACGCACTTCCAGCGACAGGCGCTCGCGCAATTCCACGTCCAGATTGGAAAACGGTTCGTCCATGAGCAACATGCGCGGCCTGGGGGCAAGTGCCCGTGCAAGCGCCACGCGTTGCTGCTGTCCCCCAGACAGCTGGTGTGGGTATTTCCTGGCAGAATCCTGCAAGCCGGTAAGCGACAGCAATTCCTCCAGGCGGCGTTGCCGGGACTGCGTATCCAGCTTTGCAAGGCCGAAGGCAATATTGCCGGCGACGTCGAGGTGGGGAAACAGCGCGTAATCCTGGAACACCATTCCGATCTTGCGCAATTCGGGCGGAACGAGCCGAGCCGGGCTGCTGACCGTTTCACCGCCTATGTCAATGTGTCCGGCGGTGACGGGCTCGAAACCGGCGATACAGCGCAGCACGGTGGTTTTGCCGCAACCAGAAGGGCCGAGCAGGCAGCCTATCTGGCCTTCCTCAAGATGAAAGGAAAGGTCATCGATGATCTGGCGGCTGCCATATGACTGGGAGATGCGGACGAGTTTCAGATCAGACATGAAGCAATCAGGTTCTCAGTTCTCATTTCTTTCGCCCCGGCTGGCCAGAAAGATGACCGGGATCAATCCTGCCAGTACGATGGCAACGGAAGGCAGCGCCGCGCGCTCCCACTCGCCTTCGGAAGTCATTTCGAAGACCCTGACAGCAAGCGTATCCCAGCCGAAGGGGCGTGTCATCAGCGTAATGGGCATTTCTTTCATGATATCGACAAAACACAGGGCGGCAGCGGTGAACAGGCTGGCCCTCAGCATGGGCAGATGCACCCTGACCAGAAGGGAACGCGTGCTGCTTCCCATGATGCGGGCAGCCTCGTCGAGACTTCGTGTGATGCGGTTTAGACCGGATTCGACCGGCCCGAAACCGACTGCGAGGAATCGCACTACATAGGCCAGAAGCATGACAAGCAGGGTGCCTTTCAGGATGGCAGTACCTTCCCAGCCCATGGGTGCGAGCCAGTCGATGAGCTGATTGTCGGTCCATGCCACCGGAATGAAAATGCCTACCGCAAGGACGGCTCCCGGAATGGCATAACCGATGGTGGCAAGGCGTTGAATGAACTGAGTGAAAGCCCCCGGTTTCTGTCTGCCCGCATAACCCAGCAGCAGCGCCAACAGGGTGACGATGAATGCCCCGAGTCCGGATAGCCAGAGCGAATGCTGGACGAAAGCCCAGTAGCGACTGTCAAGATCGGTCGTTGTGGCTTCCATGGCCCAGACCAGCAGCTGAATCATGGGTATCAGGAAGGCCACGGAGAAAATGCATCCGGCATAAAGCGAAGCGAGCCATGCCTTCGTTCGGGATAACCCGATTCGTCGGTGCGATGCCTGTCTTCCAACCGCGCCGTATTGCATGGATGATCTGGAATACTGCTCCGCGAATATCAGTACCAGAACGAATACGATCAAAACGGAGGCCAGCTGGGAAGCGGCCGTCAGCGAAAAAAGCGAGAACCAGGCTTTGTAGATGGCAGTGGTGAATGTATCGTAGTTGAATGTTGCAACGGTGCCGAAATCGGCAAGGGTTTCCATCAATGCCAGCATGACGCCAGCGGCAATCCAGGGACGCGCCATGGGCAGGGCAACCCGAAAGAACCCCTGCCATCGGTTGAAGCCCAGGGACTGCGCCGCTTCGAGCGCGGTGCGTCCCTGGGTCAGGAAGGCATTGCGTGCGATCAGGTAGACATAAGGATACAGGGCCATGGACATGACCAGGATGACGCCGCCCCTGGAACGAATCTGGGGCAGCCTCAAGGGTCCGAAAGCTTCGCGCAACATGGTTTGCAACGGCCCAGTGAAATCAAGCAGGCCGATGACGACAAAAGCCAGTACATAGGCCGGAACGGCCAATGGCAGCAATAGTGCCCAGGAGAAAAAATTTCGTCCTGGAAATTCGCACATGGCTGTCAGCCATGCCAGCGATACGCCCAGAACGGTTACACCGATGCCCGTACCCAGTAACAACCAGAACGTATTGGAAACAAGTTCCGGCAGGACGAATTCGGTGAGATGACCCAGGATATCCGCTTCGGACGTGCTCCAGGCTGAGAAAATGACCGTCAACGGGATCACGACGAGAAGCGCTATGAGGATTGCAATGAATCGCCAGCCGTATTGTCTTGGAAAAGCAAAAACGCCCGGACTGGGCGTTTTTGCTGTCAGTGCTGAAGAATCAGGCATAACGCCACAAAGTTATTTGGCCTCATTTGAAAAACGAGTGGGTAATGGGCGTCCCGTGGCTGCGGGTCAAGGGCGGGCGCAGCCCGGCGGAGCGCACCCTTGACGCGCAGGATTGTGAGATACGCTGGTCCGTGGCC
>JACAED010000095.1 GCA_013389025.1 Hydrogenophilaceae bacterium
GCATTTTTTTCTCCTTTCGCAATTGTTTCAATCCGCACCCGGCACGTGTGCCGGGTGATGCTTTTTCCATCTATGCCCTTTCTCAACCTCTTAAAGTTTCAATCCGCACCCGGCACGCGTGCCGGGTGATGCTCCGCATATGCAAGCGGTTGTTTGCCATGCGAATTATTGCCAGTGTGTGCGAACCCATCAGGATTGGCAACATTGGACAATACAGTTCTGAGTCCAGATGTATCCAGGTTGTTAAAGAACAAGAAGTTAGCGAGCGCGCGAACACACCGGGGTTTCGGCGTTGATTGGGGTTCGCGCTTCACAGGATAAGGGGGCCATCAAAATCCACGGAGCGGAAGCAGCCATGTTGTTTGACCCGTATTTCCACGGGTTCGATGATGCGGTAGAAGCGCAGATTATCCTGCGTCTCGTCTATTTCGGCGAGCAGTCTGCGTTCAAGTTGTTCAAATTGCATTTCGTTGACAGTGCATTCGAACACGGATTTCTGCACACGCTGCCCCATGCTTTCGCACACCTTGGCAACGCGGCGCAGGCGCTTTCGTCCTGCCGCGGATTCGGTCGAAACATCATAGGTGACGATGATGAGCATGGGGCTTCTCTATTTTGCAAGATAAGGCAGGTAGCTTTCCATTTCACCCCTGATGGTTCTTGCCATGAAGCGCGCCTGTATAAATGGCAATAGCCCGACAGGAACTTTGCCTTCAGTAAGCGGATGGGTGATTTCTTCCTGTTTGCGTTCCTGCCACGCGGTGACGACAGCACGGCGGCCTTTGTCGTTGAGCAAAACAGCGCCGCCTTCGCGCTCGTCAAAATCGGCGGCGTTGATTTGCCCTCGATTGATGAGCGTGAGCGCAAGCCGGTCTGCAAGTATCGACCGGAACTCTTCCTGCAAATCCAGCGCAAGCGCAGCGCGGCCAGGACGCACGGCATGAAGAAATCCGAGTTGCGCATCCAGCCCGGCGGCCTCGCAGGCAGAGCGGCAGTCATTCATGAGCATTGCGTAAAGAAAGGAGATCAGCGCATTGAAGCGATCCAGCGGCGGGCGGCGGGTGCGCCCATCCAGGGCAAACGATGAACGAGATTGAGGTTTGACAATGAGATTGATCGCAGAGAAGTAACCCCGTGCGGCTTCGCCTTCGATACCACGCAGCTCGTCCAGTGTGCTGGCAGCGGTTGTTGCGCGCAGTGAAGCCGCAAGGTTGTCTGCCGAACGCGTGAGGCTGGCGGCCTCATCCACATTGGCAGCTTCGCGTGCGCCGCGTTGCAAATTGGTGCGGCTGTTTTTGAGCTTGCCTGCAACGACGGCGCGAGCGAATTCCAGTGCAAATCCGGATTCACCCGCCACCTTGTGATGCGCCTGCCGCAGCAGGATGTTGCCGGAGACCGGGCCTTCCAGCCGTGCTTTGAATCGCCCGGACTCATCCAGCAGCACCAGTGATTTTCCCTCGTCCGCCAGCCTGTGCATCAGCGCGGGCGAGACCATGATGTTGCCAAAGCACACCAGCCCACCCAAGTGGTGCAGGGGTACCTGGAGTTTCTTTTCGCGTTCCACATCGATGCGCAGGGTGGCATTTTCCAGATGCGCATAAGCGTAGGGCGTCATGACGTAGAGAGTGTTTTGAACGGTATGCACGCTATCCCTCCGGATCAAACAGGCTTTGCCGTTGTTGCCGTTGCTTGGCTTGTCCAGCCAGCGCTTCTGGCTGGCAGATATCTTTGAGTGAACACTCGCGGCAACGCGCATCGTTTACCGGTGGCGGCAGTTTGCCGGATGTGAGCATGGCGCGGATGGCATTGGCTGTTTCAATTACCAGTTGCCTCAGTTCCGGCGTGATCACAACTTCGCGCCGCCGGTGGCTGCTGGCGTGGAAGATCGAGCCCTTGGGCACGGGGCGGCCCAGCATGTCTTCCAGACACATCGCCTGCGCGGCGAGCTGGATATCATCGTGCAGTTTTTGCCGTTTGGCACCGTGTTTGAATTCGACCGGGTACACACTACCGTCCTCGTGAAACTCAACCAGGTCGGCCTTGCCGATCAAACTCAGGCGGTCGCTCCACACCGGTAAGGCGCGTTCCACCCGCACGCCCGATTTGATCTCATAGCCCGGCGTATCCACCAAATGGTGAACCGCCTGGCCACGCGCGGTGTGGATGTTGTCCTCAAACGCCTGCTCCTGATGGATCAGCCCGCACTGGCGCGGGCAGTACATCCAGTGCTGGAGGGCAGAGAGCGGGACGGGGTCTGTTTCGCTCATGTCGAGAGTGCTACCATGCCAATTGGAACATCAATTATTAATTGGAGTCTTTCATGGCAGCGATTTTGAAGGAAATTGAAGACCAAGCCTTGCAGCTTTCTCCCCAAGAGCGTGGAGAGCTGATCCACCGCCTGATCGTCAGTCTGGAAGGTAAATCCGAAGACACGCCCGAAGCCATTGCCAAAGCCTGGGATGATGAGATTGCCAGGCGCGTGGCGGATATGGAAGCGGGGCGCACGCAGTGGATACCGGCAGAGGAAGTCTTCAAGGAAATTGATGCGCTCATCGCCAAACGGTCCCGGTGAACACCTCGTTCAACCCCGCCGCAAAGCAGGAGTTTGCGGCAGCGGCAGGCTGGTACGCCGATCAAGCGGGGTCGCTTCGCGCAACAGACTTTAGAAATGAAGTGTTGCGCAGCCTGAAGCTGATTGCCGAACACCCGAATCTGGGTTCTCCCGCAGGAAGCAAAACGCGCAGCCTCGTCGTTCATCGCTACCCATACTCCGTCATTTACCGCATCGAAGAAAACAGCCTGCGCGTACTTGCCATCGCCAACCACAGCCGCCGCCCGGGGTATTGGGCGGGGCGGTGGTAGGGAAAGGTTTCAGCAAAGGCGCGTCAACGTGACGCCTGACGGCATGCCGACTTCTTCGACGGTCACTTCGTAGTCTTCGAAGCCTCGCGGCACATCCACACCTGCTTTGTGTTTGACCTGGATGCGCTCGAACAGGGCGTGGGCTGGAGCGTTGCCCTTCTTGTCATCGTGCGTAAAGGCATATAGGCCACGCACATTCATTTCGCCACGTGCAGCCGACCGGTCGAACTCGAAAAGATTCTGCAAAGCTTCCCAAAGTGCCTTCATATCTTCTTCACCGACTCCGGTTTTCTCGGCAAGGTAGGGATTGAAATAACCATGCGCACGATAGAAGCCATACGGCACTATCGGCTTCCGTCCCATTTCGGTCGAGCCTGTCTCCATGCGCTCTTCAGTCGTGCGCGCTTGTCGAGTGATAGAGAGATCAAGCGGCAAGATTGGGTCAATCGAGCGAGCAAAGGTCACTTGGACCGGCCCACGGACCTGTCCTGCATTTAGCTTGCCCGTCGAGAGCACTGCGCCGAACATTCGAATATCGTAGTAACGTTGGCACAATTCCACTCTGACATCGTCATTCGCGGTTCTTGCTTCTTGAATACCATGCGCCCGTCCGGCCTCTTCTATTAGACTGTTAAGCGCCGTTTTGCTCTGGATGAAAATAGGCATATCGCGGGTCAGTTGCAGGTAGTCTCGCACCTTGCGCTTCAGCGCAACGTCCGTCACCAAGCCATGCATGGTCTGGGGGTCAATGCGTGGCAGATTCCCGGCGTCCGGATCGCCGTTGGGATTGCCGCTTTTGACATCGAAAAGCAGGACGAATTCATGTCGCTTGGCGGGGTCGGTGTAGCTCATTGCTGTTCTCCTTCGGTCTGTTTGATCTTGACGGGGCGGCTGGCGCGAAACTTTCCACGCTGATGGTAGAAACCCAGGCCAAACTCGGCTTGCTGAGCGAGAGTGAGGGTGTCCGGGAAACCGCCTGCCTCATCGAGTTTGGCCATGACGTTCTCCACCAGGACATTGAGCTCTTTGCCGGCGTCTGGAAGGTGGGCCGTGGTCGCCATGCGTATCAAACCGCCAAAGTTGACTCCCGGCGCAGTAGAGGTCGAACCATAGAAACGATTGACGATGGTCGTATCCAGCCGGTTCTTGTGCTTGATGTAGTGCGAAACCTGCTGGGCCTCTTCAAGGATCGCTAGCAGCGAGCCGCATAGATAGGCAGGGTTATTTTTATCTGGATCGTGTTCACTCATTGCGATTACCTCCTTGGTTCCAAAATACAGGCTGAGTTTTAGGAGACTGGCAAGGGCATGTAGCCGCCACGTCTCCTTTGGGTCTTGCTTTGGGTTTTGCAGGGTATTGGGATTGCGGAAAGCGTTGACTGCCGCAGACAGCAGCCCAGTCGGCGGCTGATGGCCAAGATAGGCAGTCCGCAACAGCCCGCGCGTGAAATTTGGATTTTGGCTACCAGCGGCCTGGAGCAAAGCTGCGATTGAAAACGGACGCGTGGCATCACCCCAAGGGGAGACGATGCGGGTACTTTCTAGGAATGTGCTCAGGCGGTCCTTGATCTTTTCTATGGAGTCAGCAATCCACTCCCTTAGTGCGATCCGCCCAACATTTGGGGATAGTACCGCCAGATAGAAGCCATAATCATCAAGTCTCAACGAAGAGTTTTTGGGTTTCCAGGGAAGCTTGAGCAAGTCGGCGAGTTGCGAGAGTGTGGCTTGTGGCGCCACATCCTTGCTATGTGCTTCGGTCAGGATCGTAGCCAGCACGGCATCAAGGTCATCCAGATTGATTTCAATCTCACCAACCATGACAGGCGCTGGTGCTTTCAGCCAGAACAATGCGAATTGGTTAGCAAGGCTGTCGCGTTTGTCCTTGTCGTAGGCTAGGGTCTTCCGGTGCTGATCGGACTGACTTAGGTAGTTGAACGCCCGTGAAGCGGTGTCACCACAAGAGAAACAGAGGCCTAAGTGGGCGCGTTTGAAGTTGTCTGAGCCAGACTGGAATGAAGTAAAGGCGTCCGCGTTCAATGAATGAAGCGGTGTTACGCCAGCCAATTTGACGCCGAGAGGTATCTTTCCAATCAGGGGAAGATCGCTTGCGCCACAAGTGGCACATTGGCCAGTAATCATTCTGTCGCCAGGGGCGCAGCGTGCTTGCATCACCTCGACCCAATAAGCCTTTGCCAACTCATGCTCGAATAGATGCTGTCC
>JACAED010000086.1 GCA_013389025.1 Hydrogenophilaceae bacterium
CTGAACGCCGACATCGTCATGATTTTTGACGAATGCACGCCCTATCCGGCCGATCGCAAGACTGCCGCATCGTCCATGCAGCTTTCCCTGCGCTGGGCAGCGCGCTCGAAACAGGCTCACGCAGGCAACCCCAATGCCCTGTTCGGCATCGTGCAGGGCGGCATGTACGAAGACCTGCGCGACCAGTCACTGGCCGGGCTGGAAAAAATCGGCTTTGACGGCTATGCCATCGGCGGCCTTTCCGTGGGCGAACCCAAGGAAGACATGCGCCGGATTCTTGCCCACACTGCGCCGCAACTGCCGCAGGACAAGCCGCGCTACCTCATGGGTGTGGGCACGCCGGAAGATATAGTCGAAGCCGTGGCGCTGGGCATCGACATGTTCGATTGCGTAATGCCCACGCGCAATGCCCGTCACGGCGTGCTGTTTACCCGCAACGGCGACCTGCGCATCAAGAATGCCGTGCATCGCAACGACCCCAGCCCCATCGACCCGGCCTGCGAGTGTTATACCTGCCGGAACTTTTCCCGCGCCTACGTGCACCACCTCATCCGCTGCGGCGAGATTCTTGGCGCGCGCTTGGCCACGATCCACAACCTGACCTATTACCAGGATCTGATGCGGGATATCCGGTCCGCCATTGAAACCTGCGATTTTGACGGCTTCCGTACCCGCTTTAGTAAGGAAAGACGTCGCGGATGATAAAATTGAAAAGTTTGAAAAGGAGAATCCGATGATTTCCGTCGCGCACGCCGCACCCGCCGCCGCCCAGCAACCCGATCCGCTGATGAGCATGCTGCCGCTCATCATCATTTTCGTGCTGTTCTATTTCATGCTGATCCGCCCGCAAATGAAGCGCGCCAAGGAGCAGCGCAAGATGCTGGAAGCCCTGCAAAAAGGCGACGAGGTCGTCACCGCCAGCGGCCAGGTCGGCAGGGTTGTCAAGGTCGGCGAACAGTATGTGTCACTCGAAATCGCCGATGGCGTGACCACCCACGTGCAAAAGTCCGCTATACAGACTCTGCTGCCCAAAGGAACCATCAAAGGCATATAAGTGCGGGTATGCAAGCTGCAAACCTGTTTTGCCGCTCTCGACTCCAACTACTTACGCTCGGCTGAATCATGAACCGCTTCCCGCTCTGGAAATACATGCTCATCGGCATCACGCTGGTGGTGGCTTTTGTCTACACCCTGCCGAATTTCTTTGGCGAAGTGCCGGCTGTGCAGATTTCGCCACTGAAAACCACCGAGAAAGCCGATGATGCCCTGATGAAACAGGCACTGGCCGCACTGCAAAGCGCAGGCTTGAAATCCGGCAATGCGTTCATCGACGGCAACAGCGTCAAGATCCGCTTTGACAGCACCGACGACCAGATCAAGGCCAAGGATGCGCTCCAGTCTGCCTTGGGCAGCCGCAACACGGTTGCGTTGAATCTGTTGTCCGCCTCGCCATCCTGGCTCAACTCCATCCGCGCCCTACCGATGTATCTCGGCCTCGATTTGCGCGGCGGCGTGCATTTCCTGCTGGAAGTGGACATGAAGGCCGCGCTGGAAAAGGCCGCCATACGCTACCAGGGCGATATCCGCAGCGAGCTGCGCAGCGAAAAAATCCGCTATTCGCGCATCAGCCGCGAGGGCAATACCGTCGTTGCGAAATTCTCCACACGCGACCAGCGCGATGCCGCTGTCGAAAAGATCGGCAATACCTTTCCTGACCTCAACCTTGCGACCGAGGATGGCGCGGAGGAGTTCAGCTTCACCGCCACGTTGAAGCCGCAGGCGGAAAAACAGATCCAGGAATTCGCCGTCAAGCAGAACATCCAGACCCTGAGCAACCGCGTGAACGAACTGGGCGTGGCCGAGCCGGTGATCCAGCAGCAGGGTATCGATCGCGTCGTCGTCCAGTTGCCCGGCGTGCAGGATACCGCCAAGGCCAAGGATATCCTGGGCCGCACGGCGACGCTGGAAATCCGCCTGGTGGACGAAGAGGGCGACATCAATGCCGCAGTGGCCGGCCATGTTCCGTTTGGCGACGAGATGTATCAGAGCCGCGACGGCTTTCCCGTGCTGGTCAAAAAGGATGTGGTGCTGACCGGCGACTCCATCACCGATGCCACTCCGGGTTTCGACAGCCAGACCAACCGTCCCGCCGTGCACATCAATCTCGATGGCAAGGGCGCGCGCATCTTCAAGGAAGTCACGCGTGAAAACGTCGGCCGCCGCATGGCCATTCTGTTGATCGAACGCAATCAGACCGAAGTCATCACGGCGCCGACCATCCAGGAAGAAATCGGCGGTGGGCGCGTGCAGATTACCGGCATGGAATCGCCGCAGGAAGCTTCCGACGTGGCGCTGCTGTTGCGAGCCGGCGCGCTGGCCGCGCCGATGACCATCGTTGAGGAACGCACGGTCGGCCCCAGCATGGGCAAGGAAAACATCGAAAAGGGATTCAACTCCAACATCTGGGGCTTTGTTGCCGTCGTGGCATTCATGATTTTTTATTACCGCGTGTTCGGCCTGTTCTCATCTCTGGCGCTGGCGATCAACGGCTTTTTCCTGATCGCGCTGTTGTCAATGTTGCAGGCCACGCTGACCCTGCCCGGCATGGCTGCCATCGCGCTGACGCTCGGCATGGCCATCGACGCCAACGTACTCATCAACGAACGCATCCGCGAGGAGCTGCGCAACGGCGCGACCCCGCAGGCAGCAATTCATGCCGGCTACGACCGCGCCTGGGGCACGATTCTCGACTCCAACCTGACCACGCTGATTGCCGGCATAGCGCTTTTCTGGCTGGGTTCCGGCCCGGTGCGCGGTTTTGCCGTGGTGCTGTGCCTGGGCATCCTGACCTCCATGTTCAGCGCGGTGACGGTTTCGCGTGCCATGGTCAACCTCACCTATGGCCGCAAGCCGCGCCTGGCCAGCGTTTCCATTTGAGGCACCCGCGATGATCCGCTTTTTCGATGTCGACCGCGTCATCCCGTTCATGCGTTACGGGAAGATCACCACAACCATTTCCCTCGCCACGTTCTTTTTTGCCGTCTGGGCGCTGTGGGCCAAGGGTCTCAATCTCGGCGTGGATTTCACGGGCGGCACCGTCATGGAAATCGCCTACAGCCAGCCGGCCCACCTCGATAAAATCCGTACCGCCCTCGAATCGGCCGGGCTAAGAGAAGTGTCCGTGCAGAATTTCGGCACCTCGCGCGATGTACTCATCCGCCTGCCGGTGAGCAAGACCTCAACGGCCGCGCAAACCAGCAACCTGGTCATGGACACGCTAAAAGCGCAATCGCCTGATGTCACCCTAAAGAAAGTCGACTTCGTCGGCCCCCAGGTCGGCAAGGAGCTGTACGACAGTGGCGCGCTGGCGCTTTTCGTCGTCGCCGTCGGCATCATGATTTACCTTGCGCTGCGTTTTGAATGGCGCTTTGCCATTGCCGGCATCATCGCCAACGCGCACGACATCGTTATCATCCTTGGCCTGTTCGCATTTTTCCAGTGGGAATTCACCCTCACCGTACTCGCCGGTGTGCTGGCGATTCTAGGCTACTCGGTCAACGAATCCGTGGTCGTGTTCGACCGGATACGCGAAAACATCCGCAAGATGCGCAAGACCTCGATCCCAGACATCATCGATGCGTCCATCACCCAGACATTCAGCCGTACCATCATCACCCACCTGTCCACCCAGATCATGGTGCTGGCGATGCTGTTCTTTGGTGGCGAGGCCCTGCACAACTTTGCGCTGGCGCTCACCATCGGCATCCTGTTCGGCATCTATTCCTCGGTACTGGTCGCCTCCCCCCTGCTGCTGATGTTCGGCGTCAAGCGCGAACACTTCCTGCGCGACGACAAGCCGAAAGAAGGCGTGACGGCCGACGGGGCCCAGGTCTGAATCCAGGATTGATTCACGCAGCGTGCTTCACGCCAAGCATAACGCGGCCTCTTGCCCCACCCCCTGACCCCTGAAAATGCTGCACGACTTCATCAACTGGATTCTCGCCACCGTCCACGACTGGGGGTACTGGGGCATTTTCATCCTGATGGGGCTGGAATCCACCGTGCTGCCTGTGCCCAGCGAGGCGGTGCTGATCCCCGCGGGCTATCTCGCCTATCAGGGCAAGATGAATTTTGTCCTCATCGCGCTGGCCTCGACACTTGGCAGCCTGGCGGGTGCGACAATCAATTACGTTTTCGCGCTTTGGGTAGGCCGACCCTTTCTGGAACGCTGGGGCAAATACTTTTTCGTGCGTCCGGAACTGCTGCACAAGACCGATGCTTTCTTTCTGAAACACGGCGCGGTCTCCACCTTCACCGGCCGCCTCATTCCCGGCATCCGCCACCTGATCTCGCTACCCGCCGGACTCACCCGCATGAATTACGGCAAGTTCGCTTCCTATACCTGCCTGGGCGCGGGCATCTGGTCGATCATTCTCACGGCCATGGGCTGGTATATCGGCGGCAACGAGGAACTGATCAGGCAATACCTCAAGCAGATCACGGCCGGCCTGGTCATCGCTGTAGCAATTGGCATAGCCCTATACTGGCGGTGGCAAAAAAAGAAGTAAATTCCTGTCCCTGCGGCAATGCGAAGGATTACGCGGCATGCTGCGGGCAATTCATCGGCGGCAGCCAGACAGCCCCTACGGCCGAGGCCTTGATGCGTTCACGCTACACCGCCTATACCCGGCGCGACGCACCCTACTTATTAGCAACCTGGCATCCGGATACCCGGCCGGCCTCGCTTGATCTGGACGAACCGCCTCTACCTGCATGGATTGGGCTCGATGTAATCCGGCATCAACAGCAGGATGACAGCCACGCCATCGTGGAATTCGTTGCGCGATACAAAATCAATAGCCGCGCATTCAAGCTGCACGAAACCAGCCGGTTTTTAAGACAAGCCGACCAGTGGTTTTACCTTGACGCGCTCGATGCTCAAACAGTCTGAGATAAAATCAGTCCGTAACACGCAATGAATTAGAGAGGCTCTGAAAGATGCAAACCAACCCGCCCCGCATGAAACCGCTTTCTGCCATCCTGTTTGGCAGCCGCTGGCTGCAATTGCCGCTCTATCTCGGCCTGATCGTGGCGCAGGCGGTGTATGTCTACCTGTTCTGGGTGGAACTGGCCCATCTGGTCATGGAAACCCCCCACCTCACCGAAGAAAAGATCATGCTGGTGGTGCTGGGGCTGATTGACGTGGTGATGATTTCCAACCTGCTCATCATGGTCATCGTCGGCGGCTATGAGACATTTGTCTCCAGACTCGGTCTGGAAGGCCACCCCGACGAGCCCGACTGGCTGTCGCACGTCAACGCCAACGTGCTGAAAGTAAAGCTCGCCACCGCCATCATCGGCATTTCCTCCATTCACCTGCTGAAGACCTTCATCAACGCCCCCAACCTGGATGAAAAGACCATGTTGTGGCAGGTTACCATCCACATGGCCTTCGTGCTGTCCGCCATCGGCATCGCCGTCATCGACAAGCTGATGGGGCACGCGGTGATAGACGAGAAACACTAAGAACCTGTGCCCGCAGGAATTAAAAGCGGCACGGTGCCCACGCCCCTAACCCGGATATTTCATCAATGAGAGGTCGGCACAACCTTTAGACCCGCATAAAATCAGCTTGCGAGAAGATTTTGCGAGGAGTTGTGCCGATGCCAAAGTGTACCGCTGATGA
>JACAED010000072.1 GCA_013389025.1 Hydrogenophilaceae bacterium
GCCGCAGCTGGTGGCCGGCATGCCGGGGGAAATCAGAATCGAAGCCGACCTGCCCAGGTCGGTGGCAAGACTGGCCCGTTGCGAAGCGCCTGAGCCCTTCATGCCGGAAGGCGTCCGCCTGGCCGGCAATGTCACGGTCGGCATCCGCTGTCATGCGCCGAGCAACTGGACAACCTATGTCCGCGCGAAAGTCAGCGTGACGACTTCTTATATGGTCGCCGCCGCGCCACTCAAGCCCGGACAGATCCTCACCGCCGATCTGCTGGACACGCGCCAGGGCGATCTGGCAACGCTGGCACAGGACGTCGTCATCCAGCCCGAACTGGCGGTTGGCAAGGTCATGACCACCGGCCTGGTCGCCGGCGCGCCGATCCGCGCCGCCATGCTGCGTTCACCCCAGGTCGTCTCACAGGGCCAGGGCATACAGATGGTCGTGAATGGAAAAGGCTTCAGCATCTCGTCCGAAGGCCGCGCGCTCAACAATGCGGCGGAAGGACAGGTGGTTCAGGTCAGAACCGCGTCCGGTCAGGTTGTCAGCGGCATCGCCCGCAAAGGCGGACTGGTGGATATCACAAACTAAGAAAAAGGCGATCAACATGAAAATCGATCCCTCACTCCTGACCCAAGTCGGGCTGGAACCCGACACGGGGTCAACCAGAAAGCCCAGGCAGAATGACCCGCTTGCGCCAGCGAGGCAGGCAGGCGGCGACATACAGATCAAGCTTTCGCCCACCCTGCAGGGAATAGAAAAAACACTGGCCTCCCTTGACATCAACCAGTCGCGGGTGGACGCCATCAAGCAGGCGCTGGCCAGCGGACAATACCAGATCAGCCCCGAACGCATTGCCAATGGCCTGATCAGCACCTCCATGCAACACCTTGTCAATGGAGACAAATCATGAGCGCCCTTCACCCCTGGCAACCCGAAACCGAACTGTCCTTGTGGAAACAACTGGTTGCCACGCTGATACAGGAGCAGGTCGTTCTGCGCGACGGGAATATCGACACCCTGACCGACCTTGCCGCCCACAAGCGCAACTTGGTGGTGGCTCTGGCGCCGCACATCAAGACGCGGGGAAGGCTTTTGATCGACAACGGCCTGCCCAGCACGGACCAGGGCATGGAATCATTGATCCAGCAGTCACAGGAAAGGCAGGCAGGCCCGGTCTGGCGCGAAATTCGCGAAACCGAACGCATGGCGCGCGACCTCAACCAGATCAACGGCCGGCTGATCAATCTGCGCATGGGAAGTGTGGAACAGGCGCTCAATGTGTTGAGCGGCGCAGCAGGCGGACAGAAGCTCTACAACCCCGGTGGCCAGGCGACCTACAGGATGCACTCCAGGGCGATATCGGTTTAGGGCCTGTTAACGCCAGCGCAGGGTCAGGTAGCGGCTGCGGCCATTTTCGCTGATTCGCAGCACCACACTGCCGTTCGCTTCGCCTTTCGCCAGCGCGGCGGAAAACTCCTCCGCATTTCCCACCGGCTGTCGATTGACCTCCAGGATCAGCGTGCCGGGAACGATGCCTGCCATTTTCGCCAACGATTGCGCCGAGACGGCAGTCACGACAACAGCCCTGGCAAGCTTCAAGCGGCGCGCTTCTTCCACCGTCAGGCCGCGCACCAGAATTCCCAGCGCCTCAAACGCTTCAGCCCGCTGTATGGCCTCTTCGTCCAGAAGTTCGACCTTGACGGGAATCTCGATCTCGCGCCCTTCGCGTATCACGCCCAAGGTCACACGGCTTCCCGGTTTGGCCAGCGAGGCGCGATTGCGATACTGGCCCCCGTCGGACAGCTGGGTGCCATCGAATGTGGTGAGGACATCGCCGACACGCAGGCCGGCACGCTGCGCGGGCGATCCGTCCTGAACCTCACTGACCAGCACGCCCTGATGGCTCTTCAACTTCAAGGCATCGGCGATTTCCTGTGTAAGGGGCTGAACCGTCAGGCCGATATAGCCGCGTTTGACTTGGCCTGATGCAGCCAGCTGATCGGCAATTGTGCGCGCCAGGTTGCTCGGGATGGCGAAACCCACCCCCATGTAGCCGCCGCTGCGTGAAAAGATGGCCGTGTTCATGCCCACCACTTCGCCGTCCAGGTTCAGCAGCGGCCCGCCCGAGTTGCCGGGATTGATGGCCGCATCCGTCTGGATAAAATCCTCATAGTCATTGATGCCGAGGCTGGTGCGCCCCTTGGCGCTGACCACGCCGGTAGTCAAGGTGTTCGACAGCCCGAACGGATTGCCCATGGCTACCACCCATTCGCCCACCTCCAGCCGGGACGAGTCACCCCACCTCAGCGTGGAAATGCCGCGCGCGGCAATCTTGAGCACGGCAACATCCGACTTCGGATCCGTTCCCTGAACCCTGGCCTCGTATTCCCGACCATCCTGAAACTTGACGCGTATCCTTTCCGCATTTTCCACCACATGGCTGTTGGTCAGGATATAGGCCACATCACCGCTTGCCGC
The DNA here is from genome assembly GCA_013389025.1 of Hydrogenophilaceae bacterium. Classification (GTDB taxonomy): domain Bacteria; phylum Pseudomonadota; class Gammaproteobacteria; order Burkholderiales; family Thiobacillaceae; genus UBA6918. Next base: position 2,471 of record JACAED010000072.1, read on the forward strand.
AAACACGAAACCGGAACCCTGCCCGATCGAACGCCGGGGCTTCTTTTGTCTGGGTTGGGACAGACCGGCAAAATCCTCGCCAAAGAAGCGGCGGAACAGGTCATCCTGGAAGGGCCAGGCATCGGCTGATCCATTGTCACCTGCTTCCACCCTGCCCTCGACCTGGATGAACACCACGGCTGGAGCGACTTTTTTCGCCACGGCAGAAAACGCCTTGCCAGTCTGGCGCAGGTTCTCGATCGCGATCTCCTGGGCCATGGCGGCCAAGGTGATCGGCATCATGACCAGTAGCAGGAGCAGCGCCGCCGGTTTTCTCATTTCATGACCTCTCATCAAGGATCGAACGGACCCAGCGCACGATATCCTGCGCGCCCATGGCGCCTGCCTGACGGGCAATCTCGCGAGCCCCGCGGAACAGCGCCAGCGTCGGAATGCTGCGTATGCCGTATTCCGCACCAAGCATCTGTTCGGCCTCGGTGTTCACTTTTGCAATGCGCACTTTGGGCTCCAGCAGCCTTGCAGCCTCGTTGAACTGCGGCGCCATCACCTTGCAGGGCCCGCACCATGGCGCCCAGAAATCCACCAGCAGCGGAATGTCATTCCGCGTGAGATGCTTTTGGAAGGTTGCCTGCGACAGCTCAAGGGGATGCGCCTCGAACAGGGGACGATGGCACTGGCCGCAGTTCGGTGCCTGATTCAGGCGAACCGCGGGCAAGCGGTTGACCGCCTGACAATGCGGACAGACGATATGCAGGGAGTCGCTCATTTCAAAGCTCCGGAATCGATCAAATTGCCTTGCATTCAAATTTTCCTGAATATGGTGACGCAAAAGGCAGGGACAAGAGCCATGCCTTGAACCCGCCCGTATTAGCCAGGTTCAATGCCCGCTGCACGCAGCCGGGCGCGCAGTTCATCGATTTCCTCCAGCATGTCCGCCACCAGCGCAGCCAGTTCCGGCACCGCGTCGAAATCGCGCTCCAGTTGCCTCATGCGTCGGGCACGCAGCAGGGAGGCGCCGGTAAAGCGCCAGACCCCGGCCACGCTCTCAGCGTGCGGAAACAGGCCTTCCTCGATATGCCGCACCAGCCACTCGGGCTCGACAGTGCAGGCGGCGGCCATCTGCTCCAGGGTCAGCCAGGTGTCCTCCAGCAGGCTAACCACGTGGATGTCGTGCTCATTCATTTTTCATCCCCTGCCTCGCGGGTTGAAGGCGAGTTCCCTCGCCATGGTTTCATATAGCGCCTTTGCCCGCGGTGTGTCAGCAGGCGGCAGCACGACCTGGATGTCAAGCAGCAGGTCACCCGGCGGCACGCCCGGTATGCCCTTGCCGCGAACCCGAAGCTGCATGCCGCTTTGCGCCCCTTCCGGGATGCGCACCTTGACGCTGCCGGAAGGCAGCTCCACCGGCAGGACTGTACCCAGCGCCGCTTCCCATGGCGTCACCGGCAGGGTCATGTGCAGGTCGCGGCCGTCGAGCCTGAATCGTGGATGCGGCTTGAAATGAACCTCCAGCAAGAGGTCTCCGGCAGGCGCGCCACCCACCCCCGGCGTGCCCTGGCCCGCCAGGCGGATGGTCTGGCCTGCACGCACGCCTTGCGGGATCCTGACATTGAGCGTTCGCGACTTCAGCACCACCCTGCCCTGATCGTCCACCCGCGGCGCACGCAGGGAAATCTGGCGGGTGGCGCCGGTAAATGCGTCTTCGATGTCCAGCATCACCTTGGCATGATGATCCTCGCCACGCGCGCTGTAATGCGTCCGATGGCTGGCAGATCGAAAGCCGCGGCGCGACCCTCCAAGGCTGCCGAACAGCTCGGAGAAAAAGTCCGAGAATCCGGCCGCCTCGTATGGCGAGAAGTCATGCGTGGAAAACTCGAAGCCGGCGTCCCAGTCCGGCGGCGGGCTGAACTCCTGGCCAGGCTGGTACCCTTGTCCCACCTGGTCATAGGCTGCGCGTTTCTCCGGGTCCGACAGCACCGCATAGGCCTCGTTGATCTCCTGCATCCGCGCCTCGGCGTCCTTTTCCCTGGAAACATCCGGATGGTATTTGCGCGCCAGCTTGCGGAAGGCCTTTTTGAGTTCTTCCGCCGTTGCGTCCCGGGAAACCCCCAGTGTTTGATAGTAGTCCTTGAATTCCATGCGTGCGGTTCAGGCCAATCAGTAGACAACTTTATCTTTTATTAAATTGGGACGGATCATGAATCAATCAAGATATTGAAGTTGGAAAGCCCGGACTTATTTTACAGGCATCATTTTTCGTTCCTTGGAGGATAAACCATGATGTATCGCTCCCTGTTTCCTCGCGATGTATTTGCGGAACTGGATCGCCTTCAACGCGAGATGCAGCAGGCATTTGACTTGTCGCCCAGCATCCGGGGCGTGGCGCGCGGCGGTTTCCCGGCCATGAATGTCGGCAGCACTTCAAAATCGGTTGAAATCTATGCCTTCGCCCCGGGCATCGATCCGGCCAGTCTGGATGTGCAGATCGAGAAGGGCGTACTCACTATCGCTGGCGAAAGGCATGTAGAAGAAATGCCTGAAAAGGCCGTCATGCACATCGATGAACGATTTGCCGGCCGTTTTCGCCGTATTGCCACCCTCCCGGACGACATCGACCCCAATGCCGCCGAGGCCCGATATCGCAACGGCATGCTGCATATCAGCATTGCCCGCAAGGAAGCTGCGCAACCGCGCCGCATTACCGTTCAATGACAGGAGGACGAGCCATGACTGATACGACAGCTGTTTCCAAACAGGCTGAGCCTGCGCGCGAAACCAGCCTGATGCCCCCTGTGGACGTCATCGAGGACGCCCAGGGCATCATCTTGTACGCGGATTTGCCGGGAGTCCCCAAGGACAAGCTCGACCTGCACATTGAAGCCGATACCCTCACCATTGAAGGTGAAGTACAGCTGGAAACGCCTGATGGCATGGAATCCACCCACGCCGAGGTCAGCCTGCCGAGATACCGTCGGGTATTCACCCTGTCCAAGGAACTGGACACCAGCAAGGTCGCGGCAGAGTTCAATCAGGGTGTGCTCAAGCTGCGGATTCCCAAGGCCGAGCATCTGCAACCGCGCAAGGTCGAGATCAAGGTAAGCTGACCCCCGTTGCGGGTTCGCCTCGCCAAGCCGCCCCAACGCGCAAGCCCGGTCACGGGCCTGCTGCAGGCTTGCCGCCAGCCAGGCCAACCTGGTTGCTGTTTTTGTCATATTGTGCGGTTAAAATGGCGCCATTGATGTTGCCAGCTCCACTCATGCGCCAGCTGTTTGTTGCCTTCTGCCTCGTCCTTTTCATGTTCTCGCCGGTGCGGGCTTCCGCACCCGAAATCGAGGTGGCCGGCGTGCGCCTGCCGGAACGGCTCAATGTGGCGGGCCGCACCCTCGTTCTGAACGGCGCCGGCCTGCGCAGGGTCCTGTTCATGGACATTTATGTCGCCGCGCTGTATTTGCCCGAGCGCCATCAGGATACGCAGCACATCATCAACCGCGACATCCCCCGCACGCTGCAACTGACCCTGTTGCGCGACCTGTCCACCCAGCAGAACCTGGATGCGCTCAAGGACGGGCTTTACGAGAACAGCAGCCCCGACGAAATCGAAGCCATCCGCACCGATGTGGACACCTTCCTGGGATATATCAGGAGCCTGCGCGAAGTCTCCACCGGCACCGTCATCCAGATGAATTACCTGCCGGGCGTGGGCACCCGCGTCAGCGTCAACGGCCGATACATGGGCACCGTTGGCGGCCCTGGCTTCAACCGCGCAATGCTCAAGATCTGGCTGGGCGAACACCCCGCCCAGTCCAGCCTCAAGCGCGCCCTGCTCGGCTCGGTCTGACTTTCGACATTCCACCGGAACCGTGACTTGATCCAGATCAAGTCCACTGGCCCTTCTTGAAATCCCTCGTGGATCAAGGCGGATTCCGAGACAGCTGCCAGGAAATCCCGGCCTTGCCGGCCACCCTGCACGACCTGCGCTTGGCTTATTTTTTTCGGTCTTCTAAAAATGAATTGAGGAGTTCAATTTCTTCATTCTGATCAGGAGGCGAATCATGAAACTGAACACAAAAGTCAGAGCGATGACTGTCTCGGTCATGCTCGCAACAATGCCTGTCTTTGCCGACACCCCACCCGCGGCGCCGGCTTCCCAGGCTGCAACAGCGTCACCCACGACACCGGAAGGCTGGGCGCAAATGATGTGGGACTTCACCCGCAACCCGGCGGTAATGAAGGAACCAAAGGTCTTCGTGCCCTGGATGAGCGCGGCTACCGAGCCGTCCTTCTATACCGCACTGGGCATGCAATCGCTTGACCCGTCCTACTGGGGCTTCATGGCCAATACCATGATGGACCCGAAGATGTATGGCGCGTGGATGCCCTTCATGACCGACCCCAACGTGTACATGAAATGGCTGGCAGCCACGATGGACCCCAATTTCTACACGGCTGTGCTCACCCAGTTCACCGATCCGGCAAAAATGATGCGGTGGATGATGATGCCCATGGACCCCAAGGTATGGGGCCTGATGATGCAATCGCTGAACCCGGCGATGTACCTGAAATGGATGATGGCGCCGCTTGACCCGCGCTGGATGCAGGCCATGATTGCACCCGTCAACCCCAACATCTATATGAGCTGGCTGGGCGCGATGATGAACCCGGCGTCCTATGGCGATCTGTGGAAGGGCTTCCTGACCGTGCCGGCCCAACCGGCCGCAACCGCGGCCTATGGCGTGCCTTCGGGAACGGCGTCCTACGCATTCAACCCGTTTGATCCGAATGCTTGGTCACGCGTCTTCGCGGTACCCGGCACGACAGGAGCGCCCCCTGCGGCTGGCGCAGCACCGGCAACGTCCACGCCATACCTCATCAACCCGTTCGACCCCAACTCGTGGGCGCAGATCTGGCAGTTGCCCTACGTGACCACGCCGGCCCAACCGGCTGCGGCTGCTCCGGCACCGGCCGCCAAATAGGTTGAAAACCCGCGCCAAGGCGCGGGTTTTCGGCTTTCTGCCGTGAGGTGAATCAGCCGGGCGTGATTAATGCACATGAGGGCTGGGTGCGCCATTTTTCTGCACGGGTTGCACGACCGCTCGGGTCTGGTAAGCCTCATGGCAGGCCACGCACTTGTACATCGTGTTCCCCAACTGCCGCAGGGTGTGCTTCGGGTCCTTGATGGATTCGGCATCCGTTGCAATCCTGTCGAAATCCTCATGCACCGACATCCCCAGCCGCATGAATTCCCCTGGCAACACACCTTTCAGGTGGTCTTCCGTCTTGTGCGCCATGTTCTTGCCCAGCGGGCGAGCATGCTGCGCCACTGCCGCCATATTTTCCTTGGCAAGCGCAGCCAGAATATTCTGTATGCCTGACAGCAGCGCCCGCATTTCTTCCAGCACATGGCCGCGTTGCGGCTCGGTCACTTCAAGAACGTGGCGGTTATCGGGGCCCTCGGCCAAGGCTGACATTGCAGACAGGCCAAGAAGAAGAGTAAAGACCGGATTTTTCAATGTAAGTATCCCTTTGGGATTCGAGCCTGGCACCTTTGATTGTCATTGCGCCCTAAGCAGGCTCCTTGCACGTTCCAGAATAAATATTTCCATCTAAAGCCACAAACGGTTTTCAATTCCTTATTTCCATTCCCTAATAATCAACAACCCTGTACTTGCCTTTCCAAGACCATTCACTGTAATCATAGTTGCTCACCCTACGTACCAGTGCAGAGGCTGACACTGGGCAAAGTATTGATTAAACGGGCCAGGCTCACCGAATTACGCAAATTAAACGGGCAGGCTCGGAACTTTTCCGTCCATCATTTATGCTGCCTCATCAAGAGGCACTTCCCAACCGGAAAAGACGAGTACCGCAGGATGGCATTTGAGCGCACGCGCCAGCACTTTTGCGCGCTCGATACCCAGATTGACCTGATCGTTTTCAATTGCGGAAATGGTTGCCATGGGAATGTCCGTGAGTTTGGAGAGCTCATTCTGGCTCAATTCATGTAGCTCGCGCATGATGCGAACGGACTCGCCAACCGAATCTTCGACTCTTTTTTGAAAAGGCGGGAATTTTTCATGTCTTGGTCTCCGATGGATTATCGCTAGACCCAAGCCTTCTAGCCCGCATATTTCACCATTTTCTGGCAAAGCTGATTGAGCCCTTCTCTTGGGATGTGGACGAGGCGCAATCTGGGGAGTTGCTGAAGAAATGAGCAGACTGGCGGATTCAGGAC
>JACAED010000078.1 GCA_013389025.1 Hydrogenophilaceae bacterium
CGGCCACGGACCAGCGTATCTCACAATCCTGCGCGTCAAGGGTGCGCTCCGCCGGGCTGCGCCCGCCCTTGACCCGCAGCCACGGGACGCCCATTACCCACTCGTTTTTCAAATGAGGCGTTTTTATAGGCGCAATTTTCACGCGCTGATGCTATCTTTTCATCATTGCTGTTGCCGGAGAAACCCATGAAATGGTTGTTGTCTTTACTGTTGCTGTGGCCGTTGACTGTCAATGCTGCCGTGGTTGGCAAGACGGTCGAATATGAAGCCGAGGGCGTCAAAATGAAAGGCTGGCTGGCCCATGATGATGCGATCAAGGGCAAACGCCCGGGCGTGCTGGTGGTGCCCGAATGGTGGGGGCTGAATGATTATTCGAAAAAGCGCGCCAGCATGCTGGCCGAGGCAGGCTATGTTGCGTTGGCCGTGGACATGTATGGCGATGGCAAGACGGCCGACAACCCCAAGGATGCCGGCGCGCTGGCCGGATCGGTCAACAAGAATCCACCCTTGATGCGGGCCCGTTTTGCCGTGGCTGAAGAATTTCTCAACCATCAGCCGCTGGTGAAGAAAAACGAGCTTGCTGCGCTGGGTTACTGTTTTGGCGGCGGCGTGGTGCTCAACATGGCCAGAAATGGCGAACCGCTGAAAGGGGTGGTGAGTTATCACGGCGTGCTGGCAACCGATGTTTCGGTCAAGCCCGGCAGCATCAAGAGCAAAATCCGCGTATTCACCGGCGAGGCCGACCCCATCGTGCCGCCAGAGCAGGTGGAAGCGTTCAAGACCGAAATGGCCCATGCCAAGGCCGATTGGCAACTGGTTTCCTATCTTGGCGTGAAGCACACGTTTACCAATCCAGAGGCGGATGTATATGCCGCGAAATTCGGATTGCCACTGAAATACGATGCGCATGCCGATCACAGCTCGTGGGCACATACGCTCGATTTTCTCAGGTCGGTATTCAAATGACCGATTGCTGCGACCCCGGCCAGTGTGATCATCATGGGGGTGTCAGGCCGTCCGGATACGGCATTGCACAGACCGGCAGTTTCGATCCCGCAGCCTTCGAGCGTGCGATCAATGATCTTCTCGCGGCTTGTGGCGTGCCATCGGATACGGTACACACCGGCCGCACTGCACAACGCGTGCGTGAGCTGTGGCAAAAGCGTTTGCTTGGCGGCTATGCCATGAACCCTGCTGACGCACTGGGCGAGGGTTTCGCCGATGACAGGCGGGATATGGTGGTGGTGCGCGGCATTGCCATCCACGGGGTGTGCCCGCATCATCTGGTACCGTTTCGTGGCGTGGCCCATGTGGCTTACATACCGGGTGGCAGGCTACATGGCTTTGGCCGCATTGCGCGGCTGGTCGATGCCATCGGCCACCGCTTCACCTATCAGGAATGGATGACGCGCGATATTGCCGAAGCCATGATCACGCATGGCAAGGCATCAGGCGCAGCCTGCATCATCGAGGCCGAGCAGCTGTGCCTCTTGCTGGGCGAGGACCGGCGCGGAGACGAACGTGTCGTGACCCAGGCGTTTTCCGGATGCTTCGAGAAAAGCGATCAGCTGCGCAATGAATTTCTGCGTGCAGTAGGCTAGAAATCATGAAATGCAGGGACGCAAAGACGCAGAGAAAAATCCTCATGGGATTTTCTTGTGCTTCACTGGCGTTTTCTTGCTCCGGGTCGCCTGCTGACGAGACGCACCAAAGCGTTTCTTCCGAAACGGGGTTGATGACTTGGGAGACCAAAAACAAGGGTGTTCATCTGCGACTGACGCAAATCAGCTCGGATCAGGCAAGAGCGTTCATGCTGGCGAGAGGCATGGATACAAAATCAGCCAGTGAATTTGCCGATACATGCGTTTACATGACAGTCTTGCGCAATGACAGCAAGCAGCCCATCAAGTACAGCTTGTCCGACTGGCGCTATGTAGAGCATGGCGGTAAGCAGCAGCCGATGCTCACCAAGCATGACTGGCTTGCACGATGGCAGCCGAGAAAATTTGGCAAGCCGGTGATGATTGCCTTTGCATGGTCGCAATTTCCTGTTGAGCAAACATTCTCGCCGGGCGACTGGAATCAGGGAATGACTACTTTCGATCTGTCTGCGGGAAGCCGGTTCGATGTCCGATTCAGGTGGCGGCAGAACGGCAGAGTCAACGAAGGAATACTTGAAAATGTTCAATGTGCGGCTCGCGCTGAGTAGTGTCCTGTTATTGCTGGCTTCGGGGTTTGTCTCGGCGGCCGACCCGCCGCTGCAATCCTCGCTTGTTTTCTATAAACCTCGGCCGAACGCGCCGGATCTCGTGCTGAATGATCTGGATGGCAGGCAAGTCAACCTTGCAAGGCTGAAAGGCAAGGTTGTGGTGGTAAATTTCTGGGCAACGTGGTGTCCGCCATGCCGGCGCGAATTTCCTTCCATGGAACGGCTGCGGGACAACATGTCAGGCAAGCCGCTCGTAATCCTGGCGGTCAATGAGGGTGAAACCGCGGACACGGTCGAGCAGTTTGTTTCCACGCTCGATATGCAACCTGCATTTCCCATCCTGCTGGATTTGAATGGTGGCGCAATGGCTTCCTGGCCGGTCAGGGGGCTGCCAACCACCTATGTCATCGACAAGAAAGGGCGCATGGCCTACCAGGCCATTGGCGGGCGCGAGTTCGACCATCCGGAAATCGTCAAAGCGATCACACGGTTACTATCCGAAAAATAAGCCTGAGGCGGCTACAAATTTTTTGCTTGACACATACCAACCGGTATGTATGATGCATGCATGAACCCAATGCCATCCAAACAACCCGACCTGACTCGGCAGAAGCTGCTGGAAGCTGCCTTTGCCGAAATTCACCGGCAAGGCTTTCAGTCCGCATCGCTGACGCAAATTCTTGCCGACACAGGTCTGACCAAGGGCGCGCTATATCATCATTTCCCCGATAAGAAGGCGCTGGGGCTGGCGGTGGTGGAGGAGGTCATTCGCCCGATGCTTGCAGCCATGATGTTCGAGCCGCTGCGCGAAACCAGGCGGCCGATAGCGGCGATGCAGTCCTTGCTCAAGGCCAAGGCAGCAGAGACGGATCCATGGGTGGTGACGCTGGGATGTCCACTCAACAATCTGATGCAGGAAATGAGCCCGATCGATGAAACCTTCAGGCGGGTGCTGAACCAGTTGTTCAAGGAATGGGTCGAGGTGGTGAAGCACGGCATCGTGCGTGGGCAGGCTTCCGGAGAGGTCCGCAAAAACATCGATGCGGCTGAAACCGCTTTTTTCATCGTGTCCGCGCTCGAGGGCTGCATTGGCATGAGCAAGAACACGCAATCCATGGAGGCGTATCGAGGCTGCCTCAAGCAGTTGAGCCGCTTTCTGGAAACGCTCAAGGAAAAGAAATGACAGACGAAACCCAGCGGCCGCATACACACATCCTGCCACCCGCGCCATACGCTGCCGCGCTTGTCGGCGGCTGGTGGCTGGACCGGAACTGGGCCGGACTGGCCTGGGACTGGCATGACGTGAATAAGCCACTGGGCTGGCTGTTAATCGGAACAGGACTGGTTTTGTTCGCCTGGACACTGTGGACGTTTCATCTTCATCACACGACAGTCAATCCTTTCAGGGGCGCATCCGTGCTTTGCACGGATGGCCCGTTTCAATTCAGCCGCAATCCGATTTATCTGGGGGACTGGTTGATATTCGCCGGCGTATCACTGCTGCTGCATACATGGTGGCCGCTGGTGTTCGCACCCTTGATCTGGGCCATGCTGCGATATGGCGTCATCCGGCATGAAGAGGCGCATCTCGAAGGCAAATTCGGCGATGCATACCGGTCGTACAAGGCTAAAGTCAGACGCTGGATATAGTGTTTTAACAGACCCAAGCGAAGGAGAAAATCATGAGCATACTAAGCACAGTCGGACCCGAAGAAGCAACCGGTGAAGTGGCCGCGGTGTATGAACAAATCAGGAACGCTTGGGGATCGGTGCCCACGGCAATCCAGGTCTTCAGCGCCAACCCCTTTCTGCTCAGGCATCAGTGGGAATATTATCGCAGCGTCATGCAGCATCCGACGCTCAGCCCGGCGATGACCGCCTGCATCCGCATGCTGGTTTCGCAACAGGGAAATTGCGCGTACTGCATCGACATGAATGCGGGCATGCTGATCGGCATGATGGGCTGGACGCCGGAGCAGGTCGCCGCCACGCGGGCCAATTTCCGTGAAAGCCCGCTTACAGACAAGGAGAAAACCCTGCTCGGTCTGGTGTTGAAGTCGGTGCGCGATTCCAACAGCGTCACCACGCTCGACCTGCAGGACGCCCGATCCGCTGGCTGGTCGGACGCCGATATTCTCGACGCGGTCAATCACGGCGCGCGCATGGTCGCGGGGGACATCATCATCAACGCGTTCAAGGTGGAGCGCGATTTCTGAGGAGGGCGCAATGAAACAGTATTTCCGTTCCAGCCCCTCGGTGCGTTTCTTCTTTCTCGTCGTCAGCCTGAATATCTGGCTGGGCATCTGGCTGTCCGGTTTCGATGTCGTGCATTGGTGGCTGTACATTCCCGGCGGCTTCCTGCTGTTCGCCGCCGCTACCGGATTCTGTCCAGGAATGATCGTGTCACGCTGGCTGTTTCGGGAAACCTGAAGCGGACGTGGGCGGTTAACCATCCAGCCGCAGGAGTTTGCGCGCATTTTCGCTGGTTACGCTCGCGATTTCGTCCACGCTGACGCCGCGCAACGTGGCAAGCGTAAGTGCAATGCGGGGAATCTCGGCGGGTTCGTTGCGCCGACGCGCGATCCATTCGGGCGGAATGTCGGGCCCATCGGTTTCCAGCACGATCGAATCCAGCGGTAATTCCATGGCCAGTCTGCGCAGGTTTGTGGCGCGGCTATAGGTAAAAGCGCCGCCAAAACCAAGCTTGAATCCCAGCTTGATGAATTCGTGCGCTTGTTGCATCGAGCCATTGAAGGCGTGCGCAATGCCGCCCGGTACCTTGATACGGTGCAAGTATTTCAAAATCTGATCGTTGGCGCGGCGGATATGCAGCAGCACGGGCAGACCATGTTTTTTTGCCAGCTTGAGCTGTTCGACGAAATAGAATTCCTGTCTGGGGAGGTCATCTTCGAATACCCCAGGCCGCTCGATGCACGACTGAAAACGGTCTAGACCGATCTCGCCAATGGCGACGGGCTTTTGGGCACGAATCGCTTCCTCCAGTTGCGCCAGATGTTCTTCTTTGTGGACGTGCACATACATGGGATGTATGCCCAGGGCGATTTCAACGCCGGGATAGCGGCGGCAATCGACCGTTGCATGGAAGTTGAAAGCGGCAACGGATGGAACGATGATGCGCTCGACACCAGCATCAAGCGCGCGCCGTGCGACCGCATCGCGATCGGCATCATATTCGGCGGCGTCAAGATGGCAATGGGTGTCGATCAGCATAACGACTCAAGAATTGTCCTGACGGGTTTGGGAATGGCGGCCCGTGCCGCCTCATCAATTCCCATCCATACCTTGACGGGTTCTCTGGCCACTATGTCCGTACCGCCGACGGCAATCAATACCGGTTTGATATCCAGCTTGAAGTGAGTGAAAACATGCGTGAGAGCGGGGAGGCGCTGCATGGATTCAGGCGAGTGACCGGTCAGCTGAAGGCAGGCCGATTCGGGGTCGGCGCTCGTCTCCGGCAGGCTCCACAATCCCCCCCAGATTCCCGTCGAAGGCCGTTTCTCGAGAAGAACGTTCTGGCCATGGCGAAGCAAAAGCAGGGTGGTGGAACGCTGCGGCAGCATCCTGCGTGGCCGTGCCGTGGGCAACTCGCCTGTGCGGTTTTCCCTTCGAGCGATGCAATCCGGTGCCAGAGGGCAGCGCTTGCAGTCTGGCCTGGTTCGCATGCAAACCGTGGCACCCAGATCCATCTGTGCCTGTGTGTAGGCTTCCACGTTTTCCCCCGGCAGCAGGCTGGCAGCGAGTTTCCATAAACGCGACTCGATATCCCTGATTCCGGGCCAGCCTTCAACCGCAAACACGCGCGAAAGCACGCGTTTCACATTGCCATCGAGAATGGGAGCGCGTGTGCCATATGCGAACACGGCGATGGCGGCAGCAGTCGAGCGGCCAATGCCCGGCAATGCATTGACGAGATCGAGGTCACGAGGGAATATACCTGCATGCAGTTCCATGATCTGCCGCGCAGCACGATGAAGATTGCGCCCGCGGGCGTAGTAACCCAGACCTGCCCAATGTGCGAGCACTTCGTCCTCGCTGGCGCTGGCCAGGCTTGGGATGTCGGCAAAACGTGCCATGAAACGGTTGTAATAAGGGACGACCGTGGCAACCTGGGTTTGCTGGAGCATGATTTCCGAAACCCAGATCGCATATGGATCGCGCGTTCCTTGCCAAGGCAGGTCATGCCTGCCGTGTTTTTTATGCCACTCGATGAGTTTTTCTGCAAACGTCATCCCCCCATGCTAACAAAAAGGCCGGTTGCATGAGCAAACCGGCCGAGGCAGGGGACCCTGGTTTAAGTTTGTTTGATGGGCTTGATTTCAGGCAGGCGACAGCCGTTGCTTGAAGAAAGCAAACAATTTGCCAAATGCGGAATCGGTCGGAGAGCGCCGTTCGACCAGCACGGCCTGACCGCTGCGCAGCTTTTCAGCCAGACGATGAGGCGTGATCGAGAAGGTATTCATGCCATCGGCGTCGGAGAAAAGATACTGACCTTTCAGTCCGCTGATCCAGCCCAGCCTTGCCCAGCGGAAGGTGCCATCTTCGTAATGGAATTCGACCCAATCGCCCTTTTGCAATGATCTGGCGCGATTGGTGAATTCATCTTCGATTTCATGTGCGGCGGCCATGTCTGCGCCAGTGCAGTCAACTGAAACCGGCGTGGCGGATGATGACTCTTCAACCGGAAAATCGTCCAGGAGTGCTTCGGCCTCGGGCAACGGCAGACTTTGAGGGTTGGCGCGGACTGCATTTGCATGAAGAGCTACCAGCTCCGAAAAGAATTTCTCGGCGGATTCGGTTCCCATGGGAGATACCTGGACACCTTCGCGCAGACGCTTGAGCAAGCCGGGCAGAATCCTCACCAGCATCAGACGACTGTCCATGTCCGACTTGGGCTGGACGCTCCACAGCAGTTCGCGCATGGTTTCGATATGTGCGGAGAGATGTGGGGCGCTTTCGCCACCCTCGATGTATTCGCGTTTCAGCAGGTGGGTCCAGACATCACGCAGAAAGGACACTATTCCTGCCGGAGAAGGCTGGTCAGCCAGGGCACGGCGGACTTGCTCAAGGGCAAACGAATCGGCAGAGTCAACGCGCTCTGATCGCTGCATGTCGGCGATCTTTTCAGCCATGCCGGTTTCCAGCTCCTGCTCGCGGCCTGCTTTGAGTGCCATCAGGGAGTAGACCGCCTGCCCGAAGATTGAATCGTCCTGGTCATATTCGGTGATGATGCGTTGAATCACCGATTCGACCTCCACCAACAATGGGTCTGTGCTGGCATCGCTGATATCCGTTTTCACAACGAGTGAACCAATCAGATCCAGTACCTGTCGTGCCGGGTGTTCACGGTTCGTAAAAAAACTGCGATCAATGATGGCCACCTTCAATACAGGTACCTGAAGCTGCGCAATCAATGCCTTTATGTGGTCGGGGATCGCTCGATCTTCAAAAAGGTAATCAAACAGCATGGCCACTGCGTCGATCATGACGGCTTCGAGCTGATTGGCAGAAAGCATCACCGGGCTTTGCTGGAGTTCCCTGACCACATTTGAATACCCACCCGTTGGCGGAACGGGCCGCAAATCGATGGTGACCCCGCCGGGCAGGGACAGTGCCCCCCCCTGAAGCCTGTGCAGCGCTTCAATCATGGTCATTCCAAGCATTGCGGGTACCCCTGCTGCGCTCCCGACATAAGCGCCCCCCATGCCGGCGGGCATGCCTGAGGCGGAAGGCAATACCGAGCCACCCGCACCTGTCACGGGGCTGGTGGAGGATTTTGCTATCTGTTCGAAGAGATTCATGATGTCTGCCTGTTCATCATTGCGGCTGCGGGCGCGGGTGCTGTCGGGGCGAGTTCTGACACCTACCTTGAAGTCGGGCATGATGCCCTTTTTGACCAGATACTGATTGATTTCCTGGTACAGTCCGGGTAATTCCGGATACAGCATCAGGTCAAACTGGTTGAGCAGTACCAGTTGAACCTTCAGATCAATCCTGAGTGTTTCAAGTCCTTCCAGAATCGATTCGCAGATGAATTTGGGTCCCAAGGGGTTATCGTCCGAATTCATCTGCGGACGCGCCGCCAGAACCCCCATGCGTACATCCAGTCCGACCAGTTCTTCCGCACAATGAAAGCGAAGTCTTGAACTGGACTTGTTGACGGCCAGGGTAGCTTCGAAGTCGGTATCGCCGACCAGGGAAAGCTCATCGAGATCTGTCGAATTTCTGGAAAAGTCGGTTGATTGGGTTTGCTCGTCAAATGCCCTGACGAAAGCCTGTTTGCAGGATAAAAACAGTTCAGTGCCCTGCTGGTTCAATATACCCTGAGCCCCAAAATAGAGATTGCGTGTTTCCATCAGTGGCGATCGGTCGGCCAGGGAGATCAGGCTGTTTTCCATGGCTTCCGACTGTCTTGACAATACTCGCGCAATGCCATTGGCGAGAATATCGCGGCTTTCGGCAAGCATGGCCTGATGTTCGGCGGAAATCGGCGTGCGGCGCTTGCCGTATTCGTTCAGGCTGACGACATTGTGATCAGTCATTTCGTGCTCCAAGACAGGCTCTCTACTAACAAATGCAGGTAGCTAACGGGTCTGGCTGGAGAATAGGGGCAATGCCAGGGCGGCTGGTCAAACCGCGCTTGCTTCATCCGGCGATCCCGCTATCTGGATGTGGTTGAACCAGTTGCCCAGACCGGAGATTTTGCGTCCCCGCCTCGCGGCGGGTTTGCCCTTAATCAGATGCCATACCGGTAGGGGGTCACTACCCACGACCAGTTAACTTTGCTTACGGAATGGTTGGCAGGAAATTGAGTGGTTGAGTGACAATATTCGTCACTTCCCGACGAACGGTGTCACGTCCAGCAGAAATGGAGCGGGCGAAGGGAGTCGAACCCTCTTCATCAGCTTGGGAAGCTGAGGTAATGCCGTTATACGACGCCCGCGTGGTAGAATTTCCAAAGTGTTCAAAGGTCGAACTGGCCCGAATCTTACTGCAAGTTTCCCGGCGTATGGAAGCATTTTCCCTGGTGATCAATGGCGAAAGCCGCTCTTTTCCCGAGCCCCTGACTGTTTCCGGACTGGTCGAGGCGCTGGACCTGACCGGCAAGCGCGTCGCGGTCGAGCGCAACGGCGAAATCGTGCCGCGCAGCCAGCATGGCGAAACCAGGCTGGTGAACGGCGACAAGCTTGAAATTGTTGTCGCGGTGGGCGGTGGCTGAAAACCACCTGTTCGCTCGACCCTAACCTCTCGACTGAATTCATGGATCAACTCGTTATCGCAAGCAAGGCCTATTCTTCCCGATTGCTGGTGGGTACCGGCAAGTACAAGGATTTCGATGAAACTCGCCGTGCGGTGGAGGCCAGTGGCGCAGAAATTGTCACGGTCGCCATCCGCCGCACCAATATCGGCCAGGACGCCAGCCAGCCTTCATTGCTGGACGCGCTGCCGCCATCCCAGTACACCTATTTGCCCAATACCGCGGGCTGCTATACCGCGGACGAGGCGATTCGCACCTTGCGGCTGGCGCGCGAACTGCTGGATGGACACAGCCTGGTCAAGCTGGAAGTGCTGGGCGATCCGCAAAGCCTGTATCCCAATGTGGTGGAAACCCTCAAGGCCGCCGAGGTGCTGGTTAAAGACGGTTTCCAGGTCATGGTCTATACCTCGGATGACCCTATCATTGCCAAACAACTGGAAGACATTGGTTGTGTCGCCATCATGCCGCTGGCTTCGCTGATCGGATCGGGCATGGGCATCCTCAATCCATGGAACCTGCAAATCATCATCGACCGCATCAAGGTGCCGGTGGTTGTCGATGCAGGCGTGGGCACGGCCTCGGATGCCGCCATTGCCATGGAGCTCGGCTGCGATGCCGTGCTGATGAATACCGCGATTGCAGGCGCGGAAAATCCCGTGCTGATGGCCTCGGCCATGAAAAAAGCCGTTGAAGCAGGGCGCGAGGCCTATCTGGCGGGGCGCATGCCAAAGAAAATCTACACCGCCAGCCCCAGCAGCCCGACTACCGGCATGATCGGTACCTGAAGCCAGACATTGTGGCTTCATCAAGCATTTCAGCTTCGCCCCCAGCCACTCACCCCGAGGGCGAGGGAAACAAGCGTCCCATCCGCAGCTATGTTCTGCGCCAGGGCCGCATGTCCGACGCGCAAAAGCGCGCCTATGACGAGGGCATGCAGCATTGGGGCATAGCCTACGAACCGGCCGTGCTCGACCTTGAAAAAGCATTCGCACGCAAGGCCCCTGTCATCCTGGAAATTGGCTTTGGCATGGGGCACACCACGGCGGAAATTGCCGCCGCGCACCCAGAAAACAATTACCTCGGCGTGGAAGTCCATACCCCAGGCGTGGGCAGCCTGCTCAAGGAAATCCGGGCGCATGCGCTCGACAATATCCGCATCATCCAACACGATGCGGTCGAAGTGCTTAGCTGCATGATTGGGGATAGGGCGTTGTCTGGCATCCACATCTATTTTCCTGACCCCTGGCCCAAAAAGCGCCACCACAAGCGCCGTTTGATCCAGCCCTCGCTGGTTGCGTTGCTGACACAGAAACTGAAACAAGGGGGGTACCTGCATTGCGCGACGGATTGGGAGGACTACGCCATGCAAATGCTGCAAGTCCTGTCCGCCGAACCCGGTCTGAAAAACACGACTGAATCCTTTGCACCTCGGCCAGAATGGCGACCGGTTACCAAATTTGAACAACGCGGGCTCAGACTGGGTCATGGTGTTTGGGACCTGCTGTTCGTCATGAACTAAATCACCCCGGTTTCCGGACGTAATAGACGCTGGTGCTTGACCGAACTTGAATACACAACATGACCAGATTCAAAGCTGCATCCATTCATTTTCTGATCAGCCTGCTGCTGGCACTTGTGGTCATCAGCCTCATTGTTTTCGGCTGGTACAAACTGCCCTACTTCTGGGCCTTGGGTGGTCCGATGTTGCTGGCGCTGATTGTTGGCGTGGACATCATTCTCGGCCCGCTCATGACGCTTTACCTGTTCAACCCCGCCAAATCTCGACGCGAGCTGACACTTGATCTTGGCTTCATAGCGTTGATTCAGGCGGCGGCACTGATTTATGGCGTATACACCGCCCATGCAAGCAGAGTGGTGTATGCGGTCTATACAGGCAACGGGTTTGCATTGGTGAAAGCCAGCGATATCCTTGACACGCCCTCGCAGCCAAAGCCGGCAAGCTCGCAATATGCAAGGCTACCCATGTTCGGTCCGCTATTCGTCGGCTTGAAGCAACCCGATGATCCAGTGGGCAGGACCAACTTCAGTTTTTACATGGCGATGGGTGGCGCACATTTCATTCCGGCCTACTATACTCCCCTGGACGAGAAGACAAGGGAGTTGAAAGAAAACGGCATGTCACGGAACAAGCTGGTCAAAGGCAACCCCGAACTCCTGAAGGAAGTTGACTCGTTGCTGGCCGTAAAAGGCATGGACTGGAGCGAAGCGGCTGTTTTTCCGCTCTACCTTGGGCAGGATTACTATACGGTTGTCTGCGATACGAGTTCAGGCAATATACTCAGGGTAATTGATAAAAGCCCCTATGGATTCAAAGAGGAAATCAACCGCTCATCCAGACAATGATCTTGCAGTACAGTCCTGCAAGGTCAGGCTAGCGATTCTCTCGGATAGCATTGGAATCTAGCATGGATGCCAACCCCCCCGGCGCGCTGGCCGCGTTGATCGACGCATTGCGTGCCTTGCCTGGAGTGGGGCCGAAGTCGGCGGCCCGCATGGCCTACCATTTGTTGCAGCGCGATCGTGCGGGTGCGGAGAAACTCGGCGCCACATTGGGGCATGCGTTATCCAGTTTGCGGCATTGCAAGCGCTGCAACAATTTTTCAGAATCGGATATCTGCCCGACCTGCGCCAATCCGCGTCGCGAGCAAAAACTGCTGGCTGTGGTGGAAATGCCGGTGGATCTCAACATGCTGGAATCCACACAAAGTTACAACGGCCTTTACTTCGTGCTCATGGGCCGGCTGAGTCCGCTGGATGGCATCGGCCCGCGCGAAATCAGCATGGACAAGCTGCTTGGCCGCGCGCTGGATGGCGTGGTGGAAGAAGTCGTGCTGGCAACCAATTTCACCCCCGAGGGCGAAGCCACGGCGCACATGCTGGGCGAGCGCCTGCGCGAAAAAGGTTTGAAAGTAACGCGGCTTGCCCGCGGCGTGCCGCTGGGCGGCGAGCTGGAATATGTCGATCCAGGCACGATAGCGCAGGCGTTCAGGGAGAGACGTCAGGTGTAACTATCACTTGCCTAGTCGTACGTATTAGCGTACGATTAGTAATTGAAACAGGAGTTTGCCAATGAGCACATTGACCGCAAGCGAAGCGCGCGCGAGCCTTTACAGACTGATTGACGAAACAGCCACGAGCCACGAGCCCATCCTGATTACCGGCAAGCGCGGCAACGCCGTACTGATGTCCGAGGAAGACTGGCGGGCCATCCAGGAAAGCTTGTATCTGTTGTCTGTGCCCGGCATGCGCGAATCCATTCGTGAGGGGATGAAGACTGCGGTGGATCAATGCGGCAAGGAGCCGGGCTGGTGAGTTGGACCCTGGTCTATACCAGGCAAGCGCAGAAGGACGCACTCAAAATCAGCCGTGCGGGACTCAGGGAAAAAACACAAGCACTTCTTGATATTCTGTCGGCGAATCCTCATCAGAATCCACCACCCTACGAAAAACTGGTGGGCGATCTGACCGGCGCCTGTTCAAGACGTATCAACATCCAGCATCGTCTGGTCTATCAAGTGATCGAGGAAAGCAAGACCGTAAAGGTGTTGCGGATGTGGACGCACTACGAATAATTTATCGGGATACCAGAACACATGAATCTATCCGCCCTTACCGCACTGTCTCCACTGGATGGCCGCTATGGCGGCAAGATTGCATCGCTGCGTCCGTACTTCAGCGAATTCGGCCTCATCAGGCATCGCGTGTTTGTGGAAGTCGAGTGGCTGAAGGCGCTTTCTGCGGCAAAAGAAATTGCCGAGGTGCCGGCATTCTCCAAAGAAGCCTTGGCGTTTCTGGATGCCATTGTTGCGAATTTTTCAGAAGCCGATGCCGCGCGGGTAAAGGAAATCGAGGCGACCACCAATCACGACGTCAAGGCGGTGGAATATTTTCTCAAAGAGCGCTGCAAGGACAATCCCGAGATCCACGCGGTCAGCGAATTCTGGCATTTCGCCTGCACGTCCGAAGACATCAACAACACCTCGCATGCACTCATGCTGAAAGGCGCGCAGGAAGAAATCCTGGCCCCAGCGCTTACCCGCATCATCGACAAGCTCGAAGGCATGTCGCATGACCTGGCCGCGCAGCCCATGCTGTCGCGCACGCACGGCCAGCCCGCCAGCCCGACCACGCTGGGCAAGGAGTTGGCCAATGTGGTCTACCGCCTGCAACGCGTGCGCGTGCAACTTGCCGACCGCGAATACCTGGGCAAGATGAATGGCGCGGTGGGCAACTACAACGCGCATCTTTCGGCCTACCCCGATGTCGACTGGGAAACCTTTGCCAAAAAATTCGTCGAGAGCCTGGGGCTGACCTTCAACCCCTATACCATCCAGATCGAGCCGCACGACTACATGGCCGAGCTGTTCGACGCCCACGTGCGCGCCAACACCATGCTCATCGACCTGTGCCGCGACGTGTGGGGGTATATTTCCCTGGGCTACTTCAAGCAGAAAGTGAAGGCGGGCGAAGTGGGTTCCTCCACCATGCCGCACAAGGTCAACCCCATCGACTTTGAAAACGCCGAAGGCAACTTTGGCCTGGCCAATGCCGTGCTCACCCACCTGGCGCAAAAGCTGCCTATCTCCCGCTGGCAGCGCGACCTCACCGACTCCACCGTGCTGCGCAACATGGGCGTGGGCCTGGGCTACACCCTGCTGGGCTACGAATCCTGCCTGCGTGGCCTGAACAAACTGGAAGCCAACCCTGCCGCGCTCGCCGCCGACCTCGATGCCAACTGGGAAGTGCTGGCCGAGCCCATCCAGACCGTGATGCGGCGCTATGCCGTGCCCAACCCCTACGAGCAGCTCAAGGAATTGACGCGCGGCAAGGGCGGCATTACCCGCGAAAGCCTGCACGCGTTCATCGATGGCCTGACCATTCCCGATACGGAGAAAGCCCGGCTCAAGCAGATGATCCCAGCCAGCTACACCGGCAAGGCAGAAGAATTGGCAAAACGGATTTGAATGAACAGGGAGGAACGGGAGGTAAGGGGGCAAGACGACAATAGATTGCTTCGGGTTTTCCTCCTGTGCCTCCCTTACCTCTCTGTTAATAGCAACATCCGAATCCAAAAATGACTGTGCCCGCTGAAATCCTCCGCGCCAAACTCAATGGCGAAACCGCCAAGGTCGCCTGGGCGGAATTGCAGCGGCACCATGCCCGCGGCGTCGTGGTCCGCGTGGCCGGCAAACTCGACCTGCTCGACGTCGCCGTCGCCATGGCGCAGGACAACAGCAGGTTGATCGGAGCGTGGATGCAGGCCGGAGAGGTTGGCAAGGTCAGCGACGATAAGGCGCGCGACTGGCTCGCGCGCGATCCGGATTTATGGAGTGTCGTCGTCGCGCCGTGGGTGCTGGTGCAGGAAAGGAAAGGTCATTAACCACAGAGACACAGAGGCACAGAGAAACCAAAGCGGGATGGGTAACCAGCAATATGCTGCGGAGTGCGCGATCCTTTAAGCCGGAGTTTCCAATGAAGCCACTCAAAAGATTTTCTCTGTGTCTCTGTGCCTCTGTGGTGCAATTTTAAATATAGCGAGCGAAACAACATGTCCGCATTCGATAAAGATGTCGGCCTGGCCGACTTTCAGCAGGAAGTCATCGAGGCTTCTTTCAAGCAACCCGTTGTTGTCGATTTCTGGGCGCCGTGGTGCGGCCCGTGCAAATCACTCAAGCCCATCCTGGAGAAGCTGGCTGCCGAATACAACGGCAAGTTCGTTCTTGCCAAGATCAACGCCGACGAAAACCAGGAACTCTCGGCGCAGTTTGGCGTGCGCGGCATTCCCGCCGTCAAGGCCGTGGTAAAAGGCAAGATCATCGACGAGTTTTCCGGTGCGCTGCCGGAAAACGCCGTGCGCGAATGGCTCGACCGTATCATTCCCAGCCCGTCCGAAGAACTGCGCCAGCAGGCGCAAAAACTGCGCGGCGCGGGCGACGATGCGGGCGCGCTCAACCTGCTGGCCGAAGCCTCGAAGCTAGACCCCAACAACGAATGGGTGCGCGTGGATGCCGCCGAAATCATGTTCGTGAAAGGCGAACTGGAAGAAGCCCGCCGACTTTTATCAAGCATCCGCAATGAAGACGTGGCCAGGGACGCACGCACCATGCAACTGCTGGCCCAGATCAAACTGGCGGAAATGAACGCCGGCGGCGAAAACGAAGGTACCCTTACGGCCGCCATCGAAGCCAACGGAAACGACCTCGACGCCCGACTCAAGCTGGCCAACCTCTTCATTGCCTCGGGCCGCTACGAAGAAGGCATGAACCAGTTACTGGAGATCGTGCGCCGCGACCGCGGCTTTCAGGACGACATCGGCCGCAAGACCCTGCTCGATGTCTTCAACCTGCTGGGCGGACAGGGCGAACTGGTTTCAAAATATCGCCGGTTGTTGGCGAGTGCGTTGAATTAGGCGGTTTCTGCCGCGGCCTTTCCCACCTTGGCGGCATATTGGCTACGCTGTGCCGCCTGTTTGCCGGTGAGGGCAAACCCTTGAAGCAGCCTGTTCTCATCTAGATGCAGGGCGCAGATGCCATCTTCCGCGCAATCGACCTGCCAGCCGCCGCTGCTTGAGGGCGGCGGCAAAATGGCCAGTGGCAGCGCGGGGGTTTTGACCACCACCGGCATGACGGGGTAGCGCACTTCGGTTTTTTCGCCGGCCAGCGTGGCGGCCAGTGCGCGCGCCTGTTGCATCAGGGGCATCACATAGGGCAAGACCTGGCCGTTGACTTCTGCGCAGTCGCCTACGGCGTAAACATCGGGGACCGAGGTTTGCAGCGTGCTGTCGACGACGATGCCGCGGTTGACCCGGATGCCAGCGCTCGCCGCGAGTTGTGTGCGCGAGCGCAAGCCGATTGCCGAGAGCACGATGTCGGCTTCGATTTCGCCGCCGTTATACAGGGTGAGTTTTACGGTGTTGTCCATAAGCGCGATGCGTTTTGCCGCGCGCCCAAAATTCCAGCGCACGCCTCTTTCCTCCAGCGCGCGGGCCAGCGCCTGGCCGACGGGCTCGGGCGTCAGGCGCTCCAGCGGCCAGGGGCCGAGGTGCACGACTTCAACACGATACCCTGCGACGGTAAGATCATTGGCGAATTCCGAGCCGATCAACCCGCCGCCCAGAATGGCAACCCGGCTGCCGGGTTTGAGCGCCTCGCGGAAACGCGTGTAGTCCGCTAAATCATTCACGGCATGAATCCGCTCTGATCCGGGGCCAGTCAAACCATGCGGAATCGGATCGGCGCCTAGCGCAAGCACCAGCTTGCTGTAGCCGGTTTCTCCTTCTTGCCAGCGTACTTTCTTGCCTGCCCCATCTACCGCCGTGACACGGGTATGGGTGAGAATTTGCGCATTCAGGTCGGTGGCCATTTTTTCTGCCGGCGTGCTGATAAGCTGCGCTGGCGTTTTTCCTGCCGCCAGCGCATTGGACAGGTTGGGCTTGGAATAGAAGTGGCCGTCGTCGGATGAAATGAGTGTGACCGGCGTGATCGGGTCTCGTTTCCTGAATTCTCGCAGTACGGTATAGCCAGCAAGACCAGAGCCGATGATGACGATGGGGTGCATAATCGCCCTTATATCCCTTATATAAAATGTGCTGAATTGCAAAGACGCAGAGGGCGTGGCGGAGTCGTGTAACTATTTCTCTACGCGCTCCGCGCCTTTGCGGTTAAAGGTCTTTCTTAAGCGGCTTCGACTTCAACCATTTCGAAATCTGCCTTGGCGACGCCGCAGTCCGGGCATTCCCAGCCTTCGGGCACGTCTTCCCAGCGGGTGCCGGGTGCGATGCCGTGTTCCGGATCGCCTTTGGCTTCGTCGTAGAGGTAACCGCATACGATGCATTGCAATGCTTTCATGATGTTTCCTTTCTCAATAACAATATTTTTCACAGGGAGGTAGGGGAGGAACGGGAGGAAGAACAAGGGTTCACTCCCTTACCTCCCGCGCCTCTCTGTTAACAGGGTTTCAAGCCGCGATCTTGTCCTTGGCCGAGACTTTGTCCTTCTGCGCCTGGTAGTGGTGGGCGTGTTTCTCTTCCACTTTTGCCAGCGCGGCGAATCGTTTGGCGGCTTTTGCCAGCACGCCGGCAAACATTTCCGCGTGTGCCTTCGACTCGGCAATCTGTTCGTCGATTTCTTTCACCGCGGCGTCGTGGCCTTCTGCCATCGCCTCGTGGCGGAATTTGGGATACATCTCGGTGTATTCGTAGGTTTCACCCTCGATGGCGTATTGCAGGCATTTTTCCGGCGTCATGGTGTCCTGCGCGAACAGTAGCTCGGCATGGCCGAATGCGTGCAGGATCTCCTGATCGGCGGTGGCCTCGAAGACTTTCGCCGTTACCTCGTCGCCCGCCGCGCGGCAGATTTTGGCAAAGTAACGGTACTTGGCGTGGGCCATGCACTCGCCGGCAAATGCCGCCTCAAGGTTCTGGATAGTGGGGGATTTGATGTTGATAGCCATATTGTTTGCTCCTTAAGTAAAGTTGTCCGGGTTGAATGTTTTGGCAGCGATGCGCTGTCCACGGATGAAACTTTACGGGCGGGCAAACGATAGGTCTAATTGATTGTCACAATATAAATGATAGTAATTGACTAATTTTATGCTGCGAGGCCGGGAAAAAGGCCCGCCAGCCCGCGCGCCAGCATTTCGATGGAAATGGCCGCGATGATCAGGCCCATCAGGCGGGTGACGACATGGATGCCGGTCTTGCCCAGACGCTGCGCAATGGCTGGCGCGGCACGGAAGGAAACCCACACCGATAGCGCAACCAGGGTCACCGGGATCAGCAAGGCCGCCTGATGGAACACATCGCCCGGTGCTGCGCCCGCTGCAAGAATCACATGCGTCAACGCGCCGGGGCCTGCCAGCAGCGGAATGCCGAGCGGCACCACACCCACGGCGTCTTTCTCTTCTGCCTCCATCGCTTCGTCCGGCGTTTGCTTGAGCGGGCTGATATGCGCCTGCAACATCGACATCGCCAGCAACAGCAGCAGCAATCCGCCCGCCACCGAAAACGCCTCGATGCGGATGCTGAAAAAGCGCAGGATAGGCTCGCCGGTAAAAGTGAAAACAACCAGCACCAGCCATACCGTCAGCGCCGCAACCCAGGCGGCGCGCTTGCGCTGTGCTTTTGTGAAGGACTGCGTGGCCATGAGAAAAACCGGAATCACGCCAATTGGATCGACGATGGCAAAAAGCGTGAGCGCGGCCTGGATGAGGGTGGCGATGTCCATGAATCAACGTTTTCCTGGCCGGATTTTATCCACGCAGCCCAAACTGGTGGCCAAAATGGCTTGCCGAACGGCTTCGATGGCGCGCGGGCGCGGAAAACTTTTGCGCCAGGCCAGGCTGACGATGCGGCTGGGTGCGGGTTGGGTGAAGGGGCGGTAGGCGAGCAGGCTGTCCGAGCTGGTATGCAGGCGTGTGGCGGTGCAGGGCAGGACGGTAGTGCCCATGCCGGAAGCGACCATGTGGCGGATGGATTCCAGTGATGAACTTTCCAGAGTCTTTTGCAGGCCGCCCGTGGCAGAGCGGTTGAGCGCTGGGCACGCCTTCAGCACCTGGTCGCGGAAGCAATGGCCGCTGCCAAGCAGGAGCATGTTTTCGTTTTCCAGCTCGGCGCTGGCAATGCTTTTCTTTTTCTTCCACGGGTGATTGGCGGGGACGGCCACCACGAAAGGCTCTTCATACAGAGGCAGGGCAAGTATGGAGGGGTCTTCCACGGGCGTGGCGACGAGGATGGCGTCGAGTTCGCCCTTTTTGAGTTTTTCTGTCAGCACGCGGGTGTAATTTTCTTCCAGCAGCAGCGGCATCTGTGGCGCGCGCTCGTGCAGGTGCGGAATCAGTTCCGGCAGCAGGTAAGGGGCGATGGTGTAAATGGCGCCCAGCTTCAGCGGGCCCTGCAAATCGTCCTTGGCTTCGGCGGCCAGGTCCTTGATGCCGTCCACCAGTTCGAAAATGTGCGCGGCCTGTTCCGCCACGCGCTCGCCCGCCGGGGTGATGGAAAGTTCTCCGCCGCCGCCGCGCTCGAACAGCGTCACGCCGAGCTCTTCCTCCAGTTTTTTGATGGCGACGGATAAGGTCGGCTGCGACACGAAGCAGGCTTCCGCCGCGCGGCCAAAATGTTTTTCACGCGCCACGGCGAGGACGTATTTGAGTTCGGTGAGGGTCATTAGATAAAAGCTATCAATCAGTTTGAAAATATGAATTAGCTCAAGTCTAGATCATGCGCTTGAATGGGAACACCCTGAAGCAAACGGGAATCCATTTACCCCGCCCAATGACGCAGGTCATTGAAATGATTACCTAGAGGAGCAGAGCCATGTCCGAAAGCAAATGTCCCTTCCACGTCACCGCCACCGGCGGCACTCCCACCAACCACGACTGGTGGCCTAATCAACTCAACCTGAAGATTTTGAGCCAGTTTGTGCCCGAGACCAGCCCCATGCCCGAGTCGTTCGATTACGCCGCGGAATTTTCCAAACTCGACCTCGCCGCGGTGAAGAAAGACCTGTACGCACTGATGACGAACTCGCAAGACTGGTGGCCGGCGGACTACGGCCATTACGGCCCGTTGTTCATCCGCATGGCCTGGCACGCCGCCGGCACCTATCGGATTGGTGATGGACGCGGTGGCGCGGGGCTGGGCCAGCAGCGCTTCGCACCGACCAATTCCTGGCCCGACAACGTCAACCTCGACAAGGCGTGCCGCCTCTTGTGGCCGATCAAGCAGAAGTACGGCAACCGGATTTCCTGGGCCGATCTCATCGTGCTGGCCGGCAACTGCGCGC
>JACAED010000082.1 GCA_013389025.1 Hydrogenophilaceae bacterium
CCGCTCTTCCACTTTGGCGCGCGCGGCGGTGTCGCGGGTCAGCTTGTTGAGGAGGTCGATGGCCTTGCTGATTTCGATATCGACTGTGTCCTTTTCCTTGAGCAGCGCATCACGGACGATTTTTTCCGAGCGCTTGTTGCCTTCCTCGGCTTCGATCTGGAACATGCGGAAGGCGGCATGAAAACGCTGGCGGGCGGTCTGGATGGCGGGCAGCTGCTGGTCCAGTACCGCCAGCGTCACGTCATCGAGTTCGATGGCTTTCGCGGCCCTGGCCTCATGCAGCATGCGGATGGACGAATCGACGATCTGATCGGCATTGATGCCACGGTTGTCGAAACTGGATGATTCCTTTTCGAGAAACTCCGCATCAGGCCTGGCAGCCTCCATGCCGGCCAGGATCCGCTCCATGTGCACCATCTGCTGGCGAATGAGGATTTCCACGCTTGCCACTTGCTCCTGCAAGGGCAGGTAATAATCGGACAGCGCGCGCACCTGGTTGTTGAGCTGCCGGAAGTTGAGCACCGACAGCCAGGTCACGATCACCATCAGCCCCAGCAGGGCCATGGTGATGCTGAATATCTTCAACTTGATCGGGCGCTGCATGGGCTGGCCGGGATATACCAATGAGCGTGAGACTGCTTGGAATGAGGCGACTTGTCAATTGGGGCCGGTTGTCAAAAACAAAAACGGCTGCCCCCCGGACAGCCGTAGTGTGTGCATCTCCCTTACGCGGGCTTTGCAGGGTTGTCAGGACACGCTGCCGAAGCTGGAATCCTTGGCAATGAATGGGGCCTTAAGGCCGGCAATCCTGCAACCCTGGGCAACAGGCCCGCCGGGGAACAGGGTATAGAGATATTTCAAGCCGCCCTGAACATGAAAATGCTCGTCCAGCGCGTCATGCAGCTCGCGAAGATGAATGGATTTCTCATCCTCGTGGCTGGCAAAATAGCTTTGCAGGGCACGAATAGCTTCCCAGTGAGCTTCGCTCATCGTCAGGTTTTCCTTGCGGGCGATCTCAAGCGCCTCTTCACGCGTCCAGTCCATCGGTGCGTGAGGGAAATCGGGATCCACGTCACGGTCTCTTGTCAGCCGGTTGATGTCAGCAGAAACATGCATCATGGTTACCTCCTTGATATCCAACCTTTGATAGGTAACTTCAAGTTAGATGATTTTGCGCGGGAATCAACCCTTACACATACAGGGGCGACTCCTGCATCAGGGCGACCTGTTCACGCAACTCTAGAATGCGCGACTGCCAGTAATGCGGCGTGCCGAACCAGGGAAAGGCGGCAGTAAAAGCCGGATCATTCCAGCGCTGAGCCAGCCAGGCCGAATAGTGAACCAGCCGAAGGGTACGAAGCGCCTCGATCAGGTGCAGTTCGCGCGCATCGAATTCATGAAAGTCCTCGTAACCCGCCAGCACATCATGCAGCTGGCGGGTCATGGCTGCACGATCACCGGACAGCAGCATCCATAAATCCTGGATGGCCGGACCATTGCGACAATCGTCGAAATCCACGAAGTGCGGACCGTCATCCGTCCATAGCACGTTGCCCATGTGGCAATCCCCATGCAATCGCAGCATGCGCGTATTGCCTGCACGGTCGAAACAGTGGCGCACGCTGTCCAGCGCCTGGGCCGAAACGCTTTCCCAGGCTGGCAGCAGGTCGGGCGGTATCCAGTCGTTTTCGATCAGCCAGGCGCGCGGCCTGATGCCGAAACTGTCAATATCCAGCTCAGGCCTGTGGGCAAAGGGACGGATCGCGCCGGCGGCATGGATGCGCCCTATGAATCGCCCCATCCATTTCAGCGTATCGGGATCATCCAGCTCCGGCGGGCGGCCGCCCGGGCGAGGATAAACCGCAAACCGGAATCCGTCGTGGCGATGCAGGCTCTTGCCATCAAGTGATAGCGGCGGCACGACAGGAATTTCACGTTCGGCAAGTTCAAGGGTAAACGCATGCTCTTCCAGAATCGCTTCATCGCTCCAGCGATCCGGCCGGTAGAACTTGGCGATGACGTGCGTGTTGTCCTCCTGGCCCACCTGGAAAACCCGGTTCTCGTAGCTGTTCAGTGCCAGCAGCCTGCCATCGCAACGCAGGCCGATGCACTCAAGCGCATCCAGTACGATGTCTGGAGAAAGCCGGGAAAAGGGCGGGTCGGCAGGCCTGGTCATGCCCGCCATTGTAAGCGGACAACCCTGGCTGGAGCGAAGCAAGCCGAGCGGATCAGTCGCGGTTTTCGAATTCGCCCAGTGGACGTTTGAACGTATATTACGCCGGATTCACTACCATCATCCGTGCCGAGTCCTTTACGCTTCCGCTGGGCAGAGTGAAAGGGAGTGCGACCACGGTCAGTACGGCGCCGATTGCAGTGGTGGCCAGTCCCATCGGGCGTACGGCCAGCACATCCACAACCCTGTCCGTCGCCCTGTCGCCGCTGACCGTATGCGAGTCATCGGCCGGCACGGAAGGGACCATGGTCATCAAAATCGCCAGCCCGCCGGCTTTCAGCTTGAAGCAGAAGTGCTTCATGAATGATCCGACTCGTATTGCGACAGTGTCACGCCCGCGGAAGCCAGATAATCGCGCAAGTGGCGGATTTCCTGTTTGGTGCAGGTATTGCTGTTGTGCGGGCGGTGCAGGAAACCCTCCACGCCATTCAGGGTCACGCGGAAGCTGGCCCCGTGGTGCGGCTCCACCCGGGCACCCAGATGTGACAGCAATGACTCGACTTCACGCCAGTGCACGTTCGCGCTGGCCGGGCCCTCGAAAATGGCATGCATCAGATTATCGTGCTTGTGGCTCATCACACTCCCCTTCATGTCTAATTTACTAAGAATAGACGGCAGAACGGGAATTTGGGAACTGGCAGGTTGGACCGGCCATGCATCAGGCCGCGTTCATCGCGCGGGGGGACGGGAAGGAAGAGTTTTCCGTCCCGGAAGTGTCAGGCTGGCCTGCTTCGAACTGTTGCGTAAAGTCTCCCAGCGGCCTGGGTTCGCCGATAAAGTAGCCCTGGGCATAATCGACGCCCAGGTTTCTGACCCAGTGCAGGGCGGTGTCACCTTCGACATACTCGGCGATGGTGCGTTTGCCCATCGT
Source organism: Hydrogenophilaceae bacterium (assembly GCA_013389025.1). Taxonomy (GTDB): domain Bacteria; phylum Pseudomonadota; class Gammaproteobacteria; order Burkholderiales; family Thiobacillaceae; genus UBA6918. The sequence continues at coordinate 3,105 of JACAED010000082.1, forward strand.
GCAGGCAACATGAACAATGGAGGAGACAATGGCGCGGTCGGTCGGGTTGTGTTCGATGTTTTTCACGAAGGCGCCGTCGATCTTGAGGAAATCGACAGGCAGTTCCTTCAGGTAGGAAAAGCTCGACAGGCCGCTGCCGAAATCATCCAGCGCAAGGGAGCATCCTGCCGCCTTGAGCCGCTGTGCAAGATGACGGGCCTTGCCAAGATGGGATATCGCGCTGGTTTCGGTAATCTCGAAACACAGCGTGGAAGGGGGTATGTTGCGGTTGGCAATTTCTTCCAGAATGAAGGAAACCATCTTCTCGTCGCCGAGCGACTGGCCTGACAGGTTGATTGCGCACAGCCGGGTCGGATCCTGCTGCAGCATGGGCGCCAGCCGTTCCATAGCGTTGTGGATGACCCAGCGGTCCAGCATCGGCATTAGATCGTAACGTTCCGCGGCGGGCAAAAAGGCGGCAGGCTGTATCAGCTTGCCATTGCCGTCGCTCAGGCGGACGAGCACCTCGAAATGCTCGCCGGCTTTCTCCTCGCCCAGGGGCTGGATGGGTTGCAGGAACAGCGCAAAATGGCCATGTTCCAGTCCCTGGCGGATGCGCGTGACCCAGGCGATGTTCTCCTAGTGTTCGGTGACCGCCATGTCGTCGGACTGATACAGGTGCACGCGGTTGCGTCCGTGGGCCTTGGCGACGTAACAGGCGGAATCGGCCGCACGAAGCAGTTCGGCCACATCCGTGCTGCCCTTGTTGATCTGGACGACGCCGATGCTCGCGCCAATCTCGAAGACCCGTCCGCCCCAGTTGAAACGGAAGTCCCTGACCAGCTTGCGCATGGATTCGGCAATCTGCGTGGCTTTCTGCAGCGGGCAGTATGGCAGCAGGAGGCCGAACTCGTCCCCGCCCAGGCGGGCGAGGGTGTCGCCATCGCGCACATGTTCGTGCAGCAGCGAAGTTAGCTCTCTCAACAGCTCGTCGCCTGCGGAGTGTCCGCAGGTGTCGTTGACCACCTTGAACTGGTCGAGGTCGATGTAGCACAGGGCGTGTTCGGCCTGATCGGTATGTGCGTTGGAAACTGCATGCTCCACCCTGATCAGGAATTCGCGGCGGTTGATCAGGCCCGTCAGCACATCATGGCTTGCGGCATAACTCAGGGCGGATACGTCGTGGCATACGGCCACGGCACCGATCGCCTTGCCGGAACGGTCGCGGATGGGCGAGGACGTCAGTTCCACCGAGTACGAGTACATGCCAGAACGATCCATCAGCTGCAGGTGGGTACCATGTGAATAAGGCTTGCCCTGCCTGATGCAGTTGGCGATGGGGTCCTCGGCAATGGCAATATCGCTGTGGACCGCGGCAAGGCGGAATATCTCGCCGAACAGCCGACCCCTGGCTTCGGCTTCGGACCAGCCGGTCAGCGACTCGCCCGCCAGGTTAAGCGACAGCACGCGCCCATCGAGGTCCGTCGTCACCACCGCGTCACCCAGCGATCTCAGCGTCACCTGGGCCAGTTCCTTTTCCATGAACAGCGCTTCTTCCACTTTCTTGCGCTCGTCGAGCTCGCTGCCCAGGCTCTGCACAAGGCTGGCGTTTTCGCTGCCCAGCGCGAGCGAACGCCGCATGGTCTCGTGGGTTTGCCGGACCGCCCGGTTCATTACCAGGATAAAGACCGCGCTCATCACCGCCATCACCAGCTGGATGCGTCCGCCTTCAAGGACCAGCAAGGGTGTCAGCGGCACCAGCATGGGCAGGGAAAAGGCAAAGTAGGTCATGAGATTTGCGGCGTTGATGGCCACTGCTCCCGCTGCCATGCCCGCCATCAGGAATCCGGCCAGTGCCTGAAGCGCAAGGTCATGGGTGTTGATGAGCAGGATGCCTGCCACAGCCCAAGTGACGCCTGCGCCCAATGCGCCCAGGGTGTAGAGGTTTATCAGCAGGCTGAGATGTTTACCGGTTGGGTTGTGCTTGCGATAGTGCATCAGCACCATGAGACGCAACAGGGTGATGCCGGCAAGACAGGCAAACCAGACCAGGATATGTTGTCGATCCAGCGAACCCCAGACGGCAAACGACCACAGCAAGCCATTGAGCATATTGGTGCCCAGTGCGGTGCCTGCGTGATCAAACAGCAGACGCGCCAGCCCTTCCTGGACTTTTACGTCCTGCATGTTTGCGGGTTTGCTCATTGGATCGGCCAAGACTTGTTTTTCTTGCACCAAACATCAGCAGGGAGCGTGCCAGCTTTTACCGACAGATTTATACGTGAATCAGGCAAAACAGACAGGCAATTGTTCGAATTTTTGCCAGGCGCTATGGAAAATTCGTCATTTTGTTGAGCTTCCGCTGATCGGTCCGCCTCCCGGACAAACGCGTGCATCCGTGATCTTTAAAAAGCCGGTCCGTGCACTGAGGCCACAGCGAACCATGCGGTTGCCAATTAGTCATAGTGACAAACGAGTCTTTTTCCCGAGTGGAAGTGCCCAGTAGAAGGAGGATGCATCATGAACAGAAAATCCGTGTTTGCAGCAGTTGCCTTGGGATTTTTCCTCGCTTTTCCTGTGGTCAGCCTGGGACAGGGCAAGGTCGTCATTACGTCGCCGGCCGATGGCGCCACGCTCGATGCCCTTGATGAAAATCGTCTCGCATACGAAGTCGATCCCGGTCCGCGCGGTGACCATGTCCATGTCTATGTGGATGGCAGGGAAGTCGGCATCCTGCGCAAGCTCAAGGGCAGCTATCTGCTTGAATCGCTGACACCCGGCAATCGAAGCGTGTGCGTCAAGGTGGTCAACAAGGCGCATGTGCCGATTGGCATTGAAAAATGCGTGCGGGTCACGGTGAAATAAGCCGTGTTGACGGAGAACCTTGCCTACGCACTGGTACAGGTGGCACATAACCTTGGCGCAGTGGCCGTCGCGGGTGGCGCGCTGTTTGCCCTGTGGCCGGCGCACGACGTGCAAAATGCACGGCAGTTTGCCTGGCTCATTTTCCTTGGCTGGGGGCTGCAGATTGCCAGCGGCGCGCTGTTCGGCGTCACCAGCCTGTACTACTATGGCGAAACGCCGGATCTGAGCGCGGTGGCCCTGGCGGCACTGGCCGTCAAGGTGCTTGCCGCCGTATCCGGTTTCCTGCTCGGCGCCTATTATCTGCGATGGGGCAAGCATTGCAGCCGGTTATGCACGCAGCGCATCTTCAAGGCGCTTGCCTCACTCGGCGTTATTGCCCTGACCGCCGCAGCCTTCCTGCGCTGGTTTTCATGACCGTTGCGCAACAATCGCGGCGCGCCCCCAGCCAGGGACAGGCAGCCGCTGGCAATGAGCCAAAAACTTACAGCTTTGTCACAGGCCATTTTATCGGGTCTGGCCAGCCGCAAGGTTTACTGGCTCGATCATTGCATGGCCTTCCAGGCCTAATTGGGCATGGAAGCTGTTCGGGGCATGCTGAGCCGAATTGACTACATCAAAACCGGACCGCCATTGCTATAAAGAACAGGCTGTCCGGAGGGTTGGCATAAGGCATTCACAATCAATTAAAGGAGACGGTGATGAACAAGGAATTGAACAGGAGTCTGGCCCGTGCCGCGGTGATCGGCTTTGCGGCCTTGTCGTGTCTGGCATGGGCGGAAGAAACGCCGTCTTCAGTCGGCGTAGCCGCCGAAACGCCGGACAAGGGTTCTGCCGCGTCCTCCCCACCCGAGCAGACCTTGCAGATCCAGCGGCAGATGCAGGCCGCCCCCGGGTCGAAAATATCGCTCGCCCCCCTGCCCGTCACGATTTATCTCATGGACAACCAGAAGCCTACCGTGGCCTTCACCACGCCGTGCATCATGATCGAGCGGATGACCAATGGTTTCCCGCCAATCATTGCGTTCGAGAATTTCATGTTCGAGGTGATCGGCAACATCAACGAATCCGACCTTTTGCCCATCAAGATCGAGCCTGTCTGTATCTGAAATATCCGGGCTAGGCGCTGACCATTTCGACCACCAGAATCACCGCAATCCCCACGGTCAGACAGATCGCGCAGGCGAGCAGGATTTTGACGATCTTTGGCATCAGTGGTTTCCCAGGTAATCCTTCTTGCCAAGCGGCACGCCGTTGTGCCTGAGAATGTCGTACGCCGTGGTGATGTGGAAAAAGAAATTCGGCAGCACACGGTTGAGCAGATAGGCCTGACCCTTGTACGTCACCGTTGTTTCGCCGCGGCTGATGACCACGTCCCTGTCTTCGCTGCCGTCGATCTGTTCGGGCTTGAATGCGCTTATGAATTCAATCGTCTTTCTGATCCGCTCGATCAGCTCGGCAAAGGTCTGCTCGGTGTTGTCGAATTTGGGCGGCTCGGCCCCGGCCAGATAGGCCGTGCCGTTCTTTGCCGCATCTGCCGCGATCTGAACCTGCCTGGCAAAGGCAAACATGTCCGGATACAGCCGGTAATTAACCAGCACGGCCGCATCGATTTTCTTTTCCTCGCAATGTACTGCCGCCTTTTCGAGGATCGCGATGAGGTTTGTCAGCATGCGGGTGAAGATGGGGACTGAAATCTGGTACATGGAGATGGACATTCAAGGCTCCCTTGCAAGCGAATCACTTGCGCGTGTTTTTTCCGACCGCGCAGCGATGGATGTCGCGATTGGATTTCTTCTCCAGGCAATGGCGCATGTCGCGCTGTTTCAGCCGGGCCCTTTGTTGTGCGCTCATCTGATCCTGCGCCTGCGATGCGGGTTCAGTCATGGGCTGCGCTCCCGATACCGCGATGGCGGGCATGCACAGCAAGGACAGCGCGATGATTAAAGTTTTCATGGGAACTCCTTGTGCCAGCGGGTGGATGGAAAACCATGCTATCAATGATAGACCGCAACCGTTTTTGATGTGAAATTCAAGACTTGAATTTCAAGTCAATAACATGCCGAGGTTTAACGGTTATTGATCCGAACCCCCGCGCAGTTTCCGGCCGTGGTGGTGAATAAATATGGGTTGAATGACTTTTTCAAGTATATTGGTTTCGGATCAATAAGCGTCACATCCCGGCCGGACGTGCGGCGGGTCAATGCAGCAATCTGGCCAGACAAGCCACGCGAGGAAATCCGACGACATGCCAACTGCCTGCATCAGCCATCCCTCCTGTCTTCGGCATGACATGGGACAGGGGCATCCGGAATGCCCGGCGCGCATCAGGGCCATCGAAGACCAGCTCATCGCCTCCGGCCTGCATCCCTTGCTGCAATATCACGATGCGCCAAGCGCCACGAGGGAGCAGCTCGAACGTGTGCACAGCGCCGCTTACCTGGATGCGCTGTGGGCGGCCCGGCCCACTGAAGGACTGGCCATGCTCGATCCCGACACATGGATGAACCCGCACACCTGGGACGCCGCGCTGCATGCCGCCGGCGCTGTGGTGCTGGCGACCGATCTGGTCATGCAGGGCCGCGCCGAAAATGCTTTTTGCAACGTGCGCCCGCCCGGTCACCACGCCAGCCGCGAGCGCGCAATGGGCTTTTGCTTTTTCAACAACGTGGCGGTGGGCGTGGGCCATGCGCTGGAACACCACGGGCTGGAACGCGTGGCCGTGGTCGATTTCGACGTCCACCACGGCAACGGCACCGAGGCCATTTTCCGCGATGACCCGCGCGTGCTGCTGTGCTCCTGCTTCCAGCATCCTTACTACCCCTACAGCGGGGCCGATACTGTCAGCAGCCACATCATTCCGGCGCCATTGCCGGCCCATACCGACGGCGCCGGTTTCCGTGCGGCCGTCAGCGAGAAATTCCTCCCTGCGCTGTATGCATTCAGGCCACAGATGGTTTTCATCTCGGCCGGGTTCGATGCGCATCGCGAAGACCCGCTTGCCAGCCTGAAACTGGTCGAAGCCGACTACGCCTGGATCACTCAGGCGGTCATGAACATTGCGGCGGCCCATGCCAGGTGCCGCATCGTCTCCACCCTGGAAGGCGGCTACGCCCTGCACGCGCTGGGGCGTAGCGCGGCGGCGCATGTTCACGTACTGGCTGGCCTGCCGTAGCGGCCACACTCATGGCGCCAAGCCGTCTCACACCACCTCCCCCAGGTGGGGGAGGGATTTCTCCTTACTTCTGGAAATGGGTTTTTGCCTTGTCGAAGGCCTCGCGCATGGCCGCCCACGCGGAATCGGCACCGGCTTTCAGATCCCTCCAGGCTTCCTCGCTACTGGCCTGGACTTCCTTGAGCTTCGCCGCGGCTTCCTCGCGTTTCTTGCGCAGATCTTCCAGCTTCATTTCATAGTCGATGGTCAGGTCGTTCTTCGCGCTCCGGGCCTTTTCTTCCCATTTGCCAAGTTCAGCATTCCATTCGTCCAGCTTGTTCTTGAGCTGCTCGACATATTCCTTGCGCGTGGTCATCTGTCTCTCCTTAGAACATGAAAATTGATTCCTTCAATCTCATTCTATGAAAAAGTTCGACAAATTCGTGGGTTATCAGGCTAGCCCGAACCGGGCTGCCTTGCCGTATATCCAGCATGAAACTGTTCATGAAATCATTTGTCAGGAATTTCAGGCCTGCACGACCAAGGATTGCCAGCAACATTCATCAACCGACCCCTTTCTACAGATGAGAGCGAAAAACCATGATGTCCCTTCGAACCCTGCAAACCCTCCTTCTTGCATTGGGGCTGAGTTTCCTGATGGGCGCCTGCGCCAGGGAAACCTCCGCCACACCGGCCAAAATCGCCATGAATGACCCCAATGACCAACTCGACTACATAGTGCTGGGCATGGGCTGCTTCTGGGGCGCGGAAAAGCGCATGTCCGAGCTGCCCGGCGTGGTCGACGTGGAAAGCGGCTACGCCAACGGCGACATCGATGGCAACTACAACGCCATCCTCGCCCACGAGCGCGCCCTTAGGATGGGCAAGACCACCAAGCGCAACCATGCCGAGGTAGTGAAAGTCACGTTCGACCCGGCCAGGGTCACGCTGGAAGCCGTGCTGGCCAAATTCTGGGAAAGCCATGACCCCACCCAGGGCGACCGCCAAGGCAATGACGTCGGTACCAACTACCGCAGTGCCATTTACACCCACAGCCCGGCGCAGCTGGAAACAGCCAACGAGACCCGTGCCGTCTACCAGCAAGCGCTGAAACAGGCTGGGCGCGGCAGCATTACCACCGAAATCGCGCCACTGAAGAAATATTATTCCGCCGAGGACTATCACCAGGATTATCTGGTCAAGAATCCTGACGGCTACTGCGGCCTGGGTGGCACCGGCGTGAAATACCCCGGCGTCAAAACCGGCATGCAGGCTGCCGCGCCCAACGCGCCGCAACTGGACGGCAAGGCGCTGAGCCAAGGCAAGCAGCTGGTGGTATTCGAAGCCGTGGATTGCGCCTTCTGCAAGCAGTTCAAGGCCGAAGTGCTGGATCACTGGAAAGCTGAGGTACCCATCACGCGCACCTTCAATCCCAATGCGCCCACCGGCTGGAAACTGGAAAAAGCCCTGTTCGCCACCCCCACCATCGTCTTGTTTGAAAAGGGCCAGGAAGTCTCGCGCTACACCGGCTACAACGGCGACAAGGCCCGCTTCTGGAAATGGCTGGGTTTCCAGCTCCTGACACCCGAGCAGCAAAAGATCGCCTTCGAGCAGGGCACCGAACGCGCCTTTACCGGCTCGCACCTGGACGAAAAACGCCCCGGCTACTTTGTCGACCCCATTACCGGCTCGCACCTGTTCCGCAGCGACACCAAATTCGAAAGCGGCACCGGCTGGCCCAGTTTCTTCAACCCCGTGCCCGGTTCCATCACCCTGCACGAGGACATGAGCCATGGCATGCGTCGGGTGGAAGTGCGCAGCGCCAGCTCCGGCATCCATCTCGGCCACGTCTTCGACGACGGCCCGCCGCCCACCGGCAAGCGCTA
>JACAED010000083.1 GCA_013389025.1 Hydrogenophilaceae bacterium
GCAAGCGCGCCCAAATGGCAGGGGCAATGCCCGGGCTGCGGCCTATGGAACACGCTGGTTGAGACAGTAGCCGAAAAACCATCTTCTCTGAGATTTCAACCGCTTGCTTCGGTCAGCGAAGTCCGGCCGCTATCGGAAGTCGAGGCAACAGAAGACGAACGGATTTCCACCGGCATCGCCGAACTGGATCGCGTGCTGGGAGGCGGTATCGTCATGGGCGGGGTGGTGCTGATCGGCGGCGATCCCGGTATCGGCAAATCCACGCTGCTGTTGCAGGCGCTCGCGCACCTTTCCACGCAACTGCCCACGCTGTATGTCAGCGGTGAAGAGTCCTCGCGCCAAGTGGCGCTGCGCGCCAAACGTTTGAATCTCGAGGCAGCGGATTTGCCGCTTCTTGCCGAAATCCAGCTCGAAAAAATCCTGGCCGTGCTGGAGGATAGAAAGCCGCGCGTGGCGGTCATCGATTCCATCCAGACGGTTTATTCCGAAGCACTGCAATCCGCGCCGGGTTCGGTTGCACAGGTGCGCGAATGCGCGGCGCAACTGACTCGTTACGCCAAACGCGCTGGTACAAGCCTGTTCCTGGTCGGACATGTCACCAAGGAAGGTGCACTTGCCGGTCCGCGCGTGCTGGAGCACATAGTGGATACCGTGCTCTATTTCGAGGGGGACACAGGCTCATCTTTTCGACTGGTCCGCGCATTCAAGAACCGCTTTGGTGCAGTGAATGAACTGGGCGTGTTCGCCATGACGGAAACAGGCCTGAAAAACGTCGCAAATCCTTCCGCGCTGTTTTTATCACGTCACGGTCAGCCGGTTCCCGGAACTTGCGTAGTGGTGACCCAGGAAGGCAGCCGTCCCTTGCTGGTAGAGATTCAGGCTTTGGTGGATACCGCGCATGCTGCCAACCCGAAAAGGCTTTCCGTAGGTCTTGAAAACAATCGCCTGGCCATGCTGCTGGCGGTTTTGCACCGTCATGCGGGAATCGCCTGTTTTGATCAGGACGTGTTCATTAACGCGGTGGGCGGCGTGAAAATCACCGAGCCCGCGGCCGATCTTGCCGTGTTGTCCGCGATCGTGTCATCGCTCAAGAGCAATCCTGTCAAGAACAAGCTGATCATTTTTGGCGAGGTGGGGCTGGCGGGCGAGATTCGCCCGGTGCAACGCGGTCAGGAAAGACTGAAGGAAGCGGCCAAGCTGGGTTTTACCCAGGCAATCATCCCGGCCGCCAATCAGCCCAAGCAGAAAATTGGCGGGCTGGAGATCGTTCCGGTCAGCCGCCTGGACGAAGCGCTGGCTCAGTTGTTCTGACGTTTCTTGCGCTTAAGGTAGACACGTCTCTCGTCTTCGAGCTGTTCTATTTGGCGGTCCAGCATGACCACGTCCGGGTGCAGTTCGGTATAGGTGGAAAGCAATTCGGTACGCTTGACCTTGAGAGTTGCCAGCTTTTTATCGAGCACCCTGAGAAAGAAATCTTCCTGTTTGTTTGAATCACCAGATCGTTTTGCATTCCGCTGAGATTGTCTTGAGGTGGGATCACCGTCCTTGTTGGCGGAGAGTGAATTCGTGATGTTGATCAATTGCGGGGTCTGGATTGACGGTTGGGAATCATGTTGCCTGCTCTGGTTCCGGTCCAGGATGAAAGTGATGACGATCAGGCCGAGAGCCAGGCCTATTGCAATGATGACGGGCATGCCAAAAGCGATGACTTTCAATGATCCTGGCAGGGGTGGGTTGACGATTGGTTCGTCATGGTTCTGGTGAAACTGCTGGAGCAGGGAACCAAGGTCCCTGGAAAGTTCATGGGCATTCTGATATCTGTCCTGCGGTCGTTTCGCCAGGCATCTCGCAAGTATGTCATCCAGGCCCGAGGGAATGTCCGGGCGTAGCCTGGAGGCCAGGGGGGCTGGCTCGTTCACGATGCGAAACAGGATGCCATGCAGTTCATCGCCGCCAAAAGGAGGCAGTCCGGTAAGCATTTCGTGCAGCACAATGCCCAGGGAAAAGATATCCGATCGGCCATCGACGGTTTGTCCCTGTACCTGTTCCGGTGACATGTAGCGAGGCGATCCCATCAGCATTCCTGCACGCGTCTCGGAATTGCTCATCAGGTGCGCAATGCCGAAATCCGTCAGTTTCACGGCCGCACGTTTGCCGGAGACGATGACGTTGGGTGGCTTGACATCCCGATGAACGATGCCATGGTCGTGCGCAAATGCAAGAGCAAGAGCCATTTGCTGGGCGGTATCCAGAGCAAGCTCGATTGGCAGAGGCCCGTGCTGACGGATGATTTCGCGCAATGACATACCATCGAGATACTCCATGGCGATGTAGGCATATTCATTTGTTTCACCCACATCGTAAATGGTGACAATGTTGGGATGCGAAAGCTTGCCAGCGCTTCTGGCTTCGCGCAGGAAACGGTCTTCAAAAAGTTTCCTTTCCTCTTCCGGAAGGTTGAGGGGGATGGTTTTGATGGCAACCGTTCGCTCGATCAGCGGATCAAGTGCCCGGAAGACAGTCCCCATGGCGCCTTCACCCAGTTTTTCAATGAGTTCGTAGCGGCCAATCCTCATGGCTCAGGGCTCAAGACCTTTGGAGCAATCGATGACCTGACCGCGCACATGCCTGCTTTCCGGCCCCATGAGCCAGAGGTACCAGGGAAGCAGGTCGGCAGGTTGCGGCTGACTATCGATTGTTTCACCCGGATGGGTTTTGCGGCGCAGCGGAGAATTCACCGGCCCTGGAATGAGGGTGTTAAAGCGGATGTTGGTCGAGCGCTCCAGTTCCTGGCTGAAAATCGTGGTGAGGGGTGCCAGCCCGGATTTCGAAACCGCATAGCCCCCCCAATAGGCGGCTGGCTGTTGTCCGTGAGACTCGCCGGTAAAAATGACGGAGGCATCCGGTGATGATTCCAGCATGGGGAGGCAGGATCGTGTGAGGGCAAACGGCACTGCCAGATTGACCTTAAGCAGGGTTTCCCACTCGGCCAGTGTTTGCTGCTTCAGGGGAGTCAAGGAAAAGAATGCAGCCGCACTGTGCAAAATGCCGTCGAGCCGTTTTAGGTGGTATGAAATGGTACCGGCCAGTCGCTCAAATCCAGAGTCATCGGCGGCTTCGAGGTCATAAGGAAACATGGCGGGTTCAGGACCTCCCCTGGCAACAATTTCATCATAGGTTGATTCCAGTCTGTTTTCGTTGCGACCGAGCAATGCCACGGTCGCTCCCTGGGTTGCGAAGGCTATGGCAGCTTCCCTGCCGAGGCCGCTGCCGGCACCGGTGACCAGAATTACACGGCCCTTTAGGCTGGCGAATTGGGGGGAGTCAGGAGGATTCATGATAGTTGCGTGACGAGCTTCGCGCATTGTACGCCGCTTCGCACCGCACCTTCGAGCGTGGAGGGGTAGGGTCCTTCCACGTAATCGCCGACGAGAAACAGGTTTTTGCAGGGTGTTGTTTGCTCGGGCCTTACAACATCGGGCGTACAGGAAAAAGTCGCGCGTTTTTCGGCAATCCGCTTGATGAAACGCGGTCTGGGAAGTGATCCCTGTGACTGTTCGATCCGGTCATGGATTTCATTGAGCCAGCGATTGTCGGACCAGTCCAGATGCGGGCCTTCGGCACTTGTGACAGCGGCGATAAATCCCTTGCGACGATGCGTGGCTTCAAGATCGAAAACAAAGAATGGAACCGGATCGATCCAGCCGGTCAGGGGGGTCCGCAAGTCCAGTCTGACGGGATATTGAACATATACCGTGACGATCGGCTGGTAGCGCAACGCTTCAATCTGGCTGACGATCTGGGCACATTCAGGAAATTTTGACAACAGGGACGATGCCTGCGGGGCGGATGTGGCGATGACCAGGACATCGTGGCAGGCTTCGCCAACCTCGCAATCGGTTTTCCATCCATTTGGGCCCGGCTTGATGGTTCGTATGCGTTGTTGGGTGTTGATGATTGCACCCCGTTCCTTCAGCCAGTCACTGGCCGGTTCGGGAAACAGCCCGGACAGGTCGCAGACCGGTATCATGAAGTCGCTGGCGTAACGGCTACCAGTCAGGGCATCCTTGAGCACGCGCGCGAAAACCTTGTAGGAAGCCTGATTGGCAGGGGTGTTCAAGGCCGCCACACATAGCGGCTCCCAAAGGTAACGACGGATTTTTTCCGGTTGGTTCGCGATCGCCTCGGCAACACTGGCGGGAGCCTCAGGTTTGAAAGCCTGTGATTGCAGGTGCCGGATAAAACCGATTGCTGCAAGCTTTTCCGCAAGCGAGAATCCATTGGCAAACAAGATGCCTGCGGCGAGATGCAATGGTGCGGGCAGTTTGAACGCTTTCAACAGTATGCCATCCGGATAATCGAGCGTAAGCGGTACCCGGAGGAAACCGCCCGCGGACATCCCTGGGGAAACAATTTCAATCAGGCGCTGAGTTTCAGTGTAGGCACCAATCAGCAGATGCTGGCCATTGTCCAGCACAGGCAGCTGTGACGCCATGGAGCCTGATTCGATCCGGCGCGCGCGGCCACCGATGGATTTTGCGGCTTCGTAGATTGTGACCTTGCAGCCAGACAGGGTAAGCTCGATGGCGGTGGCCAAACCCGCCCATCCGGCTCCTATGATGCCGACATCCATCTGCTTGCCTGGATTTCTCATGCAAAGGTTGCGGTTTTCCAGGCGAGCCAGAGCTTGCGCACAGGGGGTAGCGAAATTTTCTGATCGAGCACGCGAAAATCACTCCGACGTATTTCCTCAAGCAGGGCGCGATAAATGGCAGCCATGGCGAGGCCGGCGCGCTGGGAGTTTCTGTCCTCTGCGGGAAGCCATGCCAGCGCCCGATCGTACGCCTGATTGGCTCTTTCATACTGGAACTGCATCAGTGACTCGAATCGATCGGAATGCTGGCGGCGGAGTATCTCGTTGGCACCCACTCCAAACTGGTCAAGTTCCTCCAATGGCAGATAAATCCTGCCGAGAATTGCGTCTTCGCCAACGTCACGGATGATGTTGGTAAGCTGAAAAGCCAATCCCAGCTCGTGAGCATACTTGAGAGTCAGGTGATTCCGATAGCCGAAGATTGCCGCTGCTGCCTGTCCAACGACACCTGCGGCTCGATGGCAATATAACAGGAGAGTTTTGTAGTCGGGGTACCGATGCAAGTCGAGATCCATCTCCATGCCTTCCACGATTTCATCCAGCCACGCTCTTGATATTTCATGGAAAGTCGGTGATGCGTACAGGGCCCGTGTTACCGGATGCTGAGGAATGCCCTGATACAGGTTATTGATTTCATTACGCCACCAGGCAAGCTTGATTCGCGCAACACTGGTGTCGCTGCATTCATCCACCACATCATCCAGTTCACGGCACAAGGCATAGAAAGCGGTGATGGCATCACGTTTTTCCGGCTTCAGAACGCGAAAACTGTAGTAGAAGCTTGACCCGCTGGCGGCAGCCTTTTCACGACAATACTGTCTTGGATCCATGTGATCGATTAGTTTTTCAAAAAGGCTCGGGTGAGCATGATCAACCAGTCAAGGAAATTCAGTTTGACGCGTCGCGTGAGGGGGGCCAGCGGGTCGTTGTACAGCTTGCGAAGAATGCGGTCACCGCCGGTTATGATCATTCGGGTTTCGAAACCCGCGCGACCCTTGAGGACCAGACCAAGTGGAGCGCTGGCCTGTAGCATCTTCTGCACTCGCTGGATTTGGCCAAGCATGAATTGACGCCAACGCTCTTCCAGGCTGGTAACGGAGGAAACCACGGGAATGCCCCCCAGCTTCTGCATTGTCATCGGGGCTGCATCTTCAGCGGGTCGAGTCTGGCCGGACAATCTGCCAAGCAGGGCATCCGACAGGCCTGCTCTGGCGAGCTCGTCCTGTGGCAGGTAGATCCGCCCCTTGCTGTAGTCGATTGACACGTCTTGCAAGAAATTGATCAGTTGCAGGCTGCTGCACAATGCATCCGAGTAGGCCAGATGACGGGGGTGCGAGTCTTTGAACAGGTTCATCAGCAATCGTCCAACCGGGTTTGCGGATCGTCTGCAGTAATTCATCACCTCCCCGAAATCTGCATAGCGTGTTTTGACTACATCTTGCCTGAAAGCCGAGAGCAATTCTCGGAAAGGTGCCAGCGGAAGCTGGTGTTCACGTATTGCATCGGCAAGTTCCATAAACAGTTCATTATCTGTCGCCATACCGGTTTCTATGCAATCCAGTTCTGCCTCAAACTGGTTCAATTTTCTCAATCGCTCAACGGAATTTTCGTTGCCTTCGTCGGCAATATCGTCAGCTGACCGAGCAAAGGCATAAATGGCGAGAATTGGACGACGAAGATTTTTCGGCAGGGCGAGCGATGCCACCGGAAAATTTTCGTAATGATTGATTGTCACGAGCAGAAAAACTGAATAGGAATGAAGGGCTTAGCCCTGAGGCTGGATAATCTGGCTGACAGCAGGGTATTGATTATATTACTATTATTAGCTTGAAAATAAATTTTAGCCGAATGCGGCCGCGAAAGTGGCGGAATTGGTAGACGCACTGGATTTAGGTTCCAGCGCCTCGCGGCGTGGGGGTTCGAGTCCCCCCTTTCGCACCACCTTGTCAATTGTTTACCTGAGAGAAAGTGTCTCATGCAACCCAACCTTGAAGTAATCGGATCCCTGGAACGCCGGATTGACCTGGCTGTTCCCATGGCTGCTATCGAAGCGGAAGTCCAGAGTCGATTGAAACGCCTGGCAAAAAATGTAAAGGCACCTGGTTTCAGGCCCGGCAAAGTACCACTCAATGTCGTAAGCAAGCAGCACGGTCCTGGCGTGCGTCAGGAAGTGCTTGGAGAATCACTACATAGAAGTTTCAGCGATGCTGTGGCTTCGCATCAGCTCAAGATTGCGGGCATGCCCCGATTTGAGCCAAAACCATCTGATTCCGGTGATAACAGATCCGAACAGGCCGAAATCATGTTTTCGGCGACATTCGAGGTCTATCCAGAGGTCAAGATCAAGGATCTGACTGGTGTATCGCTCAAAAGGCCAGTCGTCGAGGTAACGAATGCAGACGTTGAAGCAACCCTCGAAATATTGCGCAAGCAGCGTCGAGAGTTTCAGACAGTAAATCGCGCCGCGGAAATTGGCGATCTGGCACGATTTGATTTCAGAGGAACCATTGATGGCAAGCCGTTCGAAGGTGGCGAAGCACATGATTTTGTGACCGTGGTGGGAGAAGGCAGGTTGCTCAAGGATTTCGAGGACAATCTGGCTGGTTTGTCCGAAGGACAGGGCAAGGGCTTTGACATGGTTTTTCCGGAGAACTATCAGGCGACCCATTTGGCCGGGAAGAAGGTGCACTTTGATGTTGAGATGAAAGAGGTCAAGGCACCCAGATTGCCGGAAGTCGATGCCGAGTTTGCCAAATCGCTAGGCATTGAGGATGGCGACATTTCAAAATTGCATGCTGAAATCAAGTCAAACCTGGAACGTGAGACCAAACGCCGGGTGCAGGCACGTGTAAAGGAATCCGTCATGGACATTCTGCTTGCCAACGCCGAACTGGATATTCCAAAGTCGCTTGTGGGTCTGGAAATCGAGCGTTTGCAGAGCCAGATGCTCGCGGATATCGAGTCTCGTGGCGGCAAGTCGAAAGAAATGCCGCTTTCTGCCGATATGTTTAAGGACCAGGCGGAACGGAGGGTTCGTTTGGGCCTGATTCTTGCTGAGGTCGTTGAGACCCATGGTTTGGCATCCAAACCGGAGCAAGTGCGCATGTTGATCGACGACTATGCTCAAAGCTATGAAGACCCGCAGGAAGTGGTTCAATGGTACTACCAGGATCCCCAGCGGTTACATGAGGTGGAAGCCTTGGCCCTCGAAGATAATGTGGTAGCATGGGTTGTCGGACAAGTGGCCGTAGAGGATGTGCCGACTAAGTTCAACGAATTGATGGGACGCGCCTGATGACAGGTAAATACATGGAGCCTCAGGGACTGGGGCTCATCCCTATGGTGATCGAGCAAAGCGGGCGCGGTGAGCGAGCCTATGACATATACTCACGCCTCCTTCGGGAACGCGTTGTTTTCCTGGTGGGGCCCGTCAACGATTCCACAGCCAACCTGATTGTTGCCCAGCTTCTCTTCCTTGAGTCCGAAAACCCGGACAAGGACATCTATTTTTATATCAATTCGCCGGGAGGTTCGGTTTCGGCTGGTTTGGCAATCTATGACACCATGCAGTTCATCAAGCCCGATGTTTCAACGCTGTGTGTTGGACATGCCGCAAGCATGGGCGCTTTTTTGCTGGCGGCGGGCGCCAGCGGTAAGCGGTTCTGTCTGCCCAATTCCCGTGTCATGATTCACCAGCCTCTGGGCGGTTTTCAAGGCCAGGCATCAGATATCGAAATTCATGCCAAGGAAATTCTATATCTCAAGGACAAATTGAATGGCATGTTGTCCAAGCACACAGGCCAGCCTATCGATGTCATCGAACGGGATACTGACCGGGATAATTTCATGAGTGCCGATCAGGCCGTCTCGTATGGTCTGGTTGACAAGGTGTTGGAAAACCGCGAACAGGCGGCTGCCTGACGAGGAGAAAGTGATGTCGGACAAGGGCGGAAGCGACAAACTGCTTTATTGTTCTTTTTGCGGAAAGAGCCAGCACGAGGTGCGCAAGCTGATTGCCGGCCCTTCGGTGTTCATCTGCGATGAGTGCGTTGAGCTTTGCAATGACATTATCCGCGAGGAAATCCAGCAGGGGCAGGCGACAAAAGGGTCTTCCGATTTGCCAACGCCTCACGAAATTCGCAACATCCTTGACCAATATGTCATCGGCCAGGCACAGGCAAAGAAAGCGCTTTCGGTCGCTGTTTACAATCATTACAAGCGGTTGCGCTCCAGTCAGGGTAAACCGGATGACGTGGAACTGGCAAAAAGCAATATTCTTCTGATCGGGCCAACCGGATCAGGCAAGACATTGCTGGCGCAAACCCTGGCCCGCCTCCTGAATGTGCCATTCGTGATTGCCGATGCCACAACGCTCACGGAAGCGGGGTATGTGGGCGAAGACGTCGAAAATATCATTCAAAAGCTTTTGCAAAAATGTGATTACGATGTTGAAAAAGCCAAGCATGGCATCGTTTACATCGACGAAATCGACAAGATATCGCGCAAGGCCGATAACCCTTCGATAACGCGAGACGTGTCTGGCGAGGGTGTGCAGCAGGCCTTGCTCAAGCTGATCGAGGGAACAACGGCCTCGGTTCCACCGCAGGGAGGCCGCAAGCACCCCAATCAGGAGTTTGTCCAGGTTGATACGACCAACATCCTCTTTATCTGTGGGGGCGCTTTTGGCGGTCTCGAAAAAGTGATCAGGAATCGCTCTGAGAAGGGTGGAATTGGATTTGGGGCAAAAGTCAAAAGTGTCGACGAAAAGAAGCGCGACATGGAGCTATTGCATACCGTTGAGCCGGAAGATTTGATCAAATATGGCTTGATCCCTGAATTTGTCGGCAGGTTGCCCGTGGTGGCTGTGCTGGATGAACTCGATGAAGCAGCCCTCATCGAAATACTGACCGAACCCAAGAATGCATTGACCAAGCAGTTTGCCAAGCTGTTCAAGATGGAAGGTGTCGAGCTGGAGTTCCGCGAGGGCGCATTGAAAGCCATTGCCAAGAAAGCACTGGAAAGAAGGACGGGGGCGCGTGGTTTGCGGTCCATTATCGAACATTCCCTGCTCGATACCATGTTTGATTTACCCTCTCTGCAGAATGTGACCAAGGTGGTGGTCGATGAGCATCTGATCAGTGGGGATGGCCCCCCCTTGATGATTTATTCCGACCAGCCGGCAGAACCGGCCGCGGCCGGTTCCTAAGTGCAAAAGGGGCGTCAGGGAATTTCTCTAGCGCCCCTTGATGTTTATGCGGTTGACCGCATTTAAACCATTAAAACAGTTCGCGTTCGGAGCGCGGATTGGAATCAAGCGATAAAGGTGTCAATGATGAGTACTGCAAGTTCCGGCGAGATCGTTCAATTACCACTGTTGCCATTGCGTGATGTGGTTGTTTTTCCGCATA
This sequence comes from Hydrogenophilaceae bacterium, assembly GCA_013389025.1. Lineage (GTDB taxonomy): Bacteria > Pseudomonadota > Gammaproteobacteria > Burkholderiales > Thiobacillaceae > UBA6918. The sequence goes on from JACAED010000083.1 coordinate 10,063, forward strand.
TGGTGATTCCGCTGTTTGTGGGACGCCCCAAATCCATCAAGGCTCTTGAAACCTCCATGGAAAGTGGCAAGCACATCCTGCTGGTGGCCCAGAAATCCGCCGCACAGGATGAACCCGCTACCACCGACCTGTATGACACTGGCAGTATGGCAACTGTGCTGCAAATGCTCAAACTGCCTGACGGTACAGTCAAGGTTCTGGTTGAAGGTAACCAGCGTGCACGCGTTCTTGAAGTCACTGACGAAGGCACTCATCTTGCCGCAATGGCTGAACTGATTGCGATGGACGGCAAGGATGATACGGAAATAGAGGCCATGCGTCGCGCACTGATGACGCAGTTTGATCAATACGTCAAACTCAACAAGAAAATACCCCCGGAGATTCTGACATCTCTGTCTGGCATTGACGAAGGCGGCAGGCTGGCAGATACCATCGTGGCGCACCTGCCCTTGAAGCTTGAACAGAAACAGGAAATCCTTGAAATGATTTCCGTCGCCAAACGGCTTGAGCATTTGATGGGCCTGCTGGAAGCGGAAATTGACATACTGCAGGTGGAAAAGCGAATCCGTGGCCGAGTCAAGCGGCAGATGGAAAAATCCCAGCGCGAATACTACTTGAATGAGCAGGTCAAAGCGATTCAGAAGGAACTGGGTGATATCGAAGAGGGTGCTGAGCTTGAGGAACTGGAGCGCAAAATTAAGGAAGCCGGCATGTCCAAGGAAGCCGTGGCCAAGGCGCAATCGGAAATCAAGAAGTTGCGGATGATGTCACCGATGTCGGCAGAAGCTACAGTTGTTAGAGGTTACATTGAAACCCTGACCAATCTTCCCTGGAAGAAGAAAACCAAAATAAGCAAGGATCTAGCAAAAGCCGAAAAAATTCTGGATGAAGATCATTACGGTCTTGAGAAAGTCAAGGAACGCATTCTTGAGTATCTCGCTGTTCAACAGCGTGTAGACAAGGTGAAAGCGCCGATTCTGTGCCTGGTTGGCCCCCCCGGTGTTGGCAAAACCTCATTGGGGCAATCCATCGCTCGATCAACCAATCGCAAATTCGTGCGCATGGCCCTCGGCGGAGTGCGTGACGAAGCGGAAATTCGCGGCCATCGACGTACTTACATTGGTTCGATGCCGGGCAAGATTTTGCAAAGTTTGACCAAGGTTGCAGAGCGAAACCCGCTTTTCCTGCTTGATGAAGTAGACAAGATGGGACAGGATTTTCGCGGAGACCCTTCTTCTGCCTTGCTCGAGGTGCTGGATCCC